>NZ_JAPJZK010000001.1:645833-968750 GCF_026309355.1 Spartinivicinus marinus
CTGTATTTCTATAGCAAATTTTTCATCAATTTGTGGAGGTACAGGTTTAATTTCAACTGAATTAACAGGCTCATCAAAGCTCACACCCACTTCACGAGCAACACCAGCAATACTTAAACAGTCAGCACGGTTAGGCGTTAAATCAACATCAATGATATGATCATCTAGTTGTAAATACTGACGTATATCTTCTCCAACAGGTGCATCAGCAGGTAGTGCCATTAATCCATCATGATTTTCAGAAATCCCTAACTCAGCTTCAGAGCACAGCATTCCAAAAGACTCCACCCCTCTAAGTTTTGCCTTTTTAATTTTAAAATTTTCAGGCAATACAGCCCCAACCAAAGCAAACGGCACTTTCATTCCTGCTGTTGCGTTGGGCGCACCGCAAACCACTTGTAGGGTTTCATTACCAGCAGCTACCTGACACACTTTTAATTTATCAGCATTAGGGTGTGGCTCAGTACTTAAAATTTCACCGACAACAATGCCTTTAAAATCACCAGCAACAGGCTCAACTTCATCAACTTCCAGCCCAGCCATGGTGATTGTAGATACTATTTCTTCAGTTGTTGCTTTCGGGTTAACCCACTCACGTAGCCACTGTTCACTGAATTTCATCGTTTTACCATTTACAAATTAATTATTCTGAAAACTATACGCCTTTCGTTGCTTTTATTAAGGCCACTTAAAATTGCTGCAAGAAATTCAAGTCATTTTCAAAAAACATCCGCAGATCATTCACCCCATAACGCAGCATAGCCATTCGCTCAACCCCCAAACCAAAGGCATACCCCGTATATTTTTCAGAATCAATTCCCACTGCCTCAAATACTTTAGGGTGAACCATGCCACACCCCATTATTTCAAGCCATTTTGTATTCCCTTTTTCGTCTGTTCCCCACTCAATATCTACTTCAGCAGAAGGCTCAGTGAAAGGGAAGTAGGACGGGCGAAATCGCACTTTTAAATCACGTTCAAAAAATACTCTCAAAAATGCTTCTATCGTGCTTTTTAAATCAGCAAAGCTAATATTTTTATCAACACATAGCCCTTCAACCTGATGGAACATAGGGGTATGAGTCATATCAGAGTCACAACGATAAACCTTCCCAGGACAAATTATCCTTATCGGCGGCTGATTTTCTTTCATGGTTCTAACCTGCACCGGAGAAGTATGAGTTCTCAACAGCGTATGGCTATTAAAATAAAAAGTGTCGTGCATTGCCCTTGCTGGATGATGTGAGGGAATATTCAACGCTTCAAAGTTATGATAGTCGTCCTCAATTTCAGGTCCCTCAGCCACACTAAAGCCCACACTACCAAAAAATGCTTCTATCCGTTCCATGGTTTTAGTGACTGGATGAATACTACCTTTCGACTGACGCCTACCAGGCAAGGTAACATCTACTGTTTCACTGGCTAGCTTCGCATCTAACTGTTGCTGCTTAAGTAACGTTTTATTTTCATTGATAGCCTGCTGCACTTGTTGCTTAGCTTCATTAATTTTGGCACCAGCCTGCGGCCGTTCCTCGGCACTCAGCTTGCCTAAACCTTTTAGCAGTTGGGTAATTTCACCTTTTTTACCTAAATACTGCACCCGCACCTGATCCAGTGCAGCCTCATTAGCTGCTGAGGATACATCGGCTAACGCAGCAGCAACTAATGCATCAAGATTTTCCATGGGTCACTCCGGCTATTAGTAATCAGTCTTTTACAAAAACCTTCTCAAAAATATAATTGTGCTGTTTGTTCAGCGCTTCAATATACTTAACTTGATGTACAACACTAACCATTATTTTTGGCAAGGCTTTTCTGCTTCTTAGATTTTTCATGCTCCATATACTAAGAAAGGAGGCTTTAGCCTCCTTTCTTAGTTTCAGTCGATGTACAAATCTGGTTAGGCTAATGCCAGCTTTGCCTTTTCGACTATCTGAGTAAACACTTCTTTATCATTAACAGCTAAGTCTGCTAGGACTTTACGGTCGATGGTAACAGAAGCTTTTTTCAAACCAGCAATAAAACGGCTATAGGATAAGCCGTTCATACGCGCACCTGCATTAATTCGAGCAATCCACAATGCACGGAACTGACGCTTACGCTGACGACGGTCACGGTAAGCATACTGGCCTGCTTTAGTAACAGCTTGTTTAGCTACACGAAATACTCGGCTACGAGCACCGTAATAACCTTTAGCCTGCTTTAAAATTTTCTTATGACGGCGACGCGCCACAACACCACGTTTAACTCGAGGCATTCCTCACTCCTACTTTAAAAATATTGAACCCTAAGAAAAGTTGACTAGTTCGCTCGCAGCATTCTTTTTACTGCTGGTACATCAGCAGCAGCTACTGCAGAGGTACCACGTAACTGACGCTTACGCTTAGTGGTCATTTTTGTGAGGATGTGGCTTTTAAACGCACTCTTACGCTTAAAGCCAGACGCAGTCTTTTTAAAGCGCTTCGCAGCACCTTTGTTGGTTTTCATTTTTGGCATAATATTCACTCCGCATTCGTGAGGCTTATAGCCTTTGCCATTTAGTTAATAAAAAGTAGTGAAACTAACCCTGTGTCAGTTTGCTTAAAACTACTTTTTCTTTTTCGGGGCTAACACCATGATCAACTGACGACCTTCCATTTTGGGATATTGCTCAACAGTACCGTACTCGTCCAAGTCGGCTTCAACCCGTTTTAGCAACTCTAATCCCAGCTCTTGGTGAGCCATCTCTCGACCGCGGTATCTTAACGACACCTTGGCTTTATTGCCCTCTGTAAGGAAACGTATCAGGTTGCGCAGTTTTACCTGATAATCCCCTTCTTCGGTTCCCGGGCGAAACTTAATTTCTTTCACCTGAGTTTGTTTCTGCTTTTTCTTTGCAGCCGCTTTCTGCTTTTTAAGCTCAAACAGATGCTTGCCATAATCCATTACTTTACAAACAGGTGGCTCGGCACTGCTATTGATTTCGACTAGATCAAGCGTAGCTTCTTTTGCCTTAGCCAATGCATCGGATAAATCTACAATGCCTACCTGATCGCCATCAGCTCCAATCAAACGCACCTGTTTAGCACGAATCTCATCGTTGATACGATTGGCACGTTTTTCTCTTCTGTTGTCGCGCTTAATTGTAATGTCTCCTACTTCGATTCACTCTGTAATCGGCCGCGTAATTCTATATCTGCTGACAGATGCTTGCAGAACTCTTCGATTGAGAGGGTTCCTAGGTCTTGCCCTTTTCGAGTCCTTACAGCGACCGTCCCAGCATTCATCTCTTGATCACCAACAACCAAGAGATAAGGTACTTTTTGTAAAGTGTGCTCGCGGATTTTAAAACTGATTTTTTCGTTTCTCAAGTCTGATAAGACTCGAAAGCCTTGATTTTTTAGTTGATCAACGACTTTCGCTGCATAGTCAGCCTGATTATCGGTAATATTTAACACCACCGCTTGCACAGGTGCCAGCCAAGGTGGCATTGCACCTTCATAGTGCTCAATTAAAATACCGATAAAACGCTCAAACGAGCCAAGTATAGCACGGTGTAGCATCACTGGAACTTGACGCGAGCCATCTTCAGCCACGTATTGAGCACTCAATCGATCAGGCATTGAAAAGTCTACCTGAATTGTTCCACACTGCCATACCCGACCAATACAGTCTTTTAATGAAAACTCAATTTTAGGTCCATAAAAGGCACCTTCGCCAGGTAGCTCTTCCCAATCTAAACCAGTAGCATCAAGCGCAGAGGCAAGAGCAGCTTCTGCCTGATCCCATACTGCATCAGAACCAACTCGTTGCTCAGGACGAGTGGATAGCTTTAGCATCACTTCATCAAAGCTAAAATCTCGGTAAACAGCAAATAGTAAGTCTATAAACGTGGCCACTTCTTGCTGGATCTGATCCTCAGTACAGAAAATATGAGCATCATCTTGGGTAAAGCCTCTTACCCGCATCAGACCATGTAAGGTACCAGATGGTTCATCACGATGACAGGAGCCAAATTCAGCCAGACGTAATGGCAGGTCACGGTAACTCCGTAATCCTTGATTAAATACCTGCACATGGCAAGGGCAGTTCATCGGTTTTACAGCAAAATCGCGGCTTTCTGAATGGGTCGTATACATCATGTCCTGGAACTTATCCCAGTGCCCAGATTTTTCCCATAAAGTTCGATCAACCATTTGAGGGGTTTTTATTTCCAGGTAACCATTATCACGCTGAACCTGTCGCATATACTGCTCAATCACTTGATAAATAGTCCAGCCATGATGATGCCAAAACACCATTCCTGGCGCTTCTTCCTGAGTATGAAATAACCCTAGTCGCTTACCTAGCTTACGATGGTCCCTTTTTTCTGCTTCTTCCAAACGATGCAAATAAGCTTTTAGCTGCTTTTTATCAGCCCAAGCAGTACCATAAATACGCTGCAACATTTCATTATTAGAATCGCCCCGCCAGTAGGCACCAGCCAGTTTAGTGAGCTTGAAGGCTCTTAAAAAACGGGTATTGGGTACATGGGGGCCACGACACATATCAGTGTATTCTTCATGATGATATAAGCCGACTGCCTTAACAGTTGCATCCATATCATCAATCAACTGTACTTTATAGTTCTCACCTCTATCGAGAAACACCTGCCGTGCTTCTTCCACAGGAGTCATCTTTTTAATGACAGGATAATTTTTTTTAATCAACTCACCGATTCGAGTCTCGATTGCCTGCAGGTCTTCGTGAGTAAATGAGCGCTCATAAGCGATATCATAATAGAAACCATTTTCTATTACTGGACCAATCGCCATTTTAGCCGTTGGGAACAGCTGCTTTACTGCATGGCCAACTAAGTGAGCAAATGAGTGGCGAATAATGTCGACACCTTCTTCGTCTTTGGCGGTAATGATTTGAAGCTCAGCATCTTCTTCAATTAGGTCACAGGCATCTTTTAGCTGACCATTGACGCGACCGGCAATCGTAGCTTTAGCCAGTCCGGGGCCGATTGATTCAGCGACAGCTAACACAGATATGGGCTGATCAAACTGGCGGTTACTGCCATCAGGAAGGGTAATTACAGGCATTAGATTTCCTTACTTGGTTCAGTGGTGACCCACACCAAAGGCCACATGTTTAGTTTGCTTTGTAAGGTAAACTCAGTCAGGAGACTTGTTTGTTAACTCAAACATTCAAAGCGAAACAGAAAAAGCCAGTCTTTAGACTGGCCTCTTTTAAAACTTGGTAGGCGCGATTGGAGTCGAACCAACGACCTCCACCATGTCAAGGTGGCGCTCTAACCAACTGAGCTACGCGCCTGAAACGTGGGGCGTACCTTATCAATCATTTTAAAAAAAGACAACCCCTATTTTGCAATGCCATCTTAGGTAACTATCACGCCTGATAGTAATCCCGATACCATTGAACAAACCGGTCAATACCTTCAGCAACTGTTGTGCTTGGTTTGTAGTCTACATCATTAACCAGGTCTTCTACATTGGCATAAGTATCGGGCACATCACCAGGTTGTAATGGTAACAAGTTCATTTCCGCTTTTTTGCCTAGTTTTTCTTCCAGAGTACTAATGTATGTCAGCAGCTCCACTGGCTGGTTGTTACCAATATTGTATACCCGCCATGGGGCTTTGGAAGTACCGGGATCTGGGCTCATGCCAGTCCAGTCAGGATTTGCGGTGGCCGTTTTATCAAGGGTTCTGACTACACCTTCAACAATATCATCAACATAGGTAAAGTCACGGCGATGCTTACCATAGTTAAAGACGTCAATTGGCTTACCAGCCAGAATATTTTTGGTAAATAAAAACAGCGCCATATCGGGCCGCCCCCAAGGGCCATAAACGGTAAAAAAGCGCAGCCCTGTAGTAGGTAAGCCGTATAATGAAGAGTAGGTATGCGCCATCAGCTCATTAGACTTTTTAGTGGCTGCATACAATGACAGTGGGTGATCCACATTGTGATGCACTGAGAATGGCATTTCTTCGTTGGCACCATACACAGAGCTAGAAGAGGCATACACCAAGTGTTTAACTTGCTGATGCCGGCAGCCTTCCAAAATATTCATAAAACCAACGATATTACTATCGATATAAGCATGAGGGTTTTCTATAGAATACCGAACACCAGCTTGAGCAGCTAAGTGAACCACCTTATCAAACTGCTCTTCAGCAAACAGCTTGGCCATTCCTTCTTTATCAGCCAAGTCCATTTTAACAAACTGAAAATTGGAAGCCTGCTCATGGCTGTCAATCAACTTCAACCGATCCAGCTTGAGGTTAACGTCATAATAATCATTAACATTATCCAAGCCTACAACCTGATCACCACGGGATAATAAATAACGAGTCACATGACAACCAATAAACCCAGCTGCTCCTGTTACTAAAATCTTCATATTATTGCTCAACTTGGCTTCCTACTTAATGAGACTGCCGCAAAACGATTGCGCTAATATTTTCCACCAGTTTCACTGATAGTATACAACACTTACTTCTTACAAAAACGGCAAAACAAGGCAGCATTATTTTACCCATTTAATGCAGACTTGCCACGACCAATGGCGTAATAGTGAAACCCCAAACAAGCCATCGCATGAGGATCATAAATATTACGGCCATCAAAAATGACAGGTTGGCGCAACAACTGCCTCATCTGCTCAAAATCTGGGGCACGAAACACCGCCCACTCAGTACAGATAACCAACGCATCTGCTTCAACTAAAGCATCATAAGGGTTATCAACCAAAGTCAGTTTCAGGCTCCCTTCATAGATTAACCTGGCTTGCGCCATGGCTTCTGGGTCAAATGCCTTAACGGTTGCACCCACCTGCCATAATTGCTCCATTAACTGTCGACTGGGGGCTTCACGCATATCATCGGTTTTAGGCTTAAATGCTAACCCCCAAACAGCAATCACTTTGCCACTTAGCTCGCCAGCAAAATACTGGTTGAGCTTATTGAATAGCGCTTGCTTCTGCTTTTGATTAACCTGATCGACTGTTTCTAATAAGGTTAGAGGACTACCAGCTTGTCTTGCTGTTTGCGTAATTGCTTTGACATCCTTTGGAAAACAGGAGCCACCATAACCACAGCCTGGATAAATAAAGTGATAACCAATTCGATGATCAGAACCAATGCCTAGTCGAACTTGCTCAATATCAACACCTAAGCGCTCAGCTAGATTAGCCATATCGTTCATAAAGCTAATTTTGGTCGCCAACATAGCATTGGCTGCATACTTGGTTAGTTCTGCCGCCTTAACCTCCATAAACATCATTCGATTATGGTTACGATTAAATGGCGCATAAATTTCAGACATCACCTGTTTTGTGCTTTCTGATTCAACACCGACAACAATTCGGTCAGGCCGCATAAAATCTGCAACAGCAGCCCCCTCCTTGAGAAATTCAGGATTTGCTACCACTTCAACGTTAACTGTTAAGCCACGTACTTCTAACTGTTGATCAACAACCTGCTTAACTTTTTCAGCCGTGCCTACAGGCACAGTCGATTTAGTAACAATAATTTTACTATCAGTAATATGACTGCCAATTTGCTCAGCCAAACCTAATACATACTGTAAATCCGCAGAACCATCTCCGTTGGGTGGTGTTCCTACTGCAATAAAAATAACATCTGCATAATTAAGAGACTGCAAAAAATCGTCACTGAAAAAGAGTCGCTGACTGACATTGCGCTTTATAATTTGAGCCAGGCCAGGCTCAAAAAAAGGTACCTGACCTTGCAACAATTGTTGAATTTTTTCACGATTAATATCAAAGCAAAAAACTTGATGCCCTACATCAGCTAGGCAGGCCCCTGTTACGAGACCTACATAGCCTGTCCCCATAATGGTTATTTTCATGAGTAGTCGCTTTAAGAAAATTACAGCCTATCATCAACCCATGCTTTAGGGAGCGCACTTTTTACATCAAATAGCACACCATTCGCGGCTTTTAGTGCATTCAGCTGGTCTTCTGTTAGAGAAACAAACTGTTGATGCCCTACGGCTAAAATAATGGCTTGATATTGTTGCTTAGGTAGCTCAGTCAATACTTCAAGCTGATACTCATGATGTGCTTCTGCAGGATCAACCCAAGGATCATGCACATCAACTTGCACTCCCCAACCTTGCAGTTCTGAGATGATATCAATGGCTTTGGTATTACGTAGATCTGGACAGTTTTCTTTAAAGGTCAACCCAAGAATAAGGACTTTGGCTTCCGACAGGTTGAGTTTTCTACCCACCATTAGCTTTAGCACTCGGTTGGCAACAGTGGCACCCATCCGGTCGTTAATCCGCCGGCCTGCCAAAATCACTTCAGGGCGATAGCCAATGGACTTTGCTTTATGGGTAAGGTAGTAAGGGTCTACGCCTATACAGTGGCCACCGACTAATCCTGGTCGAAATGGTAAGAAATTCCACTTGGTTCCTGCTGCTTCTAATACTTCTAATGTATCAATGCCGATCCGCTCAAAAATCAATGCCAACTCATTAATCAAGGCAATATTCAAGTCTCGCTGGGTATTTTCAATTACCTTGGCTGCTTCAGCCACTTTAATACAAGATGCTTTGTGAGTACCTGCAGTGATAATGCTGGCATACAGTTGATCCACCAGCTCAGCGATTTCAGGAGTTGAGCCAGACGTTACCTTTTTAATAGTCGTTAAGCGGTGCTCTTTATCACCTGGGTTAATTCGCTCAGGACTGTAGCCAGCAAAAAAATCCTGGTTATAAGTCAAACCAGAGCCTTGCTCTAATATAGGAATGCAGTGTTCTTCGGTTGCTCCTGGGTAAACTGTCGACTCATAGATAACGATATCACCCTTGCTGATTACTTTAGCAAGCATTTCACTGGCTTTGGTTAAAGGGGTTAAATCAGGCTGCCGATAGTCATCAATTGGCGTAGGAACAGTCACAATATAGATAGAGCAGTCTTTCAGGTCAGCTACACTGGCTGTATAACTGATTTTATCTACCGCTTTTAACTCAGCTGAGTCCACTTCCAAGGTTTTGTCTACACCATCACAAAGCTCAGCAACTCGCGTTTGATTAATATCAAAGCCAACTGTGTTATAGTGCTTGCCAAACTCCACGGCTAATGGCAAACCCACATAACCTAAGCCAATTACTGCGATTTTCTTTTCTTTTAATCGCTGGTCCATGTAGTCGTTTCTCCGCCTAAAATCTAACTCATTTATCAATTTAAAGGTTATAACTGCCGGCAAGTATAATCCTAGTAAGCACTAATGACTACGCAAGCAATTTCGACTAAGCCCCAACTATTGTAAGAGCGCATTTTGCTTTAGTTGATTAATGTGATCACGTACCGACGCTGCTTCCTCAAACTCAAGGTTCTTGGCATGCTCATACATTTTCTCTTCAAGCTTACTGATTTGCGCTAACAAACTCTCTCGGCTAGCGTGCTTCACTTGATACTGTGCTTCCGGCTCTGCAACCTTCCTCTGCTGCTTGCCCTTCTTGCCTTTTTTCCCTGGAATTGTGGCACCTTCAAGAATATCCGCAACAGCTTTGGTCACTCCTTTTGGAGTAATGCCATGCTGTTGATTGTACGCCACCTGTTTTGCTCGACGGCGATCAGTTTCATCAATGGCACGCTGCATAGAGCCGGTAATTTTATCCGCATATAAAATCGCTTTACCGTGAATATTACGGGCAGCGCGGCCAATAGTTTGAATTAGGGAACGATCTGAGCGTAAGAAGCCTTCTTTATCTGCATCCAGAATAGCCACCAAGGCGACTTCGGGCATATCCAGGCCTTCTCTTAGCAGGTTAATGCCCACCAATACATCAAACACCCCCAGGCGCAGGTCGCGTATAATCTCTACACGCTCAACCGTATCAATATCTGAGTGTAAATAACGGACCTTAACCCCATGCTCAAGCAGAAACTCCGTTAGATCTTCTGCCATCCGCTTAGTTAAGGTAGTTACCAACACCCGTTGCTGCTGCTCTACATACACACTGATTTCAGACAATAAGTCATCGATTTGACTAGTCGCAGGCCGAACTTCTATTTCTGGATCAATTAGCCCTGTTGGCCTTACCACCAACTCAACCTGCTGACCTTGGTGCTCCATTTCATACGGGCCTGGTGTTGCTGACACAAAAATAGTTTGCGGGCGTTTCAGCTCCCACTCTTCAAACTTCATCGGACGGTTATCCAAGGCAGAAGGTAAGCGGAAGCCATACTCCACTAGGGTTTCCTTACGAGAGCGGTCACCACGATACATGGCCCCCACTTGCGGCACAGTCACATGAGACTCATCAATCACTAACAAGGCATCATCGGGTAGGTAATCAAATAGGGTTGGTGGGGGTTCGCCTGGAGCCCGACCAGAAAGATAGCGGGAGTAGTTTTCAATACCTGTGCAATAGCCCAACTCCATGATCATTTCTAAATCATAACGAGTGCGTTGTTCTAGGCGCTGAGCTTCAACCAACTTATTATTACTTCGTAACTGCTCCAGACGCTCTTTTAATTCAACTTTTATTTCTTCAACAGCATCCAGCAATTTTTGCCTTGGTGTCACATAGTGAGACTTGGGGAAAATAGTGACTCGGGGAGTCTTTTGAGTGACCGTTCCTGTCAGTGGGTCAAAGTAAGCCAGTTGGTCAATCTCTTCATCAAATAACTCAACTCGAACGGCTTCCTGTTCAGAGTCTGCTGGGAAAATATCAATGACATCACCGCGCACTCGGTAGGTTCCCCTTCGTAACTCAAGATCATTACGAGTATATTGCAGCTCAGCCAATCGCCTTAAAATAGTTCGCTGATCAACCGTATCACCTCGATCAAGGTGCATCACCATTTTCAAATAAGATTCTGGATCACCCAAGCCATAAATTGCCGAAACAGTGGCCACTATGATGGCATCAGACCTTTCAAGTAATGCCTTTGTTGCCGAAAGGCGCATCTGATCAATGTGGTCATTGATTGAAGCATCTTTTTCAATGTAGGTATCAGAGGTGGGTACATAAGCTTCTGGCTGGTAGTAGTCGTAATAAGAAACAAAGTACTCAACAGAGTTATTTGGGAAAAAACTTTTGAATTCGCCATACAATTGAGCCGCTAGCGTCTTATTATGTGCCATCACTAATGTAGGCCGTTGTAACTGCTCAATCACTTTGGCTACTGAGTAAGTTTTACCTGACCCAGTAACGCCTAATAAAGTCTGTGATGCCAGGCCAGCATTCACACCTTGTATCACAGCCTTAATCGCTGCGCCTTGATCACCTGCTGGCTGAAACGTTGAAACAACTTGAAATTGCTTTGTCATGGTTCCTGAAGCCTGCTTCATCTAGTATGATGGATGAGCAAAAGATCTAAAAAGTCAGTTAATACCTACCCAATATATTAGGGCTATTTTTAACTGGTAATTACCCCAAACGTAATAACTATTTACGAATGGGTATACAGGCTAGCCTGAGCAAATCAAATAGTAAACACATAAACCGATTTAAGAGGAATCAAGGTGGACGTGCAGCTCTCCCTTCGTGTCAGTGCCATCAAACCTTCCCCCACATTAGCCGTCACCAGCCGTGCAGCCGCACTGCGTGCTGAAGGTAAAGATATTATTGGTCTAGGTGCTGGTGAGCCTGATTTTGACACACCCAAACATATTAAAGATGCAGCCATTGCTGCCATCAATGCAGGCCAAACAAAATATACTGCTGTAGATGGTACAACCGAACTAAAACAAGCCATCATTAATAAACTGGCTAATGATAATCAGCTCACCTATCAGCCGAACCAGATCCTGGTTTCCTCTGGTGGAAAGCAAAGCTTTTTCAACTTGGCTTTAGCCCTGTTAAACCCAGGTGATGAGGTCATTATCCCCGCTCCTTACTGGGTTTCTTATCCTGATATGGTGAAGATTGCAGAGGCTGAACCTATCATCATCCCTACCCTGGAGGAGAACCGGTTTAAGCTGACTGCTGAGCAACTATCTGCCGCTATTACAGATAAGACCCGGCTGGTTGTTTTGAATAGCCCATCAAACCCTACAGGTGTCGCCTATACTAAAGCTGACTTAGCCGCATTAGCTGAAGTACTTCAGGCCCATCCCAATATACTGGTTGCCACTGATGACATGTATGAAAAGATACTGTGGAGTGATGAGCCATTCAGCAATATTTTAAATGCAGCACCTGATTTATATCCTCGCACCATTGTACTTAATGGTGTTTCAAAGGCTTACTCCATGACTGGCTGGCGAATTGGTTACGCAGCAGGGCCTGCAACCCTCATTGCTGCCATGAAAAAAATCCAGTCCCAAAGCACCTCCAACGCTTGCTCCATCTCACAGGCTGCTGCAACGGCTGCATTAAGCAACTCCCAAGAGTGCGTAAAAGAAATGGTTAAAGCCTTTAAAGTACGTCATGATCTAGTCGTTGAAAGGCTCAACCAATTGCCTGGTGTTTCTTGCATTGAAGCTGATGGCGCATTTTATGCTTTCGCTAACTTCTCAGAAGCTATGAATAATAAGGGCATGAACTCTGATGTCGATTTTGCTGAGTATTTACTCGAACAAGCAGGGGTTGCTTTAGTACCAGGCTCCGCTTTTGGTGCACCTGGCTATATGCGGTTATCTTATGCAACAAGTGAAGTCATACTTAATGAAGCATTAGACCGTATACATCAAGCGTTGTAAGAAGCAAAAAAAGAAAGCTCGCCATTTGGTGAGCTTTGAATATCTTAGGGTAGTACAAGGTTTAATCAAGTGTAACACTTTGTTGGAAAACCGAATTTTAACCACCAACAAAGTGTTGACCTTCCCCTCACAAATTATTAGTATACCACCCCGTTAGTGCTTCCCCGATAGCTCAGTTGGTAGAGCAAATGACTGTTAATCATTGGGTCACTGGTTCGAGTCCAGTTCGGGGAGCCAATTTTAATTATTCAGTTAAAGCTAATTATTTAACTACTATTTTTCCCTCATTTTTGTTCAAAGTTCCCTCTCCAATTCCTTTAACTTCAAGCAATTGTTCAATACTAGTAAAATCGCCATGCTCATCACGGTAAGCAATAATGGCTTTTGCCTTAGCTTCACCAACACCTGTCAAAACCTCTGCAATAGTGACTGCATCGGCCGTATTAATATTCACTTCATTGGCACTTGCCCAAGAGAAGCTAGCCATTAAAACTGAAATAGCGAGAGTTAAAGACTTGAGTAAGTTTTTCATAAAAACTCCTTTTAGATATTGAACAATTATCAAACAAGGCACAAAAGATACCAATCAAAATTTGATTTTTTAACCACCCACTTTTTAAAAAAAGAACCAAGCCTCATATATTTTTTCGCACTAGAAATAGCCAACTTTTACGAGAGAAACCTTCAATTTTTTATTAATTAATTGAACAAAAATAAAACGATAAAAGCACAAAAAAATAACCTCAGGCAGTGGTGATTCAAATAATATTAACAGGCCCTAAATGCCACAACTCACACCTGTGCCTTTCAACCCACAATAACCATCAGGATTTTTAGCTAAGTATTGCTGATGATATTCCTCTGCATAGTAAAAATGTTTCAGCTCAGTAATTTCAGTGGTAATTTCAGCATATCCATCCTGGGTCAAAGCATCCTGATAATGCGTTTTCGATTGCACCACGCACTGTTGCTGCTCAGAAGAGGTTACATAAATAGCAGAACGGTATTGAGTTCCCCGATCATTGCCTTGCCTCATTCCTTGGGTAGGGTTATGGGACTCCCAAAATATCTGTAACAGCTGCTGATAGCTAATTCGATCAGGATCGAAGACCACCAGTACCACTTCTGCATGCCCTGTCATTCCAGAACAAACTTCTTGGTAAGTAGGATTAGGAGTAAAACCACCTGCATACCCCACAGCCGTGGTATAAACACCCGCTTGCTGCCAAAATAAGCGCTCAGCTCCCCAGAAACACCCCAACCCAAACACCGCTTGCTGATACCCCGTAGGAAATGGCGGTATCAATGGATTACCCAAAACAAAGTGTTGATTGGTAATCTTCATCAATTCATCACAACCTGGTAATGCTTGTTCTGCCGATATCATTGTAGACTTATCATGCTTTAGCATTTTACAGTTCCTTACAAAGTTAATCTCAATTTCACCATCATCAAGGAGAGATATTTATGGCTACCCCATCCTACATCGCAGACGGTATGCCACAACTGATGCCCTATATTACAGTTAAAGACATTGAAGCTTCACTGAAGTTTTATCAAACATCTTTTGGTTTTATCCCAGCAGAAAACCCTCTTGCGGATGGTAATACGCTAGTTCATGCAGAAATGTCCTTTCATGACGCCCGGATCATGCTGGGTAGACAAGGGGCTATGCAAAATAATAGCGTGACACCCAAGCACAGTCAGATTCAGCATGGTATTGGCCTTTATGTATACTGTCCCGATATCCAAGCCCACTATGAACAAGCAAAAGCAGCAGGTACTGAGATTATTATGGAGCCTACACTCATGTTCTGGGGTGATGAAATGTATTCTGCCGTTGACATTGATGGCTATCACTGGTCATTTGGGGAAAATAAAGAAGCCTTTGACCCCAAAAAAGTACCTCCTGGGTATAACGTAAAATAAATCAACCATATTCTACCCTGCCAATTATCCAGCAACTTATTAAGCCTAGCATTGCCGGGCTTAATAGAATCAAATCTGATAAATATATTTTTATTTAATATAAAGTGATGATCTTTTTGCTTAACTCTGACAAAAGATAGGCGTCTGTTATACTACAAATAATATGGTTGACTGGCCAAATATCAGCTCATTACAGCGGTAATGCTACATCATGCCTAATTTTATCTTTGCGAACAAATCTTCCTCTAATGAGCCTACTAAAAAAGCTGATACGAACTCAGCAACTGAAGATAAATGGAAGGTAATGGTGGTTGACGATGATCTTGAAGTACACACAATCACTAAAATGGTCTTAAGTAACTTTACATTCGAAGGCTCTAAAATCGAGTTTGTCAGTGCCTACTCAGGACAAGAAGCATGCCAGCTCCTTGAAAAGGAATCTAATATAGCGCTGATTTTATTAGATGTCGTAATGGAAAGCGACCATGCTGGTCTTGAGGTAGTTAAGTATATTCGAGAAAATTTGAAAAACCCTTTTGTGAGAATAGTACTCCGCACAGGACAACCAGGCCAAGCCCCAGAAAATGAAGTCATTGTTAATTATGATATTGATGATTACAAAGAAAAAACTGAGCTGACTTCCCAGAAGCTATTTACTTTAATGCGCTCCAACCTGCGCTCCTATCGGAATATCATATCCATTGAAAAAAACAAGCAAGGGCTCAAAGAGGTCATTCAATCTCTGGACAATATTTATCAGTTTCGATCTCTCAATCAACTACTAACAGGTGTGGCAACCCAACTTTGTGGATTACTTCATTTAACTGATAATACATTAATTATTAACAATAATCATCTTGCTACAGCCAATTTATCAGGCTCAACCGATATAAAAGTGCTTTGTGGTACAGGCTGCCACGAAACGTCAACTGGAAGCAATATTACTCAATTAGATGAAAACATCCAAACGTGCATCAAAACAGCTTTAGAAAAACAACAGAGTATCTGCACGGAAAACGGCTATGCTTACTATACTTCACGGCATAACAATGAATTAGTCATGTACTTTTCAGGCATTAATAAAATAGATACTTTAGGTGCTATAGAAAAACATTTAATCGATATTTTTCTACATAATGTTACTACATGCTTAGAAAACTTAAAGCTGAGTGAAGAAAGCGATCAAATCCAACGTAAAATCATCAACACACTAGGCTCTGCTGTAGAAAACCGCTCCAAAGAGACGGGCGCTCATATCCAACGGGTAGCAGAATACTCAAAATTACTTGCTATAAAATTAGGGTTAAGTGCAACAGAAGCTGAAATTGTTGAAATGGCCTCCCCCCTACATGATATAGGTAAAGTTGCCATCCCCGATGCCATTCTGCATAAACCCGAAAAGTTGACTGATACCGAATGGGAGGTAATGAAAACTCATGCAGAGGCTGGCTACAATATCCTTAAAGGAGACGAATCGAAAGTATTTTATGCAGCTAGTGTTATCGCTCAACAACATCACGAAAAATGGGATGGCTCGGGTTATCCAAATCAATTATCAGGTGAAGAAATTCATATCTATGGTCGCATTACAGCACTAGCTGACGTATTTGACGCATTAAGTAGCAAGCGCTGTTACAAAAGCCCATGGGAAATAGATGAGGTACTTGCGTACATAACAAAAGAACGAGCCAAACACTTTGACCCGACTTTGGTTGACATTCTAATGAATAACATAGATGAGTTTATCTCAATCAAAGAGCGCTACCAAGATAAATAAAGTTGTTGTTATAAACGTTTCTAGTGATAGATAGTCCACTAAAAAATCCTAAAAATGATTCACACAGGGTATACATTAAAAGTCGAATTTAAATCCTAGAGTAAAATTTATTTTGTTATCGTTACGCTGATTAGCACTTATACCCCCAGGTGAAAAATTAACTGCAATTAATTCATCAGACAACAAATTGTTAACTGTTGCAAAGAGCGTCAGCCCATTTTTTTTATATTGATAGTTAATAGCCAAATCAGCAGAGCTATCAGCAATCTGTCTCTGGCTAATATAACGTAAACTCGCCCCAAACAAGTGACTTTGAAGCCGATAGTGCCCGCCAATATTAACAGTTAGCTCAGGTACTAACGCAGCAAAAGCATCATTATTTATGCCTGTTCGGTTACCTTCGTGATTATAAGCTAAGTTTGCATGTAAACGGGAGCTCTTCAGCTGTATCTGATAGTCAAGCTCTACCCCCTTACGGGAAAAAGGGTCTCTATTGGTAAACAACAAAAAAGGTGGTGGCGCTGGAAAGCGGGTAATGAAGTCTTCCCCTTCATAATAATATACATTAGCAACAAATAATTTTTCCGGTGTAACGTATGAATAAACCAAATCCAACATTTTAATCGTTTCGGGCTTTAAAGAACTACCACTGGCCGTTATATTTGTTTCAAAATTCGGTGAGGTAAAACCGACGGAATAAAGTAACTTTAACGATTGTTGTTTATCAATAGAGTACACTAGTGATGTTCTTGGTGTTATTTTAAACCCTGACGCCTCATTATCTGTTGCCCTTGCTCCCACTAAAACACGCCAGTTATCCCGATGAAAATCCAACTGACCATAAACAGTATCTTCACGTACATCATCTGCTGAAAATAAAAGCGATTCTGCACCTCCTGAATTTTTTGGTATATTTCTAAAATCATCCACTTTTCGCAATTCAGTCTCTATACCAGCTAAATAGTCAACTATTTCATTGACTGAACCTTCTGCTAAAAGTCCAGTACGAAAGCGAAAATTATCTTGCCAACTGTCATCAAAGCGGGAGATCATATCTGGTGATAAGAAAGCGGGGGCATATTGATTATAATCAGCAAACACCGATAAAGAATGTTCTTGCCAACCCCATTGATAATCACCATGCAATAACAATCCTTCGGTTTTCACATCAGGCACTTTTGAGTCGATCAACTCCCCAGGTATCGGAGGCGGCAAGCCAGGTGTTGGAAACGGAGGAACTTTAACAGTGGCTCCTTCAGTAAAATCATTAAAATATGATAAAAACACTTGCCCATACTCATGCTTAAACTGAATAAAAATAGATTCAAATAATTCTTTTTGTTGATACTTAGCTGGAGCAACCACCTGATTTAACTGTCTGACTTCTGCATCATAGCCATCATCTTCATGCTGTTTTTCATAAGCAATAACAACCCCACTTCCACTCTCTTTACCATCACTTGAGTAGCGATAATACCCTGTTGAATTTACTGTAGGGTTTGAGCCATAATCGACTTGAATAGACCCTCCCGGGGTTTCTTTAGTAATCACATTTATCACCCCCGCAATAGCATTAGATCCGTAAATAACAGCGCCAGGCCCTCGTATAATTTCTACTTTATCAATAGCAGCCCAAGGAATACCCAGAACAGGAATATTACTGTGAGAAGGAGACCAATACGGGACCCCATTGAGCAATACTAATATTTTTGCTCCAAAATCTGAAGCAGCTCCCCTGACCATTATTTGCGGTGTTCCAGATACATTTCGATCCACAACAAATCCAGGCACAAAACTGATCACATCTTTTAATGAGCGCAAGCCTAATTTACTCAAATCTTCTGCTGTGTAACTAGATACAACTGCAGGGGTATTAGCGATATTCTCCTGTTTTATTGAAGCAACAGATATGTCTATATTTAAAAGCTCTTCTAGTGGCAGTTCATACAAACTATCTTGATCATCATCGTTAGCCCCATTTTTAGCATATAATTCAGCTGCTAATAGCAACAGTATTCCACCAATAAAGAAACTGCCCCTCCAGTCAATTTTTTTACTACTTATCATAAAGATGCTGTTACCTATTGAGACATGACATACTTATAACGCCATTACCCATTTTTAATATAACCTGTCATCCCTTTACGTTTTTGTTTAACAGTCAGAAAAAAGCTTAAAGTTTTTATATGTTATTTATTTGGTTTTTCTTTTCTTTAATTTCTTCCTATTATTATCAATACTTGCACTAACGGGTTGTTCAGTCTAAACAAACAAATACAAGCCAATTAACAACAAATAAAACAATTAAAACAATAATCTTATGAAGCCGAAAATAGGCACACTTATTTTTGTTAAACACTACGTTAGTCTTGCGCTACTTACGGTGATAACCAGTCTTTCCTTTATGAGTTCATATGCCAGTGAAGATGAACTGGACGAACTTCTGGAAATGGATTTAGAAGAACTGGTAACCATCACTATAGCATCAAAACGAGAAGAACCTCTTAGTAATGCACCTGGTGTTATTAGCGTTATTACAGCTGACGATATTAGAAAATTTGGAGCCCGTAACCTTCGCGATATATTAAACCGTCAAACCAGTTTTATGATGGTAGGTGGACATGTACTACCTGAATCTCGATCCGTATTAAGAGGAGCACTGGAAGCACCACAAGATAATCAAATACTTTATCTGCTAAATGGTCGACCAATAGCCGATACTCAAAGTAGCAATGTACATGTAGACCTTTTTTTAACTTTTCCAATAACTACCATTGAACAAATAGAAATTATTCGCGGCCCTGGCTCTGTTCTATATGGAAGCAATGCTTTTAGTGGCATTGTTAATATCAAGACTAAATCAGGCACTTCATTTGATGATACTCTATCCTTCAGTTACGGTTCTTACGCAACCAAATCTGCCAATCTGCAAGGTAGTACCCCCCTTGCAGAAGGCTGGTTAACAGGCGCCGTGCATACAACTGATTTTGCCGGCGATGAATTTTCTGATATCACAGACCTTACCGGCCAAACTGATAACTATCCCATGGGTGGCCAAGGATCAAGTGCCGTATTTGTAATGGATTTCAATAATTTTAAAGTTAATGGTTATATCAGTGATGCCAAACGAGATAATTTACTAGCCGATTTCCAATTTCCTGCCGAACAGGTAAGATCAAGACGCACATCAATTAATGTGAGTCACAACTGGGATCTATCAAAAAACTGGTCCTTCCGCAGCCATTATGGCTACTTTTCTGATTTTGCCGACCTTTTTATTGCCACAAATGGCTTAACCAATGAAGTCGATGGTACACTGCACTCACTGGAGTTTAATTTACATGGGCAGCTTAATCAGCAAACCAATCTTCTCTTAGGTATAAATCCTTTATATTCAAAAGGTGATTTTGCTGAAGGAAATCTCAGCGGCGATTGGAGCACCTGGCAGGTTGGTATTTTTAGCCAAGTTGACTACCAATGGTTTGATTGGCTAAAGCTGGTTGGAGGCCTTCAACTAAATCGCCCCAAAGAATTATCAATTGATACGTCACCACGAGCAGGGCTAATTTTTAACTTCAAAAATGGCTGGCATGGCAAATTGCTTTATGGGCAGGCATATCGCAATGGTGAATCCATTAACCGTTACTTTGATGGCAGTCTTGCCACAGCCAATTCTTCACTTAAACCTGAAACCATAGAAACTTATGATGCCCAAATAGCCTATCAAGCTGATCACTATAATATTGCTCTCACTTATTACCATAGCCGTATAAGCGACATCCATAAGCCTGTATTTCTTCCCAGCCTCAATAAATTCCAAACAATCAATTCAGGTGCTGTAGAATTTGATGGTGTAGAATTTGAGGCTAGGTGGCAGCTCACTAAAACATTGAGCCTTGTTACTAATGCCAGTTATCAAACCAATAAAAGCGATACAGGACTAAAAGACTCAACGTTTATTCCTAACCTGATGGCTAAACTGGGTATTGCTTATGAAAATCCTATAGGATTCAGCTTTTCCTTATTTGATAGTTATTTTGATGACCCAACACCTTTAGATGCAGTAACAAACACTGCACAAAATGTTAATCCTAAAGCTAACAGCCATCACCTGGTCACTGCTAACCTAACTCTCAATCTGGGTAAACTTTTTGACAAACCACAATTAACTAACACATCTTTTTCATTGTATGTAGATAATTTGTTAGATGAAGAAATCTTTTTCCCTAACTATTCAACCCAAACGGTAAACACCTCACCTAACTACCAAGGACGAGCCATCTACGGGACACTCCAAGTAACTTTCTAGTTCTAGTATTCCCGCTAATATTCCCAGTCAATCAACAGAAAACTCAATTTCATATGTTAGTCCCTCTCCTTGCTGACTATCTACCTTAATAAGCCCCCCTAGCCCTTGGGTAACCAAATTATAAATAATATAAGTACCTAGCCCACTTCCTCCCTGTCCTCGTTTAGTTGTAAAGAACGGCTCAAATAACTTATTCAACTGCTCCTTAGCTAAACCTTTACCATTATCCTGATACTGAATCTTTATGTGGGAGTCTGATCGATGTACATCTATCTTTATTAACCCCTTCTCTTTATCCTCAAAACCGTGAATCAACGAATTTAAAATTAAGTTAGTAAAAATCTGCGACAAGATTCCAGGGTGACTAGTAATCACCAATTCAGCATCACAATCGACTACAATCTCATGTTTGACTCGCTTCAATTTTGGTCGCAGTGATAGGATAATTTCATCCAAATACTCTTTTACCTTAAATGTCCTTATTTGCTCACTCGACTGATCAACAGCCACTTGTTTAAAGCTACGAACTAAATCAGCCGCCCGCTGTAAGTTAGAAAACAAAAGCTGACAGCTTTGCTTGGCATTCTCAATAAATTCTTCCAACATTTCAGCGGAAAGCGTTTCTTGCTCGTAGGCCTTAGCTAGCTGTTTTACAGCGTCTTGTAAAAACGTAATTGAGGTAACGCCTATACCTATAGGCGTATTGATCTCATGAGCCACCCCCGCCACCAGCTCACCTAATGAAGCCATTTTTTCGCGCTCAACTAACTGTTGTTGCGAAGTATTTAATTGATCTAATGTACTACGCAGCTCTAGGTTCGATGTTTCCAATTCATAGGTTCTCGCTGCCACTTTTTGTTCCAGCTCTTCATTCAGCTGCTTCATTTCTTGTTCAGCTTGTTTTTTTTCAGCCAAATAAACTTGTATGTCTGCCATCATGGAGTTAAATGTTTCTGCAAGCTGAGCCAGCTCATCATTAGAAACTACGGGCACTCTCAATGTATAATCCTTCCGTTGAGTGACATTACGCGTTACCTCCATCAATGACTGAATCGGCTCGGTAATCAAACGTTGAAAGCGAATGGCAATTAAAAAGGCAATAACCAATGCAATCAGTGCTATCACAAAACTTGCTTGACTACTGGCAATTAAAATATCAGAGAGCTGACGAATTTCTGCCTGAATAAATAAATAGCCTAGCGTTTCCCCTTCAAACTCAATCGGCCTGGTAAAACGAATACCTTGGGTTTCTTCTTTAAGTGTCAGGTAATTCATATGATTATTGATGACCGGCAAACTATCGCCTGGCCTGACATAGTGGGAAAATATATCGGTTTGGCTGGTTAGTGGATCTGTACGGTAGATGATTACCGCTAGAATACCCGGTTCAGACTCTAATGTTTGCAAAATCAAATTTGCCGTTGTGACTTCACCAAAGGTCAGTGCAGGAATAATATTAACTGAAATGAGTTTAGCCTGTGTTTCTACGGTTTTAATCGTATCGGACTTAATCCGTTTAACCTCTAAATAGGTCAATATCGCCGTAGACAATAGCAAAGCAACACATGACGCTCCCATCGCCAGCAAGATGATCTTTTCTTTTATCGTGCGAAATCCACTCAACATTGACGTTCAACTACTCCTGCCTTTATGCACCTAGTGACTGTTTTCAATAAGTCTTGGTTATCATCAATAAACGTGCTTGCAACTTCACCTCACTTTTATCTAATGCCTTACGGTTAATATAAATATTCAGTTTTTTATCAATCAAAATCAGAGCAACCATTCCACCATCACTTAAAAATCCCTTACTAGCACCAATTAAAAGAGTACTTGTTAATATGTTTCGGTTACGCGCTAAGATATGATTAAGATTGCCATTGGTAAAATAAAGTATATGGCATTGGTGACCACGGCTGATCGACTGAGTGAGCGCCTGTTCTGTTGGCAGCGAGATAACTTTCATATATCGCTGCTGAGTCTTTTTACCCTTCAATTGCCCCAGAACCTTTGCCAAGCCCAATTTATCTGGGCCATATAGGCATAAATTTACCGTCGACTGTTTTGATTTAAAGGAAGAGTCAGGCCAGATAACAAATTTACTTATCTTATAAATAAACGCAGCAGTCACATTGGCTAAGCTTCGCTCAGCCCCCTGGGAAACAACAGGAGACCATGCCAGTACCATCAGCATGACTACCAAGAGTATATTTCTTAAACTTTGCCACAGAATAGCAAGCCTAAACCTCATGCTATCGCCAATATTGAATTCAATTGAAGGATAAGCAGCTAAGAGAAGTATAAATGCTTGTGAGAAAACCACCACTGACTGATGGCTATATGGAAAAGCCACTGCTCTTACACACTATCTTAGCAGTGACTATATCTTAGCAGTGACTATATTGATTGTTAGTTAAAAAATTGAACGTCCCAGTCTTGAAGTAAACAGTTCTAATGCAGCAGTACCTGCCAGCGAGTTTCCAGATTTATTCAACTCCGGCGACCAGACACATACTGTCAGTTCTCCAGGCACAATCCCAATGATCCCGCCACCCACTCCACTTTTGCCGGGAATACCCACCCGATAGGCAAAATCACCTGCTTCATCATATAGCCCACAGGTAACCAACAGCGCATTGATTTGTTTAGTTTGCTTAGGGGTGATCAAAGGCTTATTCCAGCCTAAGGGACGGCCTTGGTTAGCGAGATATATAAATGTTTTCGCTAAGTCGACACAGCTCATTTTTAGCGCACAATAGCTAAAATAGGAGCGCAACACATCTTCTACCCGGTTAGAAAAATTACCAAATGACTTCATTAAATAAGCAATTGCCGCATTACGATCACTATGCTGATATTCTGAACGAGCTACTCGCTTATCTGATATAACAGCTGGATCATCTGCCAAGCCTCTTACTAACTCCAACATTCGATGTTTAGGTGCAGAAAGACGGCTTTGCAAAACATCGCTCACAACCAAAGCCCCAGCATTGATAAAAGGATTTCGAGGTATACCTTTTTCATATTCCAGCTGGACTAGCGAATTAAATGATAAGCCTGAGGGTTCTTTACCCACTCGCTCCCAAAGCTCATCCCCTACCCGGTTAATTGCTAATGTCAGACTAAGTACTTTGGAAATACTTTGAATCGAAAACAGCTCATCTGCATCGCCTGCTTTAAACACTTTGCCGTCAACTGTACAAACTGCAATACCCAGCCGATTAGCGGGTACTTCCGCTAATGCTGGAATATAATCGGCCACTTTACCTTGGCCAATTAACGGTTTTACTTCGGCGATAATGTCATCGAGCGTACTTTGCATGATGGGCATATACGTTTTTACCTCATAAACACTTAGCGCTACTTCGGCTTCTTAACAACAAGCCAAGCCTATCAGGCGCGCCATCATACCGATAAAGCCAAGCTTAAAACAACTTTTTTTGGCTCATCCACTTACTCAGACCACATAGTATCCACTAACAATTAATAGTTATGTTTGTTCTACTTGGGATACAACTTAATTTCAGTTAAATTACTTTCACTTTAGAACTCAATAAAGTTTATTTATAGCCAATATCACAAGAACACCTATTGATTGAGGGAGCATCATTCACTCAATTCCCAATGGAGGGGTAGTCATGTTAAAAAACACAACTCAACACTATGGCAGCTTTGCCAAATGGTTACATTGGTTAACAGCACTTGTTTTTTTGGCCGTTTATACCAGTGTTTATTATCGTCACTGGTTTACCACACCTAAAACTGAAGCTAACTTAACTGCACTTCACCTGCATCTTTCCTTTGGTGTTTCAATAGGCGTTTTTGTAATAGTCAGACTCATCTGGCGCTTTACCAATCCTTCGCCTCAACCTGCTCCAGGCAGCTGGTGGGAACACTTAGCAGCTAAGGCTGGTCACTTTGCACTGTACTTCTTTATGATTGCTATGCCATTAACGGGGTATTTGGGTACCCACGATGATACTCAGTTTTTCTTTTTATTTAATATCCCTCAATTCGCCCATACTCCACTATTTGACTGGTGGGTAGTTGAGCAACTTGGTATGACATTTAAAGAGTTTGAAAAACCCATCGATTTTTTTCATAAACAAATTGGCGGCCAATATTTAGTCTGGATGCTAATTGTTGTACATATATTAGCGGCTTTTTACCATCACTGGATTAAACAGGATGACACCCTATACAAAATGCTGCCCAGTGGTAAATAGGATAGAAAATTTCTCATCTTCACAGCCGTAGCTAGTTGAATAAGCCCAAGAGAGAGATAGCACTGAGGAAAGTATTTCTTTAGACAACAACTGACGTTACACTGAGTAGTAAGTACAAAATAAAATAAGCACAATAAACGGAATTAACCAATGACCGATAATCAAGACCCCGTTGAGCGAATGGCAACTGCTCGCCATGAGTTTGGCGAGCACGGTGGCGTTAACATGTCCATCGAAGCCAGTACCACCTTTACTGTAATGGAAGCAGATACACTACCAGCCCTGTTTCAAGGAGAAAAAGGGCCAAGCCAAGGCGGCTGCTATTTATATGGACGACACTTTAACCCCACTGTTTATAATTTAGGCCAGCAGTTAGCCGCTTTAGAAGGTACTGACGCGGGTTACTGTACTGCAAGCGGCATGAGTGCAATCAGCTCCACCCTCATACAACTATGCCAGCCTGGCGATGAAATCATTGCCGCCCACTCCATCTATGGTGGCACTTTTGCACTCTTAAATGATCTGCTACCTGCCAAAAATCATATTAAAACTCACTTTGTTGACATCACTGACATCAAAGCAGTCAAGGCAGCTATTACCACGAAAACCAAAGTAATTTACGCAGAAACCCTTTCTAACCCTACTCTACGGGTAGCCCCCATTCCCTTACTGGCCAAGCTTGCCCAACAACATAAACTCACATTAGTCATAGACAATACTTTTAGTCCATTGATTATTAACCCAATTAATCTGGGTGCTGATATTGTTTTACATAGTTTAACCAAATTTATTAATGGTGCTTCAGACATCATTGCAGGCGCTATCTGCGCCAGCCAAGATTTTATTCTGGATATGATGGACTTACGCCAAGGCACTTTAATGTTATTAGGACCAACCATGGACCCTGAAGTGGCCTTTCGAATCAGTATGCGCCTGCCCCATTTGCCCTTACGTATTAAAGAGCACAGCCAACGAGCACGCTTCATTGCCAACAAGCTAACGGAAAATGGTATTAAGGTGAATTACCCTGGTTTACCAACCCATCCAGACCATCAGCTGTTCAAAGAAATTGCTAATCCTGAATACGGCTTTGGTGGTATCTTAACTCTAGATATGGGTACTGAAACCAGGGCCAATGAACTGATGAACTGCTTACAAAACGAACACCAGTTCGGGTATATGGCTGTTAGTTTAGGTTACTTTGACACTTTAATGTCTTGCTCTGGCAGCTCCACTTCCAGCGAACTGAGTGATGAAGACAAGCAAAAAGCAGGCATTAGTCCAGGCTTAATTCGGCTAGCCATTGGATATACAGGTTCTGCCGAACAACGCTGGCAACAACTGTACAGTGCTTTAAAGAAAATTGATGCTTTAAAAGAGTAGCCTGAACACAGAAACAAGCACTACTCAATATAGAACACAAAAAGTGGCTAAGAGAAAGCCACTTTTAACTCACTTTTGCTAATAGCGATTGTAACCCCTCACCATCAAGAAGAGTTAGATCATTAGCTTGAGCAAACTCAATCGCAGGCCGGGTATAAGTACCTGATGTCACAAAAATACCTTTATGGGCTCTTTTAGCCGTTATTACCCCCAATAATTCCCTCACAGGTTTAACACCCACTTTACTATTCTTCCAGTGTTTACATTGCACTAAAGTAATTTGTGCTCCCTTCTTCAGTACAACATCAATACCATCATCAGCGGAACCTTCTGTGACCTGCGCCCGATACCCCTTACGCCGATAAGCTTCTGCTACTAGTAATTCGAATTCACGCCAGCTTATTTTACGAATATCCTTACCTTTCACTCTCACTTTAATTGGGCTGGTGCGTCCTCGAAATAAGTAAATAATTAATTCAAACACTGCCAACGCCAACATCACCAAAGCAGTATCTTTTGCATAGGGCTCAATAGCAGTCACCAACCTCTCAAAAACACCAATAGAAAAGTTTTGATCGGGTAAATAATAAGCCATCAAGCTGTAAAAGATTGGAGCCAGTAATAAAAAAGCCCACCAAGGTAAAATTAAACAAACACGTATTGAAGCCATATAAGGTATTTTGATTTTTCGTTCTAAAACAATTTCAAACCGTTAAATACGACATATTATGCATAAAAACCCGCATTTGTCCCAACAAAGTTCAAGTTCTACCCCGAATAACCTCCTCCTGACATACAGGTGGCAGGAGAAGGTCAGTATAATATTGAAGGTACCTCCAACAATTGAATAGGTAGTATCCATGCGCCGTTCTGATAGATTGTTTCAAATTGTTCAAATTATTCGTCACCGTCAGTGGACTACTGCTGCTTACCTAGCTGAGCGGCTAGAGGTATCTGAACGCACTATCTACCGGGATATGCAGGATTTGCAGCTAAGTGGTGTACCCGTGATTAGTGAGGCTGGTTATGGTTACCAACTGGACCAGAGTTTTAACTTCCCCCCACTACAATTTACTGAAGAAGAATTAACTGCACTCGTTCTTGGTTTACAGCTCACTATCCAATGTACTGACCAGCAACTGCAGCATGCTGCTGAGTCAGTGCTCCATAAAGTCAAAGAAAATATCCCAGCTAAGTTATTAACCCAAATTCAGCACAACCCATTAGGAGTCCCTTTTCCATTACATAATAAGCAAGTCAGTGAACGAATTGAGCCACTTAGAAAAGCAACCGTTGATAAGCAAAAAGTCACTCTTGATTACCTTGATGAAAAACAACAAGCCAGCACTCGAACCATTCGACCACTACAGCTTTATTTTTGGGGAAAGGTTTGGACTCTCACCGCTTGGTGTGAATTACGTAATGACTTTAGAAACTTTCGACTGGACCGAGTTCAACAGCTGACGTTGCAAAATAGCTACTTTTTAGATGAGCCAGGTAAACGACTCAGTGACTTTAATGCGTTAATGGAGTCAAGAGAAGAGCATTAAGCGCCTCAGGTTAACCTGTATAGTGGCTAACCTGGGTTTCAGATAAAAAACTATCAATCAAATCATTACAAACACAGTTAACAAAACAACCAACAGCGCTGCGTTCAGCCCCAGGTAGAAGTTGCGCCATTGGCTAAAATCTTTATCTGCCCCAAATTTCTGCTGCTGTAGCAGCTCATAGCTTTGGTTAATTTGTGGTGCCATATAGCCCCAGGCAAACAAACTAGCACCAACTACTGCTACTAACAGCACGGCTCCCCAAAACATTGGCTGAGTTTGTAGAAAGCTTAAAAGAGCAGATAATAAAGCAACACCACCAATTACGGGATAAGCCATTGGCATGACCTGCTTAATTAATAACTGCTCATGCTCAATCGATAACCGTTGATAAATCTGAGGCACTGTTACCAGGGTTAAAACAATAACACCTGCCTATTAGCCCAAAAGTTAACAGGCCTAATAAAAATGCCATAATCATCAGCCAAATCTCCTGCATGTTATATATTGCCTCGGTACTCAATATTGCTTTGCTTTAAAGCCACTGTTTTTTGCGATAAAGTCAAAACTGGGCAAGGGCTAGCATGACAAAACCCTGATACAGTCAACTAGCCCGCCGTGCTGAAAGTCTTGCTCAGCTCAGCTTTTTTAAACCAAGTGGTAGTGCTTAAGTTGCATGTACAAGCATTTTGTGACAGCCTTCCTGGCACTAACAAAGTCCTTGAGTCGAGTTTTTTGCTGTTAGTTCAGTGAGCAGCAGGTAAGTGAACAAGTGTTGTCTACTTGATAACCAAACACACCTTTTGCACACCACTGTCTTAAGCTGCATTTATACTACATGCTGTAGCAATAAAATGATGAATACATCTCTTTTCTTAATTTAAGGAACCAGAGCTTCATAAAAAAGCGAGCCCATATACATTCCGTTACATTCATCCAGCACCTACATTCAGAATAACAGCGCAAATTTGAGCTTTACTTTAGAAATGACACAACCAGGTTTTTAATGAACGCTAACTCTGACAACATCACTAACGTTATCAGCCAGTACGCCCAAGTACTCAGTGACAACACTGAGCTAGTCCTTAGTTGGCAAGATATTGAGGATTGTGGCTGGCGCAGCCCTGCTCATTTTTTAATGGATTTATTGAGCTATATTGAAACACTTTCTACCGATATTGATGAGCATATTCTGGAAGCCATTGACCGTACGGCTTATGTAGGCCTATTAGAGCTAATGATCCAGTTACGTAATCAAGTGCCTGGCATTCGCAAAAAATGGGAGCAATTTCAGTCGACATTTGTCGACAAGCTCAATTCAGAACAGCTATCCAAATCAAGTATCTTACTATTTTTAGGCCATTTAACTGAGTTTGACCTGCCACTTAATCAACAACTAGTAGCAGCCTGCCAAAACTGGCACCAGCAGCAAGCCTATCACCAACAGGAGCATAAAGCAGAGGCTACTCCAGAAACCCTGATGGCTGAGCTGGAAACATTAATTAGCGACTGTAACATTAGCAATGAATATGACTTTTATCTTCACTTTGCTGACAATCTAACCTTTGTACCAGAAGATACGCTCATCCCTTTATTGGCAGATATGTTACGCTCTACCAGCGCCACCATTAATGAGGGCTGCTTTTTATTTTTATTACATAAGCGTCCTGAAGTACGACAAACGTTACTGTCCCTCTTACAGCATCCACATTGCCTAGAGCAGGTCTCTAGTAAAATTCTACGCCGGCTTATTATGATGAGAAACTGGCTGGCAACTGAAGAGCAACAGCAGTTGGATACTATTATCCGACAAATTCGCCGGCTTGGTATTGATTGCGAAGAGTACCTAGATCAGCCCCATTTTGAGTTAAAAGATCTTCGGGTTTCTATGGTTGATGGTTCCGGAGCTTGCTCACTATTAGCCTTGGTTAAAGAGCATAAAAAATTTCGCTTAATTGGCATGGTGTTAAAAGAGCAGTTTGGCATTATCGACAGCTGGTTTACGCCACTGTCATTTCGTAAGGACTGCGACGAAGCCTTTAAACAATTTCGCCAACAGGTCTTTAACTTTGCTGTTGATAAGCAGTGCCTGAATTATGTGTTACCTCACTTCCTGGCTTACAATCGGGCTAACCAACAAGCGGTAACAGCTGAAGTAATGATGCTGTTTGAAATGCTTAATATTACCCAGTGGCAGCCTGCTTTTATAGATAGTAAGACAATCTTGGCAGAATGGCAGCAAGCAAACCCTGCACTATTTGAGTTTAACCAAATCGCTAAGGTACTCACCAAAAGCAGCAACTGGCCTAATAGCGAAATGACCCAGTTTAGCTGGTTTGAAAGTGATAACCAGCTCCATAAAAAAATCGTACAGTGGGAAAATGAGCAGCTAACCAAAGAACAACAAGATCAACTACCCACATTTATGTTGGAAAGTTATCGAGAAAAATGGCTACACCGCTTCGTACTCTTAGCAATTGTAAGCAAGCACAAGCAACAAAAGCGCGGGCCTGAGTGGTATGAATTTGCTATTCTCGCTGACTGCCTGGCCAGTAATATGCCCTTTGAAGAAATTCCACTATTTACCCAAGTTCTTCAGGCTTCAATTGACGCCTATTTTGACCAGGCTCATCACCCTCATCTACACAGTATTACCTAGGGCCTGCTAATAATGAAAGGTGGCAACTACAGGGTAATGATCTGAAATATCTTGATAGTAGCCATCATGCCACTCCTTGCCTGCAGCTAAAGGCCACCAGCCACGCAAATAGGACCAATACCAGGGTTGGTTAGATTTTAATGGCACTACTTCCATCATGGCTGCTTGACGAGGTTGCCGATAGTCGGCTCGAGTCATGACATAATCCAGAGTATCGTTATATTCAAGCGAAAACTTAAAATGATATGCATTAGCTAGGGTATGCCAATTAGTGGTTGCTGAATAAGACATCACTGGCCCAGGCTGATAGGCTAAGTTGCACTGGCAGCTGCTTAACATATCCTCTACATGGCTACTACGACCAAACTCAACATTCATATCACCTGCCACTATCACTGGTTCGGAGCGACTGATGTTAAACCCATCTGTCCATTGACGTAGCTCTGCTAGCTGTTGCATTCGCACCGGATGAGAGTTTTCACTATCATCATGAGCCGCTTGTAAATGAGTTCCCAGCACATGAAAATATTGACCATTCCGCTCGATTTTTATATAAGCTGCGCCTTTATTGGATTGATAATCCCAAGAGCCAAACTGACTAGCCGTAAAAACCAATGCATGTTGCTCCAAAATGGGATGACGGCTTACCATCATCACGCCCCCTCGAATAACAAGCAAACTAGTGGAGCAATCTCCACTTAAACTATGCCATCCGCTACCGGAGCAATCTTGCCCTACATTAGGCGTTTGATAAGGGTATAAGTCTGCCAACTGATGTAAAATATCTGCCGCACTATCAGTAAATACCTCATTAAACACAATAATATCCGGCAATGACTTGAGTTGCCGAATGGCCTTATTGAGTTGGCTTAATCGATTAGACTGATCCCAGTCCCCTGCAATTTTGCCAAGCTGCATGATGTTATAAGCCATCACTTGCAATTGGGTTTGTTTGGACTGACAAACTTGAGAAAATAAGGAAAGACATAGCCCTAGCAAGAGCCAGTGTTTAAACAAAGACATAAGGAAAACCTCTTATTTTTATTATTTTTTACTTTTATTATTTGAACGTAAGGTTTTTATGTATTTTGAGGAGAAAGTGTGGACAATGTAACCGAGTTTACGTTTAAACCCATCGGGATTATTCATTCTTGTTTTACCCAAAAATTTGGTATCCCACGCCAACCCGGTTTAGTTACTGCTGCCACTGCCGAACTGGAGTTACTCCCCCCCTTTAACCGCCGAGAATGCTTCAACGGCTTGGAAGTATTCTCTCATCTTTGGGTTTCATTTATATTTCACGAAACCTTAAGTGAAGGCTGGCGTCCTACCATTCGTCCACCACGCTTGGGGGGTAAAAAAAGAGTGGGGGTTTTTGCTTCACGCTCAACGCATCGCCCTAACCCTATTGGTTTATCTGTTGTAAAACTAAAAAGCATTTCTCAAGAAAGCGACAAGTTAAGCCTACAGTTAAGCGAAATAGACTTACTGGATGGCACACCCGTTATCGATATAAAGCCCTATCTGCCGTATAGTGACTATATTGCTGATGCCAGTAATGGCTTTGCCCCACCGCCAGTGGCTAATAAACCGGTGACCTTCAGTCAGCAGGCTCAATCATTCTGTCATCAATACCAACAAGTCACGGGGCGCAATCTGTCTTTATTAACCCACCAAGTACTTAGCCAAGATCCCAGGCCAGCCTATTTACAAAATAGTTATGAGCGTGAACACAGTATTCAACTATGGGATGTTAATATAAGATGGCATGCAACACCTGATGACTTTCATATCAACTATATGGAGCCTGTTAATAATGAAAGCGATCCAAGTTTCACAGCACGGTGATATTGATGTATTGCAACTGGTAGAAAAAGAATTACCGACACCAGGCCCAGAAGAGTTAGTCATTAATTTGTACGCGGCTGGCGTCAATCCTGTCGATACTTATATCAGGGCAGGTGTTAATAACTACACTGCGAATTTTCCTTATACACCCGGCAAAGATGGGGCAGGTATAGTCGCCGCAGTAGGCGAAGCCGTTTCCTGGTTTAAACCAGGTGATCGAGTATTTTGTACCAATACGGGTATGGGCTGTTATGCTGACACCACTATTTGCTCACAAGATCATGCTTACCCTTTGCCCGATAACCTTAGCTTTGCTCAAGGGGCTTGTCTGGGTATTCCTTATGGCACCGCCTGGCTAGCCATCCATCAGCGAGCTGGAGCAATAACCGGTGAAACCATACTAATCCACGGCGCGAGTGGTGGTGTTGGCTTAGCGGCAATTGAATTAGGCAATGCCCATGGTTTAACGGTAATAGGCACAGCCAGCACTGAGCCTGGTACACAAGCCGCCTATCAACAAGGGGCTGACCAAGTATTCAATCATTATGATCAAAGCCACTGGCAGGCCATTAAGGAATACACTGATAATCAAGGTGTAGATATTATTTTAGAAATGCTGGCTAATGTTAATTTGGGTCAAGACCTCCCCTTGCTCAGCAAAAAAGGGCGGGTGATTATTATTGGTAGTCGTGGCGAGGTGAGTATTAACCCAAGGGATCTAATGGCGCGCAATGCAGATATCAGAGGTTTAGCACTGGCCAATGCCAGTCTGGATGAACGACAAGCAATGTACAACAATATTGTTGAGTTGGCCAAAGATGGCAAAATTAACCCTGTCGTTCATCATAGCTTCTCGCTAGAGCAAGCGGGCCAAGCCCACCAACAAGTGCTGGAAAAAGGGGCGGCAGGGAATATCGTGTTAATAACAAGACCAGAGTAAACTAACTTACTCGCGCCAAAAAATCTTTAGTACGGGAATCCTGGGGATTTGTAAATAATTGCTCAGGTGATCCTTGCTCAACAATGCCACCATCAGCCATAAATAACACCCGATCGGCCACCTGACGAGCAAACTGCATTTCATGGGTAACAACTAGCATGGTTTGCTGTTGCTCAGCTAAAGCTTTCATTAAATCCAGCACTTCACCTACTTTTTCAGGGTCAAGTGCTGATGTAGGCTCATCAAATAATATCACTGGGCTTTGGGTAGCAAGGGCTCGACCAATACCTATCCGCTGTTGTTGACCGCCAGATAACTGGGCTGGAAATGCATTTGCCTTATCTGCCAGCCCCACCTTCGCTAATATGTCCGTAGCCGTTTTTTTTGCCTCTGTTTTGGATCTTTTTTGCACCGCTACCAGTGGTTCCATAATGTTGGCCAGTGCTGTCTTATTTTTAAACAAAGCATATTGTTGAAATACAAAAGCGGTCTTACGCCGCAAAGCTAACACATCATTAGAGGTATAACTAAGACTGTTGACTGTTACACCATCAATTGTCACTGTTCCTGCTGATGGTTTTTCCAGCCAGTTCAAACAGCGTAACAAGGTGGATTTACCCGTACCTGAAGGGCCAATAATAGCCACCGTCTCACCCGCCCTGACTGAGAGATCAATGTCAGACAAAACGGTTTTACCTGCAAATGCCTTAGTTAAACCTTTTACTTCAAGCATAAACACTAAACTCAATAGGCTTTATTTAAATGATTTTCCAACGCTTGCTGGCAACGGGTTAACAACACCACTATCAACCAATAAACCAATGCCACAAGAACAAAGCTTTCAAAATATTTAAAGCTGCTGGCTGCCTCTAGCTTGGCTTTTGCCATAATATCCGCCACCCCCAAAGTAAATGCCAGCGAAGTGCTTTTGAGTAAGTCGATAAAGTTATTCATTAGTGGCGGAGTCGCTATTCGAGTAGCTTGTGGCAATATTATTCGACGCATCGCTTGCAGCTCTGTCATACCAATGCTTAATGCCGCCTCACGTTGTGCGTTCTCAACACTTAAAATAGCGGCACGAATACTCTCTGCCATATAAGCCGCAAAGTGTAATCCCAGTCCAATCACAGCGGCGGCAAAGCCAGACATATCCGCTGCCGGTACTAGCTGAGGCAACCCGTAATACAACAAAAATAACTGGACTAATAATGGTGTGCCCCGAAAAAAAGAAATATAAAAGTCAGCCAGTTGGGTTAACCCTTTTAGCTGAAAGACTTTTATCAAGGCGAGAACGATACCAATCCCCAGTGATAACAAAACCGCAACAATGGACATCCCTAAAGTAATGTCCAATGCATTGAGGATAACTGGAAGTCGGTCGTAGAGATAATAAAAGTCGAAATTCATGACTGCGTGGTAATATCCATGCCAAACCATTTGTTAGAAATGTTTGCCAATGTGCCATCCTGCTGCATGGCAACCAAGGCTTCATCAACTTGCTGACGTAAAGCATCACCCCGTTCATTGCGTGGAAATGGCAATGCATTACGAATAACTTCAATAGGGTTTCCCACCAATTTTAAAGGTAGTTTAGATTTCTTAATTAACGCCAATACCGATACCCTATCCATAACAAAAGCATCTGAGCTGCCTTTAACTACATTCTGCTCGACACCAGTATCAAAAGAGATAATTTCAATCTGTTGCTGCTTGTCATGATTGCGCAAAATCGCTTCAAAATTAGACCCCAAATTAACCGCTACTTTTTTTCCAGCCAAGTCAGTAAGCGACTTAATGGTTGTATTATTTTCATGGACTACTACTTGGGCACCATCGTAAACATAAGGAGCAGAAAACTGGTACTTTTTATTACGCTCTTCAGTAATCGTAATTTGATTTGAAATTGTGTCAATTTTTCCTGCCTCTAACATACCAAATAAGCCCGAGAAATTAGCAGTCACAAATTCAATAGGTTGGTTCACTCGCTTACCAATCTCATTCCACAAGTCAATTTCAAAGCCTTGTAATTCACCTTTTTCAACAAAAGTAAAGGGATAGTAACTACCTGAACTGCCCACTTTAATGGCTTGTATTTTATTCGCCTCAGCTTGTTCATTTTCTGATGATGAGCAACCAACCAATCCTGTTAAGGCGACAGTTATTGATAGTAACCAACCTATAAATTGTTTCACTAATCTTTCCTCAAAAATTAACTAGAAAGCTCAAAAATAACACAGTTTGTGCTGTACTTAAGACTGAATTACTCGAGTTGCACGTACTTGGTACACATGCTTTGTTATAGAGTGGTTTGGCCAATGATGTTAGCGGGAAGCGATTCCTAACAACGTTGATAGACTTAGCCAGGAGGACACCATACTGAAGAATAGGTCAGCCACAAAATACTAAAAAATAACATAAAAATAACGTTTGGTTATATATGTACACTAAACATTACTGACCGAAATAGATGCACTCACATGACCTAGAACCTTAATGTATATATGTTACAATAGGGAAATTTTTTGGCTGATTTTCGGCCAGAATCGTATATTGAAACTTTATATTTTTGTATTAGTAGTCTCTTTTAGAGCATAGAGAAAGTAGCAAACACATGGCACAGAATACCATTCTTGTTGGCATTGCAGGCGCATCAGCCTCTGGCAAAAGTTTACTTGCTCAAACCTTAATCAAGGAACTTCAATCTGAGCAGGTTTGCGTGATTTCAGAGGACTCATACTACAAGGATCAAAGCCATCTGACCATGGAAGAGCGCACTAAAACCAACTATGACCACCCCGACTCACTTGATCATGAGTTAATGATCAAACATATGCAGGAGCTTAAGTTAGGCACAACCGTTCCGGTACCGGTGTACGACTACTCTATTCATAACCGCCGGTCAGAAACCCGAGCAGTAAAGCCAACACGAGTGGTACTTATCGAAGGTATTCTACTCCTTGCAAGCCCAGCAGTCAGAAACGAATTTGACTTAAAGTTTTATATGGATACCCCATTAGACATTTGTTTACTTCGCCGTTTGCAAAGAGACATCATTAGCCGCGGCCGAGACATGGACTCTGTTCTCAAACAATACCAAGAAACAGTTCGCCCCATGTTTATGCAGTTTATTGAACCTTCACGTCAGTATGCCGACTTGATCATTCCCCATGGCGGACGAAACCGGATTGCAATTGATTTAATTAAAACCAAAATTCGCTCTCTGATTGAAAAACACTAAACCAAAGCTCCGTCAAACACCAAAAGCCCTAAACATCTAAGCAGTTGTTAGCTATCTGCAGTACCTTTGAGTGATCAGTCTCAGTGCTGCAGTTACTTTACCCTCTCCCTAATATTTGCTCGCCACACTGGTGACAAACCAATCAAATCAAGGTCAAACTTTACACTTAACGTATTTTTCCGGGTTAAGACAGGTACACTTGTTGCTTTCGTACTGTGAAACCAGCACATCAATCATAAAAGCATGGAGGTTGTTAAATGCTTAAACGAGTTGTTTATTCCTGCTTTCTTGTCAGCGCACTACTAGTTAGTGGCTGCTCTCATATTGCCAAGCAGCAAGCTCAATACCCTTTGAGTGTCTACTATTACACTCAGGGTGACTTTGTTAATTTGCGAGCTTACCTACCCGAAGGAGAACCCGCCGGAGGCGCCCAACTTGAAGTTTTTGATGATTTTAATCGCCTTATAATCAACAAATCCTTAAATAACGAAGGCTTTCATCGGTTTCGATTTCCCTCAAACAAAGTCAGGCTAACTGCTTATGTGACCAGCCAAGATGGCAGAAAAGGTAGGCGTTATATTGAAAGAGAAGATAGAGACTCGCTCAGGAAAAGACCACTTTGGTACAACAACTAGTAGATATTAATATCACTGAAAAGGCCCATTTCAGGGCCTTTTGCTCTTTTTAGTTATCAATTATTCTTTTACAAGCCTTGTTTAGCTCTTTATTGCTAACCGAACATCATAGATTAATGAACAAGCTCGCATCAGTTCACTGTACCAAACCACTACATCATCTGAATAAAAACTGTCAAAATAAACATTCTTAGACCGATCAAATACATGCAAACCATTAATACCAATAACAATCTTATTGCCATTAAATACTAAATAAACGTTATCACCATATTTTGCCCGCAAAGACATCATCTGCATTATCATTCGAGAACTCAATAACTGGTGAACATCTTCAGTGCAATCCGAGAAGACTTCAAAATACCGATCAAAGGCAGCATACCCAACATTAATGTTATTAAAAGGCTTATAAAACGCTTCATACTCCTGACGATCTTCTTCATCCATAAAGTTAGGCTTGGGTCGTATCACTAAGTGCCCTGGAAAGCTTTTATCATTATCAATAATGACACAAACACCATGAAAAGCAGTTTGTAAAAAGTGGAATATTCCTTTCCTCTCTACTGCAGCATAAACATCTGACATTTCAAAGTGGACACCTTCCCACTGACCAGTGATGTAATCCTGGCCTTGGTAGCGAACAAAAGCACCTGGTACTAGCTTACTATCCTGAAAGACGTGGCGAGTAATCCCTTGATTAGCTTCGTATTGCAAAGAGTCATCAGCAAACTGCACCACCTTGGGTAAAATGGCCGAATAGCACTCGGTATTAAAAGCTTGTTTAAGCTGTAAATAATCTTTCCGTAGATACCAACCAATCACGATAGCTGATAACAAAATGGTAACTAGAATAGTATTGCTGCTATTCAGTAATAATGCTGATGCAATAATAGCTGCCAGCCAATAGAGCAGCCCTTTCTGAATACTATGATAAAACTCCTGACCCAGCGATTTAGCCCTTGCAGAAAAGTCGCCTTTGCCTTCCACTAATGCTTCTACATAAAAGGCAGTGATTTGATCTACAGACTTCATTACTACCCTCATCCTAATTTTGTCTGACAATATTAATCATTTAAGTATAGCCTTCAACTTGGAAAAAGCTGTTAAACTCCCAAGGCAACCTTATACTGATCAAGCATAGTTTAAAAGGGGCAATATCACTGATTTTTATGATTAAAAAGTTCTCCCTAACAGATAACCTGCCACATACCATTTTCTTGAAAGTGACTAATCTGCGCTGACCAAAAAACAGACTGCTCATCAATCCAGAAAAACGTACATTCAATCCGAACACAGTAATTTTTCAGAAAATATATTCAATTCAAGTGGCATAGCAAATCTTAAACAATTTTTTGCCATTCAACATGTATTATATGGAGGACAATGTATTTTAAAGACGCTTAAAACAAAAAACCCTTACTATAAAAGTAAGGGCGTAGGAATTGAGACTATGGCTTTGTTGGTTTTTAGTTATTCACCAGCTAGCGGTTAGCTAAAAGATGCGGGCTATCATTTTTTAGACCAGCTACTGGGATCGATCAGTTGTTTGCCTTGTTTTTCCGTTATAACAACTATCTGGCTATTGCATACTTCTTCGTTACTACAGCTTCAGTCATTACAACCAGTTAAACTTGCCAAACAACTAATTTATATAAAGCAGTTTAAGTAAAACTGCTTTAACTATAATTCAAAAGCATCAAAATTTAAAAAAACATCAAAAACTGTAAACTAAGTCGGCTTAATTTTTAAAATGATAACAGCCATAAAACGTCATCCTTCCCCGCCGGTAGGAATCATAAACCATTTAATGAATGCTTCATTATCAACCTTTAATAGACGTTTTAAAAATTCAAAAAACAAACTAAGTACATTATGATCTTGGTTTAGCAAAAATATAAAGTGCTTATCTGAGCATATCTGCCAACCGGTTAACGAACTGACAAGAAAACTAATTACTCCAGTAGCAACCAGATATAGCTCACTCTATTCTTAGATGATCGCTAATTTTTTCATGTATGGCGAAATATCTGATTCAGTCAACACAAGTAATTAGGCATGATTCACTGTTTAAACTACACACTCCTTTTAAAATACCCCTGCAAAAATATCAAAACAACACAAGTTGCATGGTACTTCTAACTGCATTGCTTTCAATTAAGGCAACCAGTACTTGATAAAGTAAGTAGTTAATAAAACAGTCACTACCAGGAAGTTCAAATTGAAACACTGTATTACTAAGTTTCTGATACTTTTCACCCTATTATGCACCCCAGCATTCTACAGCTATGCAACCCCTTCTCCGGAAGCTAGTATTGCTAACTCGGATCAATCTTCAGGTTTTCAGCCATTAGATGGTGGTTTTTTAGCCAGCTTACTATTTAAAGAGCCGTTCCATGGTCTTCGCGTTGCAGATGTTTTGCTACTGCTTCTACTTACTGCAGGTTTAGTCTTTTTATTAAAGTATCGAGCAGATCGACTCAAACGCTACCTAACCCCCAGGCCAGAGCCCACTATTAATGACGAAAGCCTAGCTTCACTATCAACAACTATCCAACAAGACCTGGCTACCACAGAGTCGCCAACATCACACATTAATAAAGATAAGACCATTCCTTTTCACATCAGCTTCAAAATGAAGCCAACTGATCCCCCCAAAAATGATGAACCTATCGCTACAGATGATTTAACAAAAATAGTCGACGCTTCAGCAGATCAAAAAGCGTCAGATTTAGCCGCTCACTATGCTCAGTTTGACCTACCTAAAGATTTACAACCAGAGTTGTTTTTAGATCAGGCAAAAATTTTATTTAAGCGCATTCATCAAGCATGGTTAGCTAAGGATCAGCAAACGCTAAAGCACTATACAACACCTGAGCTGTTTGAGCGCTTAAGTTTGTCACTTTCGGCTAAAGAGCAAACTGCAATTGAGTTACTTACTGTTTTTGCTGACATTACCAGCGCCAGTAATTTAGGTGACCTTGCGATGATTAGCGTGAAATTTCATGGCTGGTCAAAAGCAAAGGCTAATAAAGAAGTAGAGGCCTATTGCGAAATTTGGCATTTGGAAAACTTACAGCAGGACAGCCAATGGCTAATCACAGGGATTCAATCAATATCTGGCAATTTAAAGTTCAATAATAGTGCTGACCATTCTTCATTAAATAGTACAGAAATCAATCAATAAAACACCACTTAACTTACAGTTAAAAAGAATAGCTTTTAAGGGAATCCAACAAATGATGAGCTCCAATCGTTTTCTACCTTAGCGATCTAGGCATCACTACTAGTTTTTATAACATCACTGCTACAGATAACAAACTGGTTCACATTCTTCTTGCTACGGCTTCACTTTTACATTAGAATCGCCCATCTTTGGGTAGCTGCATATTTATCAGACTATTTTTAACTGGCAGCGATGAAGCCTAATATAAGGATAACTTTCTAAGTAGATATAGTTTATTGAGCAAGCTTTATTCTGTAGTAATCAACTAAGTTCAGCCTTATTGCAGTTTATTCAGAATGTTAAAGTTGTTTTTGAGTAGAAAAAGCACCTACTACGTAATCATACCTATTTACCCTGTCAACTCAGTTTTTATCATTTAGCAATTAAAAATAAATACAGAATTTAGTCATTGAGGAGTATGTAATGGCCAAGTATCTCTATACTACCGTTTATGAACAGTTCACTGGGCAAAAGCCACCCGAGCCAGAACCAAAGCCTGAGCACCGTCAACGCAAAACGCATGGCCACCCTTACCGTATGCGTCACAACATGCAAAACCAACGGGATCAGGATCAACAGGAAGGGGATTTTCAGCCACCTTCTTACCAACATGAAAACCAGCATCACTCTGGTAATGGCTATAACAATACTAGATCTAGCCATAATCATGCTGGTCACAACAATAAAGGAACTGGCCACCCTTTCAGACAAAACCGGGCTAGACAGCAAGCAGGCTATTATAATAATCAGCAGCCACAGCAATCTACTTATGAAGCTGGGGAGCCTCGCTCTAGGCAAAACCAGGCTGCACCCAAGGTTGTCTATAAAAAACGTAGGCAGTTTCAAAGCCCTCAAGACTCTCAGCAACAGTATGATGCCTAAATAAAAGCTACTGCCACGCCATTACACAGACTAGAGGTATTCAAATATGCTGAGTACCTCCTCTAATCTGCAAAGAGCCAATAAAACTAAAAAGAATAACGCTTTTTTATAAAGACAGCTTCTTATTCAAGATTAATCCTTAATAATGTTTACTTTCATTATCATTCTTCTAACAAGATAGAATTATAATATTTATTTTCAGGTACATAATACCTTTAGTAGAACCATTTACTTTTAACTCACCAATAAAAAAGGTTGCCTAAATAAATGACTTAAGCAACCTTTCAACAGAGTGTTGGGTATAAATTAATAGCACTAGCCTGATACGTATTTAATCATCACTCCAGCAGCCACTGCCGAGCCAATAACACCAGCAACGTTAGGCCCCATTGCATGCATTAACAAAAAGTTCTGTGGGTTTGCTTCCAAACCAAGCTTATTCGAAACCCGCGCAGCCATTGGCACTGCTGAGACCCCTGCAGAACCAATTAATGGATTGATTGGCGTTTTTGATAGTTTGTTCATTAACTTAGCCATCAACACTCCCGTAGCTGTGCCAATACAAAAAGCTACAACGCCCAAACCTAAAATACCCATGGTTTCTGCTTGTAAAAACTTATCAGCAACTAGTTTAGAGCCAACAGATAAGCCCAAAAAGATCGTAACGGTATTAATCAATGCATTTTGTGCTGTATCACTTAATCGACCTACCACACCACACTCACGCATTAAATTACCAAAACAAAACATCCCAAGTAATGGCGCTGCATCTGGCAATAGCAATGCAACTAACACTAATAGTACTAATGGGAAAACAATTTTTTCACGCTTAGAGACATGGCGCAATTGCACCATTTTTATTTCACGCTCTTTCGGGGTGGTTAAAGCACGCATGATTGGCGGCTGAATCAGCGGCACCAATGCCATGTAGGAGTATGCCGCCACAGCAATGGCCCCAAGCAAATGCGGTGCTAAAATACTGGATACATAAATAGCTGTCGGCCCATCTGCACCACCAATAATACCTATTGCTGCTGCATCAGCCAATGAAAAGTCCATCCAGCCTAAATAGGTTAAACCTAAAGCACCCATTATTGTGGCAAAGATACCAAACTGTGCTGCTGCTCCTAAAAATAGCGTTTTAGGGTTGGCAAGCAATGGTCCAAAATCTGTCATTGCTCCTACCCCCATAAATATCACAAGGGGAAATACACCACTAGCGATACCTACATTATAAAACTGGTATAAAACACCATTGTTATATCCTAAGTTTTGGGCAATACCTGCCGCTGCCGACTGCAAAGTAGGCGCCGCATTATAATAGGCCTTTAGAACAGCTTGAGGGTCTGTTAGACCCGTTTGTTCCAGTGCTGCCGCAATTTTATTGACAATAATCAGTGCTTCTACTTGCTTTGCACCATTTGCCATCATATTACTGGCCTGGTGCAATGCCTGTTCCACAGCGGAATAAGCCAAACCAGCCTCAGGAATATTTGCCAAAATGCCACCAAAACCAATGGGGACAAGCAAAAGCGGTTCAAAGTTTTTCCGTATTGCTAAAAATAGCAATAAGAACCCAATAACGATCATGGCAAACTGACCAAGCCCAAGGTTTGCCAACCCTGAGCCCTGCCATAAGAGAAGAAGTTTATCCATTCAGCTACACCTTACTTCAGCTTGAGCAGCGCATCACCCACAGCCACAGAGTCACCATCTTTAACCATGACAGCGGTGACCTTTCCTGTTTTTGGCGCTCGTATTTCAGTTTCCATTTTCATGGCCTCTAAAATAATCAGTACATCACCTTCTTGAACAGACTGCCCCGGCGTTACATGCACTGTCCAAATATTGCCTGCTAATGGTGCTAATAATGGCTCACCATCCCCTTCAGCTGTTGCAGCAGGCCCAGGACTTGTCGGTGTAGAGGCTATATTTGCAACCTCCCCTCCTTCTGCCACTTCAACCACATAGGCCTGACCATTGACTGTAACGGTATAAACCTCTGGTCCAGCAGCTGGCACAGTTGCTTTAGTTACTGGAGCAGATACAGCATCCTCTCCTGTTGGCACGGGTTCAAAGGCATCAGAATTACCACGGTTTTGTAAAAACTTCAGCCCCACTTGCGGAAACAAAGCATAAGTTAATACATCATCAATGCTCTCTTTTGCTAATGAAAAGCCTTTTTCTTTGGCTTGCTGATTGAGCTCTTCGGTTAATTTATCCACTTCAGGTTTGAGTAAATCAGCTGGACGACAAGTGATAGGATCAGCACCCTCTAATACTTTTTGCTGTAACTCTTTGTTAAATTCAGCAGGAGCTGCACCATACTCTCCTTTTAAGATGGCAGCCGTTTCTTTAGAAATTGATTTATAGCGCTCACCTGTCAAAACATTGAGTACTGCTTGTGTACCCACAATTTGTGAAGTAGGCGTCACTAAGGGGATATGACCCAAGTCTTTTCTCACCGCTGGAATTTCTTTTAATACTTCATCAAATTTATCCCGGGCCCCTTGCTCTTTTAGCTGGCTTTCCATATTGGTCAACATACCTCCGGGTACCTGCGCAATTAAAATGCGAGAATCAACGCCACGAAGCGCCCCTTCAAATTTGGCATATTTTTTTCTAACAACCCGAAAGTAAGCAGCAATTTCTTCCAGCAAGCTCAGGTCTAACCCTGTATCTCGTTCAGTTCCTTGTAAAGCAGCAACAATCGACTCTGTTGGTGAGTGACCATAGGTCATACTCATCGAAGAAATCGCTGTATCAATATTATCAACACCTGCTTCTATGGCTTTCAGTGCGGTCATTGGTGATAAGCCAGCTGTTGCATGACAGTGCAAATGCACAGGAATTGTCAGGCTTTTCTTTAATCGGCCCACCAGGTCATAGGCATCGTAAGGTGTTAAAATACCGGCCATATCCTTGATCGCAACCGAATCAGCACCCATATCTTCTATTTGTTTCGCCAAATCCACCCACATGCCAGTGGTATGCACTGGACTTGTCGTATAAGAAATTGTTCCTTGTGCATGTTTTCCCTGTTTTTTAACTGCTTTCAGGGCTGTTGATAAATTACGGGGATCATTCATGGCATCAAAGACCCGAAATACATCAACTCCATTATATGCAGCTCGCTCAACAAAGCGCTCTACAACATCATCTGCATAATGGCGATATCCCAACAAATTTTGCCCTCGTAACAGCATTTGTTGTTGCGTATTTGGCATCGCTTTTTTTAACTGCCTAATTCGCTCCCAAGGGTCTTCGCCTAAATACCGGATACAGGCGTCAAAGGTGGCCCCGCCCCATGATTCAACAGACCAAAAGCCCACTTTGTCTAGCTTTTCAGCAATGGGCAACATATCCTCCAACCGCAGCCGGGTGGCAAATAAAGACTGATGCGCATCTCGTAATACAACATCGGTGATACCTAATGGTTTCTTGTTCTTGGTCATGGCTATTTGGCCTTCTCGCTTGCTAATTAAAAATCCTTAAGTACTAACGATGACGGCTACGATATTGTTTTATGGCCGCACTAATCACCGCTACAAGCTGTTCATCTTGTTGTGTAGCGACCACTGTCGCACTAGCAGCTGGTTGAGAAACAGAGGGGATTTCTTCATTACTGTATTTTGTTATTAAACGCGACATCAACCCTGTAGCAAAAACCAGTAATGTCAAAAATAAAAACACAAAGCCCATGCCAAACAGCATTAAATTCAGACCTTCATTAAGTAGCTCGGACATTATGCGTTTCCTTAATTGGTTATCAATTTTTTATTGGCAAGTCAGTACTTTGGAGCACCGCTATTTTTTCTTTTGAGCACCCTTCTTTTCGGCATGTCTTTTCAATACGCTACACTATAGAATGCACTCTATACTAGTATCGCCGTGTATATTTACTCGATACGCCCTTATCTTGGGTATTGTCATAGTTGTGACTAGACATCTGTGGCTAAATATACCGCTATATCGTTTGAATCTAGGCAAATGCCGATAATGTACCTTGATTCCTAGAGAGAGGCAAACCCTACCATAGCAATCCGGGCAACGCAGAGGCCATAAGCAATTATTAGAAGCGCCCTTTATTACGTTAACAGGCTTAATTTATTACCACTTAATTAAGACCGACAAGTTTTGCCTAGTCTACCCCTCTTATCTAAAAGAGGCTGTGATATAAGGGCTAAAAACAGACACCAAACAACTTGAAAACTAAAGCAGGTATTGATCTATTTAGTTAGAGAATTATCATTATTCACCAACAAAATAGTTTTAACAGATACATCCCCTATACCCCTCAGTTCTGTAGTTGGTGTTATCACTCAACCATTTGCATACTCTGGCAAACTCCTGTTGTCTAATTCAATAGAACGAAGTGAAATGACGATAGAGGGCTTCCCTATGAGCAAATGGTTCCTGGTCATCAGCGCCTTTGTTTTACTAACAGGCTGTAGCACTCCTCACCGGATTGTGTTAATAGATGGATCTGAGATCGAAACACTTGACCAACCAGAATATAATAAAGCGACAGGTTTTTATGAATATGAAGGAGCGAGCGGCAAAGACCGCGCTATAAATAAAGATCAAGTAAAAAGTATCAGTGAGCTATAACAATAACTTCTCACTTCAACCTTGAATACAAGCAAGTCCAGATACCTCTTTATCATTATTCAGGAAAGTGGTCAGGTGAAGGTTATGCACTATGAAACTGATATCAAAGATTTGAATTTAATAGGGTAACAGCATAAATAGCCTAATAATAAAATGAGAATGTTTTAAATGATCAAAAAAGCAATTTTACTGGGTGTAGTTAGCACTTCCGTTCTCGCTATCGGTAGTTATTTTGTATTAAAAGCAACAGCAAAGACTGCTCCTCACTACCCTGTTTATGACAATTTACCAACCCCAGCAGTGATTGCCCATCGTGGTGGCAAAGGATTATGGCCTGAGAATACCTTACATGCGTTTCAAGAGGCAGTCAGCCTGGGTGTCGATATGTTAGAGCTAGATGTCCGCCAAACGAAAGATGGACAACTGGTCGTACTACATGATGAACATGTCGACCGTACGACTAATGGCAAAGGCCCCATTAGTCAATTAACCTTAGCTGAGGCCAAAAAGCTAGATGCGGGTTTTAACTGGACAGAAGACAATCAAAACTTTCCTTTTCGGGGCAAAGGTATTTCCATACCCACCTTTCAGGAAGTACTTAAGCAGTTTCCAGAACAAAAAATGATTGTAGAAATAAAACAGGCTCACCCAGCTATTGAGCAATCAGTTTGTCAGGCTATTCGCACCACCAAAAAAGAAAACCATGTCATCATCGGCTCCTTTTATCCAGAAGTGTTAAAACGTTTTAGACAAATCTGTCCTGATATTGCCACCTCTGCCAGCCCTAATGAGGTAAAGCTATTATTCGCCGCTGAGCGACTAGGGCTAGCAGAGTTGCTCAGCCCTGCAGCCAGCGCCCTGCAAATTCCTAAACAAAATGGCAAAATCGAAGTAGCCACGCCTACATTTATCAAAGCTGCACACGACCGCCAATTACAAGTGCAAGTTTGGACAATTAATGATACCGATACGATGATGTCATTAATTGCTAACGGTGCGGATGGGATTATCACTGATTACCCTAATCGCTTACTTAGCCTGATGAGCAAATAGCCTGGCTAGACTCACTTTCAGCTCCCAGCTCAGCTGTGTGGGCTGATTAACTTTATTGAGTTTGCTTAGCTGCCTTATCACTCATTCGCTTGACTGTGTCTACCACTGCCTGAGTCTGACTGTCTACTTCCAGATTGATTTTTTCACCGACCATAACTTGACCAAACGTGGTCACTCGCAAGGTCTCAGGAATAAAATAAACACTAAAACAATCCTGCTTTAGCTCAGATAATGTCAAACTGACTCCATTTAATGCAATATAACCCTTATCAAATAAATAGTCTTGTATTTCAGGCGGGGCTTTAAAGGTTACTTTTTTATTATTTGCAGGTGTTTCAATCGCAATCACTTCAGCCATCGCATGAATATGCCCTGATAATAAATGCCCGCCAATCTCATCACCAAACCGAGCAGCTCGTTCAATATTGACCTGATCACCTACACTTAAATCAGCTAAATTGGTAATCCGCAAAGTTTCCATCATGGCATCAAAGCTAACCCAATCACCCTCTATTACAGCGACTGTTAAACAAGCCCCATTGATGGCGACACTTGCTCCTAAGGTTAATCCAGTTAATAGCGCTTCAGGAAAGTGAAACGAAAAACGATATAAATGTTGTTTTTTTTCAATATCTGCAACAGGTAGTGTACAAGCAACTATTCCTGTGAACATAAAACGACTCCTTTATAACCAAGGCCATATTTAGCAAACTGCCACGCTGATGATAACAAAACTTGTGGTACTGAGAATTAGTAGACTGGAAAAGCATTAGAGATACAAAGTTATAAAACATCTGTACCAGTCCTTGTTATGCTATACCAAGAGAAGCAAAGTAAACAAAAGGTAACGTTTTAACATGAAGCAGGAAGAGTTAATTTCTACTGTTGTTAGCCCAATAGGCACCATGAATGTGCTGTCCAGTAGTGAAGTCAGCAAGTTACAAGATACTACCCAAGGAGGGCTATATAAGCTATTTCGCCAGTGTGCCTTAGCTGCGCTTAACTGTGATGAGCATTCTGATAATCCCTATAAAATTTTGGAACAGCATAAAGATTTTGACATACGCATCATTCAAGAGCATCGAGGCCTTAAGCTAGAACTGATTAACGCGCCAAGTGATGCTTTTGTTGATGGAAAACTAATCAAAGGTATACGCCAAAACCTATTCTCTGTCGTTCGAGATATTCTTTACGTCGCCAATGAAGTGTCTACTGACCATAAATTTGACACAAATAAATCAGACGACATCAGCAATATGGTTTTTCATATGCTGCGTCACGCCAAGGCCTTTGTGCCCAAAGTTCTGCCAAACCTAGTGGTTTGCTGGGGAGGCCATTCAATTTCTGACTACGAATATAAATATACTAAACGTGTTGGCTATCAACTTGGCTTACGTGGTTATCATATCTGTACTGGATGCGGCCCTGGTGCAATGAAAGGACCTATGAAGGGGGCCACTATTGGACATGCTAAACAGCGCATAGGTGGTAGCCGTTTTATTGGTTTAACCGAGCCAGGTATCATTGCAGCGGAGTCACCTAACCCAATAGTCAATGAACTTATTATCATGCCTGACATTGAAAAGCGCTTAGAAGCGTTTGTTCGACTTGGCCATGGGATTGTTGTATTTCCTGGTGGGCCCGGCACTTGCGAAGAAATCTTGTATATACTAGGTATTTTACTTCACCCTAAAAATCAACATATCCCTTTTCCTCTCATCTTTACTGGCCCAACTAAAGCTAAAGAGTACTTTCAGCAAATAGATAAATTTATTGGTAAAACCTTAGGCACAGAAGCACAACGACGCTACAAAATAATTATTGAAAACCCGCCAGCAGTTGCCAAAGAAATGAAGCAAGGGCTTGAAGAGATTTCTAAATTCCGCAAGCAAACAGGTGATGCCTATCATTTTAATTGGTTACTCACCATAGACCATGAATTTCAACTACCATTTGAGCCAACCCATGAAGCAATGGCTGCATTACAGTTAACTAAAGATCAACCAACCTACCTCTTAGCGGCCAACCTAAGACGTGCAATGTCTGGTATTGTCGCAGGCAATGTCAAAGAAGTAGGTATCCAGGCAATCGCGCAACATGGCCCATTCAAACTGACAGGTGATCCAGACTTAATGGCAGATATCGATCAATTACTACAATCCTTTGTAGAGCAATACCGAATGAAGCTCCCTGGTAGCCACTATGAGCCCTGCTATAAAATAATGAAAAAATAACTGTTAGCGTTGAATTAAATATCAACTCTACCCCATAAATTAGAGTTTATTTACGCTAAATTTATGGGGCAGAGCGCGCTGCTAGAGGTTTTTTATCTTTCAATTTGACTTCAATATTTTGTTTTTCTGTTTTAAGGGCACCTATTTCCTGTTTTAGTTTTGTTATTTCATCACAAAAATCTTGTCGCATTTTTCGCATAGATACATCATCTTGCAATACATCTTTTAAAATATGCTCTGTATTTTGCTGTAATCTGTTGCTTTTCATTTTTAAATGAACAATTGTCGTATCCTTCTCCTTTATCTCTTTTTTTAACTGAACAATTTGAGATCGAGAGGCTTCTAATAATTCATTATATTCAGCAATTCTTTCTATACGTTTGGCACTATCATTAGAAAGGTCTTTATTGTGCAAACAATTATTAATTTCAGTTTTATTAAGTGCAAGTAGCTGTTCTTGTTGTTTTAATCTTTGATTACAACATTGCAATTCTTTCTTGCATTGTTCTACAACCAATTTTGTATAGTTATTTCCATACTCACTTTCTCCAACAACCAATAGTTTTTCAGGCGATGCGACTCTCTGGAATAACTCACAATATCGATTAAATAGTGCTTCGTAAAACTGGCTTGTGGTAAAATCTTCTTTTAGCAATTCAGCTTCTAATGAAAACAGTGCTTTTCGCAATGCTAGCACCGCTTGACGAGATAAATGAGCAATCGCCACCTCATCAAGATTAACTTGCCCATAAAAACGCTCTTGCTGAGTGGTAATCTCAACCTGCTTAGTTAAGTGATCACCAAAACTATATTGCTGCTTGTCGACGATAGCTTTAAAACTTTGCTGCAATTGACATAACAGCTGATTATAAGCTTGAAATACTAAATCTTCCGTTTTACTTGGGTTATGCTGATCGCCGTCAGTATCAGCAAAACTCTTTTTTTCTGCCAACAAAACCTGCTTACGAAAAGCAAGAATATGTCGTTTCGTAATTTGTTGCAGCAAAATGTCACTAAGGCTAACCTCACCTACTCTATCTAAACTATGCTGTGCATCATTAATACAGGTATCAATAAAGTTTAATTGACTATTTTCAGAAGACCTAGTCCGGGTTTTCGCTATTTTTTTTAATTTAACTAACTGCCAACTAAGCACTATTACCAACACCATCAGCAACAATGCAAAGTCAGCCAATGCCACCAGCCATATTGAGTTTTGCATTTAGTCTCCCTGTGAGATTCAGTGCTAAGGACACAAACAATTATTAGAGGCACCCTATATAAAATATACTCTTCACTCCCATTATTCTCAAACAAGTAAAACCAGTAGCACATACAAAACCCACCTGCTCAGTATATTTACTAGAGAAACCTTTTAAAAAAACAGCAACCAAAAAGAAGAATAACAGACATAAAAAAGCCCTCCAATCTAATGATTACAGGGCTTAATATAGTAAGCTACAACTATTCTTGTTAATAGTATTAGATTTCTTTATATAATTTAGGATTCAGTACATCCCTAAGCCAGTCACCTAGTAAATTAATAGCCAGCACGAGAACCACTAATACCAAACCTGGGATAATTGTAATCCACCAGCTACCACTTAATAGATACTCAAATCCACTGCGGATGAGAGAACCTAAAGAAGGTGTTGTTTCTGGCATGCCTAGTCCTAAGAAGGAAAGCGCCGCTTCACTCATAATGGCGTTAGCGACTTGAACAGTAGCAATAACAAAGATTGGCGGTAAACAGTTAGGTAGAATATGCCGTAGCATAATGCGTAGCCCACCAAAACCCATCACTTGGGCAGCTTGGACATATTCTTTTTCTTTCTCAGCTAATACTGATGCACGAATAGTACGGGCAAACTGAGGCCACTCAGAAATACCAATGATAATGACTAGCAAATAAATGGCTACTTCATGAAAAGCTTCTGTACCAAGTTTTGCTTGAAAAAAAGTAGATACAACGATTGCTACCATCAACGTCGAAAAGGAAAGCTGTACATCTGCTAGGCGCATTAAAAAGCTTTCTATTCTTCCACCGTAGTAACCCGCAGCTAAACCTATAGCGATACCTAAAACTGATTGCAATAATACTGCAAACAAACCGATGATGAGTGAAGTTCGAGTACCGTACAGAATGGTACTCAACATATCCCGCCCTTGATTGTCAGTACCCAGTAAAAATCGCTCATCAGCCTCACCTCCCTGCCAAACAGGAGGCAAGGTAGAATCCATCACATCGATACTGGCTAGATCATAAGGGTTAAATGGAGCGGTTAATGGTGCTGTTACAGCAGCAATAACCATGATTAAAAATATAATTGCCGCACCAATTGCTACTTTATCTTTTTTAAAATAAAAGAGTAGATCAGAGTTTCTAAATCGCTGCCAGGCTGATGTTGATGTACTCATTTACTACCCCCTGTCACATTCACTGTAGGATCAATCAGCCCATAGATAAGATCAACGATGGTATTGGTAATAACAAAAATTAACCCTACCACAATCAAATAAGCCTGAATCAAAGGAATATCAGCACGATTTATTGCTTCCAAAAACATAAAGCCCATGCCTGGCCACTGAAATACAGTTTCAGTCAAAATAGTATATGCCACCATGGTGCCTATCTGAACACCACCAACGGTGACAATAGGTAGAAGTGTATTTTTTAAAGCATGAATAAACCAAACTCGGTATTTAGCTAACCCTTTAGCCCAGGCAAATCGTACATATTCTGCATGCAATACTTCCAGCATTTCTGAGCGAATTAATCGAATAAATAAAGGCAGCATGATACTGGCTAAAGCAATACTAGGCAGCACTAAATGTAATAACCCATCACCCGTTAAAAAGCCTGTTTCCCAATACCCCACTACATGAACAAGCTCTCCTCGTCCAAAAGATGGCATCCAATTTAATTCAATAGCAAATACATAAACCAGCATAATCGCTGTTAAAAAAACAGGTATTGAAATACCAATGGTACTAAACCCCATGATTGCTTTGGAAAACCAGCCATTAGGCTTAATCGCTGAGTAAACACCCAAGGGAACAGAAAGGAATATAATGACTAGTGTGGCACCAAACACCAGCTCTAATGTGGCAGGGAGTTTCTTTAAAATCACATCAAGAGCAGGCTCCTTAAAAAAATAAGAAGTACCTAAATCACCTTTCACCGCTTTTTTCAAGAACCGCCAATATTGTTCTAAAAAGGGATCATTTAAACCTAATTTATCTTTTAGAGCTTCCCGCTCTTGCTCTGAAACTGACTGGCCCACCATCTCTCTTAGCGGATCACCTAAGTTATCCTGGATAGCAAACCCAATTAAACTTAATATAAGCATTACCACTACTGCTTGCAGTAGCCGTTTACCCAAAAATGCAATCATGCTTTAAACCATTATTTACGTGCAGTAGCCAGGAAGGCTGCCGCAAAAACACAACTCATGACTTCTACGTCAACCTTCCTTCATAGCAGGACGCTACTAGTGAGTACTGCTTCCCGTTAAGGAAACAGCACTAGAGAGACACCATTATTCAATGACCAGATCACCCAAATAAGGGAAATTCATAACATTTACAATTGGGTCAATTTTAACATTTTTCTTAGCTGCCCAAGCTAAATCCTGCCAATGCAAAGGAACAAATGCAGCATCATCATAAAGCATTTGTTCTACTTTTTGCAGCATCGCAGCCCGCTTAGCAGCATCAGTTTCCTTACCACTTTGAATAACTAATTTATCAACTTCAGGGTTGCAATAGTTACCACTATTATACTGACCAAACCCGGTTTCTTTATCTGGGCACATTAATAAGAATTCAGTAAAGTTAGCCGAGTCCTCTGTATCAGAATGCCACCCAATCATCATGATATCCGCCGCACGTTTATCAAACTCTGCCCAATATTGCGCTTTTGGCATGGTTTTTAAATCAACTTTAATATTGATTTTGGCCAACATACTGGCAGCAGCTTGAGCGATTTTCGCGTCATTCACATAGCGATTATTAGGTGCCATCATGGTCACACTAAAACCCTTTTCATAACCCGCTTCCTTCATTAATTGCTTAGCTTTATTTAAGTCATAGCGAGGTTTGAGATTCGGGTTAAACCCTGAATAGCCTTTTGGGCTTTGTTGAGCAGCAGGGGTAGCAAATCCTCTCATAATTTTCTTCGCAATGCCTTCGTTATTAATGGCATAAACAATGGCTTGACGTACTTTCGGATTTTTAAACGCTTCTACTCGTTGCTGATTTAATTGAAAAGTGATGATGCGAGTACCTGAGATAGTAACCAAATCAACTTTAGGGTCTTTCTTGATCCGATCTAAATCTGTTGGAGGTACTGGCGCAATAAAATCGACGTCCCCAGACAAAAGCGCAGCAACTCGTGTTGGTGCTTCTTTAATCGGGTTTAATACAATCTCTTTAACATTGCCAGGTGATTTTTTATCCCAGTATTGATCAAAGCGTTTGAAATCAACCCTAACCCCTTGCTCACGTTTAGTGACCATGAATGCACCGGTACCGGATGCATGAGTGGAAGCATAAGAACTACCATGCTTTACCAGAGCATCTTTGGATTTGTTATTATTATCGAAGCCGGTATAAAACTTACTATCCATTGGAAAAATGTAAGTGGCAGCATTGAGTGTCAATGGATAAGGCTCTGCTGTCACCAAGTCAATGGTATATTTATCAACCACTTTTACCGCATCAAAAGGCGCAAAGATAGCTTTAAAATCTGGGCTGGTTCTTAAGCGGTTAAATGTCCACTTAACATCCAGTGCTGTTAGTTCATTTCCTGAATGAAATTTAACCCCTTTATGTAGAAAAAAACGAACTGTTTTATCGTCTATCCGCTCCCAACGTTCAGCCAGACGCCCTTCAACTTTTAAGTTCCTATCCCAGCGAACCAGTGGATCAAACACCATATGCGACAATTGAAGTGTACCACCTGAAAGCTGCTCATGAGGGTCAAGCGAGACAGGGTCTGCGTCATAGGCCATTTTAAGTGTTTTGGCGACTGCACCAAAGCTCATCGTTGCAGCTAGGGCAACACTCGCCATTAAGGTTACTCCACGTTTCATATTTTACCCCTAATATCTCCTATTTGATTATTATTGCTGCCCTCAAGCCCGGCTTTCGCCACTTCAGGCATTTAAAGAGTAACAAACAACAAGTTATTCATTACGCTTTGATTAACAGCAAAATGATCGAATTTTACCCTTTATTAAAAGCTCGTTTTGAAAACTTTTGTAGGGTAACGTGGTAATTCAATTACCACTCCAACCACTTTTACCATTAAGCTTATTATTCCACAATCTCCAAACCTTCTCGGGACAACTGGGTTAGCTTTGGCATTAAATCTAGCAGTTGTTGTGTATATTCATGCTGCGGGCTAGTAAATAGCTGCTCTGTCTCTGCCACTTCAATCAATTTACCATAGCGCATTACTCCAATACGGTCACACACCTGACGTATAACAGGTAAATCATGGCTAATAAACAGCATAGTAAGTGACAATTCGTCTTGTAAATCCTTTAATAAATTTAGAATTTGAGCCTGTACAGATACATCTAACGCGGAAGTAGGCTCGTCACAAATTAAAAACCGAGGCCTTGTAGCAAGTGCTCTTGCGATGGAAATACGCTGGCGTTGCCCGCCTGAAAACTCATGAGGATATTTAACACCTGCTTTACGCCCTAAGCCTACATGCTCCAATAAATCACCCACAATCTGTTGTATTTCTTGATTAGAAGAAGCTAACTTATGAAACCGAATCGGTTCAGCAATAATATCTGCTATACACATCCTTGGATTCATTGAAGAATAGGGGTTTTGGAAAACCATTTGTAACTCGCGACGAAATGGTCTGCGCTGAGCTTCTGTTAGTCCAGTCAACTCTTTTCCAGCAAACTGAATTACACCAGAATCAGGGGCATAAAGCCCAGCAATAACCCGTGCAATGGTTGATTTTCCACTACCACTCTCCCCAACCAACCCAAAGGTTTCACCCGCTTTTACCGTAAAAGAAACATTATCAACTGCTTGCACATACTTACAGTTTTTCTTCAACAGCGCAGACTGCGTTTTAAACTTTAAACAAACTTTGTCTACTTTTAACAAGTAGTCTTCTTCTGTTGCAGCAAAATGATTACCTTGGCCAAGCCAATGGTTACTGATATCTATTTTTTCAAACGCAACTTCTGCTGTTTCGATATAATCAACCAGTGGAAATCGTGCTAATTTTACATCTGAACGAGGGACAGCACTGATTAAGCTCTTTGTATAGGGGTGTTCAGGGCTACTCAAAATTTGTTCGGTAGTTCCCATCTCAACAATTTTTCCTCGGTACATCACCGCAACACGATCAGTGACATTCGCTATCACTCCCATATCATGGGTAACTAAAATACACCCTACCTGTCGCTCTTTACAAAGTCCTTTGATTAATTCCAGAATTTGGTCCTGAATTGATACATCTAAGGCTGTAGTGGGTTCATCAGCAATAATTAACTTAGGTTCTGAAGATAAAGCAATGGCAATAACAACGCGCTGACGCATCCCACCAGAAAATTGGTGAGGATACTGTTTAATTCGAACTTCAGGCTCCGGTATACCCACCTGCTGTAGCATGTCTAAAGCTTTTTGCCGTGCTTGCTGAGTGGATACTGTACTATTTGCTAAAATAGTCTCAACCAGCTGCTGCTCAATCGTCAACAGTGGGTTAAGGGATGTCATTGGGTCTTGAAAAATAAAGCCTATTTTTTGACCACGAATTTCTCGAATTTTATCTGCTGGCAGTTGTGATATTTTCTTTCCCTGTAAAAATACTTCTCCTCCAGCTACTCGACCCGGCGGGCTCAGTAAGTCAATAATGGCATTACCAATTGTTGATTTACCTGCACCACTTTCTCCTACTAAACCAACAATTTCGCCAGGCTCTACTAAAAAGCTGGCATCATGAACTGCGGTAGCAATACCAAAGCGAGAAGGAAACTCTATTTTTAGGTTTTTTACTTCTAGTAATGCCATTTATATCCCCTACACAATTGGCAAAGCAACGAAGCATAGCGATAATGTTATTCACAAAATCATCACCTGCTATTCATTAATGTTTAATATTTAAACGTTATAAAGTGTTTTAAGAAACGATAATAAGATAACCATTTTTTATTGTTAGTATGCTATTTTTAAGGCTCTTGACGTGCTAAGAACCTGCTAATTTTTAGCTTTTGTCTGTTTTTTGTTTTCAAAAGCTCACTGACGCCTAACTGTTCAACTCATTTTTAGTCCGCTATTTCTAGCTGACTTTTCCAGCCGTTCAACCAACTACGCTTACCTTATTTGCCTTGCTTTACTATTCAATCATTTGCAAGCATCCAACTTAATTAGCAAGCTGTTAATGAAGCAGCCCTGATCAAATAACCAACAGCTTTCTATTATTTATAACTTTTTAAAATAATCAACCCTTAAAATAACACCTATTATAATCATTAGAAATATAGATAATAACAATAACTTACTTTCAGTTACATATATTATCATTTTGTTTCCAATGGTATCTTATAGTCAACTTAAATCAAACATCTGAGCAAAGGTGCACAAAACTAGACTAAATAGTCACAGCCTGTAAAGGTTGACCAATAGAGCCCAACTTGAGAAGGAGGAATAGACCGCGTTGAAATGAGTGACAGATTGATTAGAATACAGACATAGCAACACCTCTGGTGCCACTAACAGGAAGGGGCGAGTAAAAAGGCAAACTGCCACGGTGGTAAGCGATGGTAAAAGTGTAGTACACCCTTATTTCAGGATGCACCACTTGGTACTGCTTCGATTTTGAACAATCCTCGACAAAATTGTAAGTAAATACCATAAGGTCTTGCCATAAAAACGGAGGCAACAATTAATACACTACAGGCAGTAACAATTTGCTCAGGATTTGCACCAATCAATACCAGAGTAAACCCATAAACAGTAGGGTGAAATAAAATAAAGGCTAACGTGTCCACCACTGAGCGCTTTATTTGAGAGGCATCTACTGCATTAAATAGCTTAAATATCCAATCACGAAACAATCCATAAGGTGTTGCAATAAGTAGATTAACAGGAATATTCACCAACCGAGACTGAAGCGACTGCTCAACAGAAAGCCCTGTTACTACAATTTCAAAAAATAGCCCTGTAACAAATGCAAAAGAAATGAAAGCAAAAGTATCTGCCAAAGAACGCTTAGAAAGCAAATAACGCATCCTAACCTCTAACAACTATTTATTAACCAATGAGGTTCACTGAAAAAAATACAATCCCGTTGCTAGACATAGGCAAATCACTAACACTGTTCCTTTAAGCCCTAAATGGGCTAACAAGCACTCATAACAAAACGATACAAGTGTTTGATAGAACAGCGGTAAAGAACTGAGCTATACGCAGCAGAGATTGACCAGAAAAAAACGCTAAGTCTTAACGAAAGGAAGAAAACCCATAGAGATCGGTATTCTCTGGAGAACAGAAGAATTGTAGTTGGCAGCTTTTGATGATAACTCTGGTCACTTTATTTTAACCCAACCAATTTCAATCCAACCATGTACAATGCATTCGTGTTACGTTTTTCAAACGTATGAAAAATCAATAAGCCACTATCAACAGAGTAGCCGTCGGATGCTAACCAAGTTGGACTTCAATAGCAATGCGTAGAATCCGTAAGGACAAGAAAGCCTTTTCTTTTGGTTAAAGCCTATGACAGAGTCATATGATCATGAACAAATAACCGCCTAGCTTAATTTCTAATCGTTATGATCAACCATAAATAAGTCAAATGTAAGTTGCTACTCTGCCAGCTATAATAATAATGGTTTTCATTGAAGCTGGACTTCCTCAACACAGTATCTTCAAGGATGAAGCTATGAGCTTATTATCGCATTTGTCTGTTCGACAAAAGTTTACCTGTTTACTTATTGTCCTTTCTATCATATTTATTGGCTCATCCTTTTTTTCTCATCAGGCACTCACTCCGATTAAACTAAGTTGGACAAAATATCAACATGAGGCAGCAGCAAGAAGTGAACTACTAGAAACCATCCAGGAAAATCTGGGCTATGGTGGTCTCATCCATAATTTTAAAAATTATGTTTTACGTAAAACAGAGAAATATTATGAAAGAATTGATCAAAACTACCAGAATATTTCCAATACAGTACGGCAATATCAACAGCTCCCCAATCTCAGCCCAACTGAACAAACTGCATTACGAACCATTGCTGACACAGCTGAGCAGTATTTTAACAATGCTAAAAAAATTAAAGATTTCATTCTTAATAACTACTCCATTAGTGAACTGGATAAAACTGTAAAAATTAACGACCAACCAGCGTTATCGGCCATATCCCAGTTAAGCCAGACCATCAGCCGCTATTCTGGAGCAACCAGTCAGCAGCTTGACGATCATTTAAATAAAGCCACCCTAGTAATGGTGATCAGCGCTATTTGTGCTCTGTTACTTTGTATGACTGCACTGGCATTTATTTATGTAGCCATTAATGGACGAATCACCCATCTAAAAGACATCATGGAAGATCTTGCCAGCGGTGAAGGCGACTTAACCAAACGCATGCCAGAACAAGGTCAGGACGAACTATCAGCTGTATCACAGCAGTTTAATTTGTTTATCAGTCGTATCCATGAGCTAGTTCAACAAGTATCCAAAACCGTAGTAAAACTAGCTTCCAGTTGCCAGACCGTGCTAGATATTGCTAAAAACACCTGTACTGGAGTAAACCTCCAACAAGGGGATATCAACCAGATAGCGACTGCAATCAACCAAATGTCAGCCACCATTCAAGATGTAGCCCAAAATGCCAACCAGGCAGCTAAAGCCACTACTGATGTGGAGCATGAAACAGAGGAAGGCACTAGCCTGATTCATAAAACCCAAACCAGCATCAATCAACTGGCTCAGGAAATTGAAGAATCCACATCGGTCATTGTTAAACTTGAACAAGAAAGCGATGCAATTGGCAGCGTGCTTGATGTCATTAGAGGTATTGCTGAACAAACCAACCTGTTAGCACTTAACGCTGCGATTGAAGCTGCCAGAGCCGGTGAGCAAGGTCGAGGGTTTGCCGTAGTGGCTGATGAAGTACGTAACCTTGCCAACCGCACTCAGCAATCTACGGAAGAGATCCACTCTATGATTGAGCGCTTACAGACTGGCTCTCATGATTCTGTCAACGCCATGAGCCAAGGCTGCAATCAGGCCAAAGAAACGGTTAAGTTAGCTTGTGAAGCCAATAGGTCACTAGAATCTATCGCAGAATCGATTGAAACCCTGACCAAAATGAATGAACAGATCGCCAGTGCAGCTGAAGAACAAAGCGCCGTTTCAGAAGAAATTAATCGCAATGTCGTCGCTATCAATCATGTGGCTGAAGATACAACAAAAATGGCTCAAGACTCTACACAGGCTTGTGAAGCCATGTTCAGCCTAACCTCTGAGCTGGAAGACCTGATGAAACAATTTAAGGTATAGCCTCTACCTTTCATCGTTCAGTTAGCTAGCTGTGGCAAGATAGTGAGACTCACATTATGCTTAAAGTATAACCAATACAGGTAAGCCCTGTACTATGGAAAGGCTGAGTATTATGAAGTCACTATTTGCCGACAGCAAAACCAACCATATTAAACTTGTTTATACCTTAGTTGATCACATTCTTGCCACTGAAGATAACCCCGCTCAATGGCGTCACCAGCTGATTGAAAGTTGTATTTACAATACCCAACAAGCTGCTCAGTTATCAGATGACCAGCTGGCAATGATCTACCGAGCCATCCTAATTGCTAAATACGTAAAATACTCTTATGACGAATTAATCCCCGAGTTTGAGCATTACCAGGTTCGCTATCGCGTAGACTTGGAGGATGAATACACCGCTGGTGCCGTAGCATACTAACCTTGTGATAATGGAAAGGTCGCTAGCGCTTTATAATGAGAGCCTTCTTTATCCATGGTGCTTTGATAAAGCTTTATGTCATTAACATCAAACGCCTGAATGAAAGTAGCAGGTAATGATTGATCCCCATGAATTGGCTGTTTTAATCGAGCTAAGGTTAAATGAGGACGAAAGGGTTTAGTTTCTTTTGGTATTTGCCACTGTTGACATAGCTGATCAATTCTTAATGCCAACGCTGGCAATATTCCTCCAGAACTAACTGATAAAACCAACAGGCGTGCTTTGTGTTTATTGGGAAACCACTGAGGCTCTTTTAACTGACAATTAAAGCAGGCTTGTTCAGCGACTAACTCACCTAACTGACCAGCCAGTGTTTCAACCAAGGCCGAATCCAACGCTGCAATAAATTTTAATGTAATATGAAAATTATCCAGCTTCGTCCAACGAAAATTTTTGGGGCAAAATATTGTAGGCAATGCAGCTTGATAATAGTGGTAAATGGCTTCCGCTAAACTAAGTTCAATAGGAATACCAATAAAAGCTCGCAGAGGCTGTGTGCCAAGCTTACCTGTGGTAAGCTTCGGCTGGTTAGCAGTTTTCATATGCCCTCATCCAGTAGAGTACCCTTTATTACAGAATATACATATAGTGAAGGGCATATCACAAAAGTAACGAAGAGCATACTATTAGCCTATGACAACCAGCGCAGCATCGGCCAAACATTGGCTTGAAACCCAAGGAATCAACGAGCCTCGCGAACGTATTGAGCAAATAGCTCAGAGCATGCTTAACAAACTCGCTAAAATGGATGATGAAGACCCACAGCAACAAGGTTTAATAGAAGCGTTAGCGGTTGTAGAAGACTACCTTGCAAGCTTACCCGTTACACCTCAGCCAAATGTCAGTTGGGATACCGATCCTTTAGGTGACCCACCTGCTGATACTATTCCACAGCTAACGCAGGCAGAAAAACAGCAACAGTTTAAACAACTGCTGAAACAACAAAAGTAATTGATCAAATACCCTTATTGACAATATCGACCTCCATGAAATAAGCAACACACGTTGCTTATTACTAGCCAGTCTAGTTATTACAGAGAGTTACAGGTTGATAACCAGTGATGGCTGATATAGTGAAGCCACTTCTTTGGCAATATCATCAAGCCCCAATGTCATAATGGCGGCATCCATGCTCACAGCAGCCCCAGGCATTCCCCATACAACACTGGTAGCCTTATCTTGCACAATTGTCATTCCACCCTTCTGCCTGATTGCCAGCAACCCTTTTGCTCCATCCTCTCCCATACCTGTCAATAAAATACCTAAAGCATTTGCACCAATATTCTCAGCAACAGAATAAAATAAGCTATCAACAGAAGGCTTATGTCGATTAACTGGCAAGGAGTCATCCAGCACCGCCTGAAGAGACAAACGACTTCTTTTGACAAGTAAATGCTTGTCACCAGGAGCAATATAAATATGACCTGGCTCCAGTTTAGTCATACCTGTCACTTCTTGGACCGGTACTGGTAACAACCTGTCTAAACGTTTTGCATAAGAGCTACTGAAAACTGGTGGCATGTGCTGCGTAACAACAATAGGTGGACCATGCAAGGATGAAGACATCACAATCTCTTTCGTTGCTTCAGTTCCTCCTGTTGAGGCACCAATGGCTATTAGTTTTATTTGCTTTTGCAACCTCAACTTAGATAAATGACCAACTGTATGCCTTTTTTGAATAACACCCTTATTATCCTGCTTCTTATTGAGAGCACTTAAATTAACTAAAGATGCCGCTTTAACTTTATAAATGAGCTGCTCTGTAAATTCATCAAATACTTGTGGATCAAAAGGTTTTGCTAAATAGTCACAAGCACCTTTTTCTAATGCTTTAAACGTATCGTCAGCCCCTTTCACTGTTTGAGATGAAACCATAACAACAGGCATTGGTCGCAATTGCATTAATTTTTCTAAAAATGTAAGGCCATCCATTTTTGGCATCTTTACATCCAATGTAATCACATCGGGGTTATGGCGTCTTATTTTCTCTCTTGCCTCATAAGGGTCTGCAGCAAGATCTACTACCTGGATTCTCTTATCTAGCTCCAACGCGACCTTTAAGAAGTTACGCATGGATACTGAGTCATCCACACAAATTACCTTTATAGGTTTCATAATGCTTCCAAAATAATTTTATTTTTTCTCTAAACAACCCTTATATATCTTTCTGAAACATTTACAAGTGTAAAAAAAACGACATATACTTAAGTTGAAGGCTTGTTTATGCACATTAATCAAAAAAATAAAGCATCATAGTTACAAAGCATAAGAGCTATTTGTAAAAAGCACAAAAGCCCTACACTTGATATACGGAGGACAACTCTCTGATTTTCACTACTCCCGTTCTTGACTCAAAAACAATTTTTCGTGCATTATTTCCAAACAAATGAGAGGCAATTATAGGAATTTCCGCTTCTTTCAAATAACTGATCGCAAACTCAGCGTTGATTTTACCAATATCAGACATATGCTTTATCATTTTTGCACCACCAAATAGCTTAGCTTGCAGATTATGTAAATGTGCTCCCTTTTTCAGTAGTGATTCAATCAGATAAAACATAGCAAAATTGCCATACCGCCCCATTAGCATACGCACAGAGGATTGATTAACACTAATCGATGACAATTTTATTTGTTTTTTTGCTTCTGGTAGCATGAAATGGTTCATGCCTCCCACCTTAGCAATCGGGTCCCATAAACAAGTCGCAACACATGAGCCAAGTATTGTTACAATGTCTTCATGCTCACTACTACTATATACTTCACCTGGTAATAATTTAACAACTTTAACTTCAGCGGCCTCCTGACAGTCCATTTTCTTTAACGAGTTTGGTGTTGACCGTTCAACTACCATAGTATTACACCTAGTTGGATAAAATTTTTGCAAAATCTATTAGCACTATTATATTCTTGTCAACCGACACCATTCCTGAAATAAAGTCGTTTTGCTGATAACAAGTAAGATTGTCTATAGAGCGATAGTTATCTTTTGTCACACGATAGACATCTGCTACTGCATCAACAATTAAACCACTGTAAATACTATTGGTAAAACCTGCCATCTGTTGTTGAATAATAATAACAACCGTTGTATTACTATAGTCAGCTTTTTTTAGCCCCATTCTAGTCCTCATATCAACCACCGGGATTACTTTCCCTCTTAAATCGATAACCCCCTGAACAAAAGCTGGTAAGTTGGGGAGCTCTCGTAATGGTGACCAGCCTCTAATCTCCTGTACTTTTAGAATATCAATACCAAACTCGTTTCCATCAAGAATAAAAGATAAGAACTCCCAATCTAACGGCTCATTATACAAATCATTTGAACCTGATAATCTCTGAGTATTTTCCGATACATTATATTGAGTTGAATAACTCATTTCTCTTTAGTTTCCGATTGTAAATTTTTTCAATTCAAATAACTTCTCAGTTGCCAGTACAGTTGCAGTTTTCTTTTTAATATTAATCATCCCGCTGATTATATCTGCTGAAACTTCCCCTTTAACCGGCAAAGCACTGGTTAAAGCACTCTCAGCCACCTTCACAACATCAGCAACCGTATCAACCACAATCCCCATAGTACGACTAATTGCTCCCTGTTTAATACTTAGCACAATAACAACTGTAGTAGAGGTACACTCTTTACTCCCTATACTAAAGTGTAAGCGAAGATCCATCACAGGAATAATCATTCCTCTTATATTGATTAGCCCTTTAATATAATCAGGTGCATTTGGTATTAACGTTGGCTGTTCCCAGCCCCTAATTTCTTTCACTCGTAATATATCAACTGCATAAAGTTCATCAGCTAAGGTAAAGGTTAGATATTGTATGTTGTTATCTGCTGTTAATGACTCATCATATTCCCTTTTCAGTTCACTCATGAATAACACCTGAAGTTAATATTCAGTTTTAAGCTGCGCATGGCTTAACAAATAGTTCATCAGTGATTAATCTGATCAAGCCAGAAATATCTAAAATTAAAGCTACCGTGCCATCACCTAAGATTGTAGCACCAGAAATACCTGGTACTTTGTCATAGTTAGCTTCAAGGTTTTTAATGACAACTTGTTGCTGGGCTAAAAGATCATCTACAAGCAAACCAAATTTATTCCCTTCTGCTTCAACCACAACCAATAAAGCACTTGTTAAATCAGCCTTAACAGGCGTTATATTTAATAATTCATATAGACGAATAATAGGAATATTTTCTTGACGTAGCCGATATACCTCAAGCGCACCAGATACTTGTTGAAGAGCATCAGGTATCATTTGCAGTGACTCAACAATTGTATTTAAAGGAATTACATAAGTTTCACTGCCCACTTTCACTAACTGCCCATCTAAAATAGCTAAAGTCAATGGTAGAGAGATTTGAAATCGACTAAAACCACCCTGTTCCGACTCTACGGTTATATTCCCTCCTAGGCTATAGATATTTTTTCTCACTACATCCATACCAACACCTCGGCCAGAAACATCTGTAACAGTTTTTACTGTAGAAAAGCCTGGTTCGAAAATTAATTCAAATATCTGAGCTACAGATAAATGTTCAGATGACTTAATTATCCCTTTTGTTTGTGCTTTATTAAGAATAGCTTGCCGGTTTAAGCCTGCCCCATCATCAAAAATGTCAATGACAATATTCCCACCACGGTGATAGGCAGACAACTGAATGATACCAGTTGCCGGTTTATTAGCTTGTAATCGGTTTTCTGTGGTTTCAATACCATGGTCTAAGGCGTTTCGAACCAAGTGAACTAATGGATCTACCAGCTGTTCCATAACATTTTTATCAAGCTCAGTTCCTTCCCCTTCAATTTTTAAGTCAACTTTTTTACCCAACTGGTTTGACAAGTCATGTACAATTCGAGGAAAACGATTGAAAATAAAACTAATGGGTACCATTCTTATCTGCATTACACTCTCTTGCAGCTCTTTCGTATTCTGTAATAGCTGGGCAAGCCCTGATTGTAGTCGCTCGATACTACCAAGAGCATCTACAGAAAGCTTACTACCCAGCTCAGATAACATTGACTGAGTAATAACCAGCTCTCCCACCAAGTTAAATAAATGATCGATTTTCTCTACATTCACTCTAATCGACGGGTTGCTTGTGTTAATCGCAGAAGGCTGTTCTTGCTTAACCGTTGCTAATTGTTGGGCTTGACTATTTTTTTTATTGACCTTTTCCGGATTTATCCCTACAAAAGACCAGGAAGATGTATCTGGTTCTGTTTGCTTAACCTCTTGCTTAATGACTTCTTCTTTTTGCAAAGGGGCAATGGTTAATTGACATTCATCAGCTATCCACTCAAAGACTTCAAGAATAGTTGACTTTGTTATTGCTCCCTTTAGCTTAATATACCATGACAAAAAACAGTCCTCTGGCTCAATAAACTCCCAGTCAGGCAACTGTTTAATGTTAGTTTCTACTGTTAGTTCAGCCAGTTCAGCCAGTTCTCTAATAAAACGAATGGGGTCATTACCTGTTAAAAATATATGTCGACAGGGAATAAAAATAATTTCCCACTCATTAACCATTTGCTGCTCTTCGCTATTATGCTCGGTTTGAAGCGTTTGCTTTACCCCATCGTCACTATGGTGAATAGCGAGGTCAAGTAGTTCACTCTGAGTATTTATTGTCTGGATATCGGTTTGTTTATCAATAAAACTATGGGATTGACTGTTAACAATATTTCTCAATAGTGTAATAACAATCTGTTGATCTGCTAAGGGACTTTTATTTCCCTCTTTTCTCATTTCAACTATTTTATACACAGCATCAACTGCCGTTAACATATGAGCAACATCTTGTTGTAAAAGTTCCCTTTTACCTTCCCTGACCAAATCAAGAGTAAACTCCAGCTCATGGGTTATTTCTGCAATATCAATAAAGTTAAACGTTGCAGCACTACCTTTTATCGAATGAGAAGCTCTAAAAACATGATTTACAATTTCTTCATCTATCGAGGCATTACCAAATGACAACAAGCCTTGCTCGATAATATTCAAGTTCTCAATACATTCTTCAAAAAAAATCTGATGAAATTGTTCAACATTGATTGTCATGAACCACTCACACTGTGTTTAATTTATATTATGCTTATTGACAATCTAACTTTTACTTTTTATATAGTTAGTTTAATACTCTTTTGATGATTTTTATTAGTGTTGTAGGCTCAAAAGGTTTTACTATCCATCCAGTAGCACCGGCCTGTTTACCTTCATTCTTCTTAGCTCCCCCCGATTCAGTCGTTAACATTAAAATAGGGGTAAACTTATAACTAGGTAACTTACGCAACTCTTTCACTAGTTGTATACCATTCATTTCAGGCATATTAATATCTGATAGAACAACATCATAAGCTTTTTGCTTTGCTGCAATTAAAGCTTCCTGCCCATCACAACATGATTTCACATCATAACCAGCTTCTTTTAAAGTAAGTGTGACCATTTGTCGCATAGACACTGAGTCATCTGCGGTTAATATTTTCACCATAATAATACCTTTGTAGCTTAAGGCTAATTGCCCTCAATTAAGCTATATCACCTACTTAACATCAACTAGCTTTTTTAGATGCTATATATCCCTTTTTTGAGCTTAAACTAATTCCTAATAACTCAAGCGTACAAATAACTACTGGAGTGGCATTAATAATTTGGAAGGTTTTGTTTTGCTTAACATACTTCTGTTGACAGGCAATAATTAATTGCAAACCAGCGGTGTCTATCGATTGAACTTGACTACAATCAACTATTAATGAATCATTTTGTTCTATATCTTCATTTAACTCGTTATGAAGTTGTTCTATCTGCCTTATATCAACAGACTCACCCAGTGTAATAGTACCGCTTTTTGCCTCCATGCAAACCTCTGTTTTCAATAAAATGAGACAACACATTACATAGTATGTATACCCGTCGCGAATTATTTTTAGGCTTTGTTATCGTCGCTCCTCACCCCAGCCACCTATTAATATAGGCTCATGGGGCTTCGTCACTTGATGGCATCACCTAAAAACCCTTCGCATTGGGTATATTATACTTCTTTATAGCACAGCAGGTCGTTTTTTGTACGACACTTCAAGAACAGCAGGTCCGGCTTATACACTTCATGATAAATATCTTTACTATTTTTTTACATCTATATGTGAGCTAGATTGTCAGCTTATCGTATCATGCAGATGCTAGTGGTTCATGTGCAAAATAAGGTAACAGTTTTCAAAACCATTTATTTTCTGGCAAGGCTCTTTTTTGCAGGCATAGAGGGCCTACGTCAAGAAAAAGTTACGCAGCCAGAGGGTAAATGGAGAAGAAGCTGTTACCTTATTTTGTACATGGACCACTAGACTAGAAAAGTGGCGAGAAAGAGTTAGAAAACACCTAGATAAGTCTCAGTAAGACTAACAACGTAAAAGCCAGAAAAACTGGCTATTACTAAAGTGTTAAGGGGCATTAATTGTTAGAATAGAAGAAATATCGCCTTTGACTTTTTCTTTAACTTCTTTAACTTCAAGCCGGTAAATTCTATCTTTTTTAATGCTCCCCTGCCGTATTATATATTCACTAATCGCTTTAGCTCGTTGTTTAGCTAGATTAGTTAAGTCTCTATCAACAACTTGAATTGTCCCAGCATATAAACGTGTTAAGAAATCAATACTCATAGAGTCATTTGTAATAATGCCTGCTTGATCTAATTGTGCACGTAACCACTGTTTCTTTTGCTTAGCTGATACGCTTTCAATTTTACCTAGACTTTTTTCAAGCTTATTCAACATAATACTCTGTACTAAGGCTGGTTTATCCTGCTCTATATCAAACTGCCCTTCAACTTCCAAAATTAAATTAGGTCGCTTTTCTAATAGTTTAGTGATGGCCACAAGTTTTTCTTGCTCTGTTTTAGGTAAGTCTAGCTTACCTGGCTGAAACTTAATTAAATTGACATCTTCTCCAGAAAAATTGACTATACCTCCCAGCAAATTAAATGGTGAAGCAGCAATACTTTTAAACAGTTTAAAAACAGCTTCTCTCACCAGCTTCCCATATTTAACATCTGGTTTACTAAAATCTCCTTTAACAGGTACATCTAATGCTATGTTTCCTTTACCATCTTCTAGCAATGCTAAGGCTAATTTAACTGGAGCATCTACAGCGTCCTTACTTGCTGTTTTCTTACCTAATTTAAGTTTATTTAAAGTCACTTTATTATCTGACTGCAAGTTGAAGTCTTTAACATTATAATAAAGTGTTGCCCCTAACTTGCCTCGCTTTACTGGATAACCTAAGTATTTCAAAGCATAGCTACTAAACATAGGTAAAGACATATTATTGACAGCAAATTTTACCGAAGCGAGTTTTCTAGGGTTTAATGGTATTAATTCACCTTCTATTGTTAAGTCCGAATCAGCTATTAACGCACTTAATTGCAAATTAGATTTTTTCTCTTCACTGGATAACTGCTTTATATTTCCAGAAATCTGGTTCAAGTTAAATTCTGCAATAGGCGATACGGTAGCATCACGAAAATCTAGCTCTCCTGACTTAATCTCTAGCAAACCAATAAACCATTCCCATGGTTTAGCAGTCGGTTGTTTGTCAACAGTCTGCGTAGTTTTTGGCTGCGCAGGGAATAAAGAACTAAAGTTCCAGCGCTGTTCTGGTTCTCGTTGCAGGAACAGATCAGGGGTATCCAGTATCACCGCAGAAACATTAAATTTATTTGGCAGTAAAGATATTCCTGTGAAACGTAATTGCTTACCTTGCCCTATAACTTTACTGGTATTGGTTTGCTTTAATAACCAGTTATCCCACTGGAAATCTCCAGCAATCTGATAGGGCTCTGCTTGATTGTTAGGTTGCCATTCAGCTTTTATTTTTGTCGTAATCGTTCCTTTTAGTTCTGCAGCAATAAAAGGCTGCCAATACTGCTGGTAATGCCCCACTGTAAACTGTTCAAGCTCAACTGAGCCTTCTACCTGCAAAGGAGTTAAGCCAACTTTACTTTTTAGCTTAAACTTTCCACCTGCTGCTAGTTGACCATTTGCCGCTACTTGCAAGGGTTGTTTTTGGTTGTTATGCCATGGTTTTAGTGACAATTTAGCGAGCTCTAACTGGTGCACAGCTTCTGGCTGTATACTTAAGTCTTTTAAAGTAAGTTGACTGGATTTAACGGTCCCTTGTTGCCAACCAATTTGCCAAGGTTTAGTCACTGTTTGCTTACTATTACTGTCATCAGCTTTAGGTTTTTTATTTTTACTTGGATTTTTTTCTTGATTTTTGGTTTGAAAAGCAGTTACCCAGCTCAATTGCCGTTGTTGATTAAGCTTTCCTTGCCAGGTTAGCTTTTCCAATTGCCAGTCACCCAAATGCAATTGATTATCAGGCCATTTTAAATGGCCATCATTAAGGGTGAAACGGTCAAATGTCAATGAACCTTGGCCTTTTTTAGCAAGCTTCAAATCCAGTTGACTTAGTTCAACGCCTATTTTTTCCAGGGTGATAGCTAATTTTTGTTGCAACTTTTGCACATGAATGGCAGTTTCAAACTTACTCAGCTCCCCTTGTTTTAGCTTAATGGGTAGTGGTTGTGGAAGTAGCTCTACTATGGTTGGAATATTAATGTGTTGTATTTGTGCTTTTCCTTTCACAGATAAAGGCGCTAAAACAGTTTCACCTTGCCAGGCAAATAAGCCTTTATTTGCTGTTACGAAATCCAGCTTGGTTTTAAATGGTGCTAAAGAATCACTGGTCAAATCTTCCACTAAAAAGTTAATATCTTTCAACTGATATTGAATAGGGTTACTATTTTTATAGGCTCTATAGTGAATAGTTCCCATTTTTATAACCGCTTCTTGAACAGCAAACTCTACTGGTTTTTGCTCTGTGGTTTCTGGTGTTTTATTTTCAGGCAGCCTTATGGATTCAAAATTCCACTTCTTCTGATTATCTTGTTGTAGCCATACCTCTGGCTCCTGCAAAGCGACCTGTTCTATAACAATACGCCCCTTGAAAAGCTGCAACATGTCCAGGTCAGCGTGTAATTCATGCCATTTTAGGAAAGGAGACTGTTGCTGCTTAATAACACCTTTTTCTATAGTAACAGTCCCTGTGATTGGGTTTAGCCAAATATTATTGGCAGAATACTTAACCCCTAATTGCTCACCAACAGAAGGAAGCAGCCATATATTCAAGGCCCAAGGAATAATAAGACATATCAATAATAATAAAATACAGACCGTAACAGTAATGCCACGAAATATACTACGCGTTTTGGATATCATTAATCACCCTGCTTTATTCTATACCAGCTCACCTATACTACCTTGGTCTCCTTTACATTGACTATGCAGGAATCCCAAAAAGGTGATTAATTGAGCCTTTTGACGTATCAAATTTCAACTCATTACTGTGATGAATAGCTCTTGTCACCCACGACTTTGCAGAGCGAATTGCTTCCAGCGGGCTTGATGCCTTGCTTAAGTAAACAACGAGTGCTGCTGCCAGGCTACAACCAGCACCAACGACGGGTGTATCATCTCGCTTAGCTGCTAGTTCTACGCAGCTATCTCTAGTGGCATAGCAATCAATAACAAACTCATCTGACCAGTTGCCGCCAGTAATCAGCAATTGTCCATTACCATTCTTCATTAGCTGCCAAGCCAATTGTTTCATCTCATGGAAATTACTCGGATACTGGTATTCAGCCAGCCAAATAGCTTCCTCACAATTCAAACAAGTAATGTCTGCTTTTTTCATTAGGTTAAATACATTACTTCTTACTTTCTCAGCCGCTAACCCATGCTTGTTATTCAATAGCCCAAACCCTGGAGCAAAAACCCATTTCAACTGGTGCTGTTCGGATAACAATTCACCAACTTGCTGCGCCAGGATTTCATTTCCTAACCAGCCTACCTTGCAATATTTGATGGGAGTTGTTGCCAATACCGCTTCTAACTGGCTAATGACAATATCGTTACTAAGCGCTGTATATAGATCAGTTTCATGAGCGGTAATTGCAGTGACTACAGAGGTACTATACGCTCCCAGTGCCGTGAACGTTTTTACATCCGCCTGAATGCCAAACCAGCCCACCGAGTCTGAAAGTGAAATTGTTAATACATTAGTAATCATAACTAACCCTAAAAATCACTCACGGAGGGTATATAAAGTTAAACATAGGAGGGTCAGAATAAGTCTGCTAGGTCAGTTTGCAATATAGCGGTTCTTTGTTAACAAGTTCTTGTCATTCATAATGTTCATCAACTTCCTCATAGGTGTTTATACTTACTATTAGGCTTTTCGTGAATTCAACGGACTGACTGGCACAAAAGAAGGAAGGACTTATGAAACGTCTCTATTACCTTACCAGCAATATTGATAGCGCTGACCTAATATCGGCTGACTTACATAAAGAAGGGGTCAGTGACTGGCGCTTTCACATCATGACAAAGGACGAAGCAGGCTTATACCATCACCACTTGCATGGTGCGACGCCTTTCCATCGCTATGATATTATTCACCGCGGTGAGCAAGGAGCCCTGCTTGGTATTACAGCAGGGCTGATTGCTAATTTAGTGCTGTTATTAACTGGCATGGTTGATAGCTTGGGGCTTTTTACCATGCTCCTGTTAACCACTGTATTTGCTATGTTTGGCGCCTGGGTTGGAGGTCTGGTTGGGCTAGCACACGATAATTACAAAATTGAACGCTTTAAACCAGAACTGGCGAAAGGCAAGTATTTAGTGATGGTAGATGTGAAAAAAGCTGAAGAAGAAAAGGTTCGCGTTGCAATGAAACGCTATCACCCTGAAGCAACGTTACTAGCAGCTGACTCACCTTTCTCCAATCCTTTCGTCAACCGGATAACAGCAAAAGCCTCTAACTAACACCATATAAACTAACAGTATATAAATAGAGCCCTGCTTGATTTAACCGGCAGGGCTACCAGCTAAGCCTAGATATTTTATAAGCGCTTTATTTTTCAATACCTTTATTTCACAATAGTTGATCATCTCCACAATGTGGTGCTTCATCAATAACACCATCTGTATCGCAACGACAAGCAACTTGATCTTTTGATGGAAAAAAACACTTACCATCACGGTAATTTACGATCAGCAGTATTAGCTGCTGCACTAACCCGTCTTATCTCTGAAGGCCCAGAAAAACTGAGTTTACGTGGACTTGCCCGAGATGTTGGGGTATCAGCGACAGCCCTCTACCGCCACTTCAGTGACAAAGACACCTTGTTGGTTACCCTGGCTAAAGAAGGCTTTGACTGCTTAACCAAGGCAGTTATCGCGGCTCAACAGCAGGCAGATGGCCCCGCAGAATCACTTTTAGCTGCTGGACAGGCCTATGTTGAATTTGCTTTAACCCACCCCCAGCAGTACCGACTGATGTTTGGCCGCTATTTTTGCGGAGAGAATACTGACCCACCCGAAGCATTAGATACTGCAGCCAACCAGGCTTATCAAGTACTTGTCAGCATTATTGAGCAAGGGATTGCAGCCAAGCAATTTACAGCTAAGCCCGCCAAAATGCATGCTGTTGCAGCTTGGTCTATGGTGCATGGTTTAGCATCATTACTCATTGATGGGCTACTAACTAACTCTCCAGGCAAGGCCATTAACCTTTCACAGGAAGAGCTTGGCTCATACATTGAGGCAGCAACTGAAACGTTTTTACATGGGATGATGGTAAAGCTTAGCTAGGTCAGTCTGCCAGTATCAACAGAGAGATTAACAGAGTCTTCATCCTGATTAGCTTGACTGCGCTAGAGGCTGTTCTAGGCTAATAAATAGAAGCATTAAGTTGAATAGAGCAGTGTTAAAAAGTCGTTATCAACAACTAGATAGAATTGAGCATCAGATAGGTGATATTGCTCTATGGGTGGTTACTTTTGGGGCAATTGGTTTGTCCCTTATTCTGCTACTAATGTAGTAGACTTCAGCCCTTGTCTCGGCAAGGGCTGATGATTATTTAGCAATTGAAAAATTCAGTTAAGATCGATTTTTAGTCAACTGCCAAACTGCTTTTTACATTCCCTTTTCCACTAACATACAACTGGTTTTCCATTGCATTGAACTGTTTGGTTACTTCCTCTTCAGGCTCTTTTGTTGCCAACGAAGTTACCACAATCGCTATTGTTGCTAGAATGAAGCCCGGAACGATCTCATATAAGCCAAACAACTCAAACACATCACCACTTAGCTGCTTCCAGACTACAACAGTCACACCACCAACAACGATACCAGCTAAAGCCCCTTGCCAGTTCATTCGCTTCCAAAACAGAGCCAGTATTAAGGTTGGTCCAAATGCCGCTCCAAAGCCTGCCCAAGCGTAGGAAACCAGATCAAGTACGCTGTTGTTTTTATCCATAGCTAAAGTCAGGGCAATAATGGCAATTACAATAACGGCTATACGCCCAACAGCAACCACTTGCTTCTGCGTTGCTTCTTTATTAAATAACGCTTTATAGAAGTCTTCTGCCAGTGCAGAAGAGGAAACTAACAGCTGTGAGTCTGCTGTACTCATGATGGCAGCAAGAATAGCCGCTAATAGAATGCCTGCAACCACAGGGTGAAATACAGCACCCACCAAGTGCATGAAGATTTTCTCACTATCAGCTAATTGTGCGCCGCTAGCATCCAAGTAGTTAATGCCTGCTAGACCAACTAAGGTTGCTCCTACCAGAGAAAGGAAAGTCCAGCTTACCGCGATCCGACGAGCAGTTGGCAAGTCTTGGTTAGAACGAACAGCCTTAAACCGGGCCAGAATATGAGGCTGACCAAAATAACCTAAGCCCCACGCAGCCAGGTTAACAATAGCCAATAAGCTCAGTGCTTCCCCTTTATTGTTATTCAATAAGGTTAATAACTCAGGGTTTTTCTCTCTAATAGCTTCAATTGAAGCCTCAAAACCACCAGCATCTTGCATAACAACTAATGGCACAACAATTAAAGCAGCTGCCATTAGCAAGCCTTGTACTAAGTCGGTCCAAGATACCGCCAAGAACCCACCAAATAAGGTATAAGAAATAATACAAACGGTGCCAATCACCACTGCAACTTGGTAATTTAAGCCAAAGACTTCTTCAAACAATTTACCGCCAGCGACTAAACCAGAGCTGGTGTAAAACAAGAAAAATAACAAAATAAAAAACGCCGAGACTGTTTGAGTCAGCTTGGTTTTATCCTGAAAACGGTTAGCGAAGAATTCTGGTAAGGTCAGTGAGTTATTGGCCACAATGCTATAAGTTCTTAGGCGTCTGGAAACAATTAACCAGTTAAGCCAAGTACCGAGTAATAAGCCCCCTGCCAACCAGATTGACTCTAAACCTGAACCCAAGGCAAAACCAGGCATACCCAGCAGCAACCAGCCACTCATATCCGAGGCACCTGCACTCAGTGCAGCAGGCCAAGGCCCCAGTGAGCGTCCTCCCAGAAAGTAGTCAGTTGAACTCGATGTGCGCTGATAGGCCCAGTAGCCTATCCAGAGCATCCCCGCTAGATACACTATAAAAGTTGCTAAAATCGTAAGGTTTTCTGTTGTCATTAAAATATGCCCCATTACTAGTGGTGCCTCACGGCACTATTGTTATTCTCCTGGTGCATCCTTGCTATTAAGGAACGCGCACGAAATAACTTACAGTTTTGGCTCCAATCCATCCCGCTTGGTTGTGTTGCAAAAACTTGACATAGGCCCACTATGCCTTCTTTTTTGCGCCTTGCCAAACGGGCGCCTTGGAACAAAAAGCTAACAAGTTATTTAGTGCACGTCCCTAAGCAGCTTGACTCAATTGCAGAGTAGCTCCTTGCTAAGCCCAATAATATTGAAAGCCTAAGAGCCTTCTGGGCTAAGAGATAAATTAAAAGCTAACTGGTAGCACATTGTACCTTCGCTATATCAGACTGTCACAATGTACTACCAAACCGACTCCTAAACAGTTTCACTTGCTAATGACAGCAAGCTTGCATTACCTCCTACCGCTGTGGTGTTAATTGTGCGCACTTTTTCAGTGGCAAATCGGTACAAGTAGTGTGGGCCACCCGCCTTTGGCCCAGTACCGGATAAGCCTTGCCCACCAAATGGCTGAACACCGACTACAGCCCCAATCTGGTTACGGTTGACATAGACATTACCCACATTCACTTTATCTGCAATGTAATGGGTTAATGCCTCATTTCGTGAGTGAACCCCCAGTGTCAAACCAAAACCTGTTTCATTAATACTATTGATTACTTGATCAAGCTGTGAGGCTCTATAGCGCACTACATGCAGTATTGGTCCAAAGTTTTCTTTGGTAAGCTGCTTGATACTTTCAATCTCGATAGCTGTTGGTGGTACAAAATAGCCACTCATATCAGGCAGGCTGGTCTCTGCAATCAACTTGGCCTGCTGTTTCATCTGGCTGATATGCTGTAGTAGCTGCTGCTGAGCCTGTTGGTCAATCACTGGGCCCAGGTCAGTGGATAGTAAACTGGGGTCTCCCACTTCCAGCTCAGCCATTGCCCCCTTCAATAAATCTAAGATGCGATCAGACACATCCTCCTGAACAAATAGCACCCGTAATGCAGAGCAGCGTTGACCGGCACTGGCAAAAGCAGAGTGCACAACATCGCTCACTACCTGCTCAGGCAATGCCGTGCTGTCCACAATCATCGCATTTTGACCACCAGTTTCAGCAATTAATGGCACAATCGCGCCTTGACGAGCAGCTAACGTACGGTTAATCAGTTGCGCTGTATCTGTTGAGCCAGTAAAGGCGACCCCTGCAATTGTTTCTGCAGCAGTCAATGGTGCACCAACCTGGGCTCCATCACCCGGTAGCAATTGAATCACTCCAGCAGGAAAGCCTGCTTCCAGCATTAACTGTACTGCTTTGAATGCAATCAGGCTGGTTTGCTCAGCAGGTTTGGCGATTACTGTATTACCCGCTGCTAATGCGGCAGCAATCTGTCCCAGAAAAATAGCAAGTGGGAAATTCCAGGGGCTGATGCAGACAAATACCCCCCTCCCCATTAAGCTCAACTCATTGGACTCGCCTGTTGGGCCAGGGAGTACTTGAGGCTTATCAAAGCGTTGCTCAGCTTGCACAGCATAGTAACGACAGAAATCAACCGCTTCTCTAACTTCGTCAATCGAATCCTGAATCGTCTTACCTGCTTCACGGTGACACAAGGCAATAAGCTCTGCGAGATTGGCTTCCAGTAAGTCAGCTAATTGCTGCAAGCACTGCGCTCTTTTGGCAACCGGCTGATTGTTCCAGGTAGGAAAGGCTTCCTTAGCGACGGCCAGAGCCTGCTTGACTTCCTGTTCCGTTGCCCAGCTTACTTCTCCCACCGATTCACTGATGCGATAAGGGCAAGAAACTGCTTTACTGTTGGTGGTTGTCACTACCTCACCGTTGATAATAGGCCCAGCTTGCCAAGAGCGGTTCATATAGTTGCGAATTTGCTCAGCCAGAGGCTGCCATTGGGACTCAATTAAAATGTTAATGCCCTTTGAGTTTCGCCGCTCATTTCCATAAATTCTGGGAGGAGTTGGGATTCGTTCATTAGCGAGACAAGCATAGGTTTTTAATGATTCCAGCGGATGTTTCGTCAGCTCAGCAACAGGTGTTTTTGCATCGACTAAGCGGTGAACAAAGGAAGAGTTGGCACCATTTTCCAGCAAGCGGCGTACTAGATAAGGCAATAAATCTTTATGGGCGCCAACAGGTGCATAAATACGCACAGGTACCTGATGACTTTCTAAAACAGCTTTATATAATCCATCCCCCATACCATGCAGGCGCTGAAACTCATATTCTCGCCCATTGGCCATGGCTAAAATAGAAGCAACCGTATGGGCATTATGGCTGGCGAACTGCGGATAAATCTTACCCTTGGTCGCCTCACTCAATAAAAATTGAGCACAGGCTAAATACGACACATCTGTGGCTTCTTTACGGGTAAAAACCGGGTAGCCTTCGGTGCCTAATTGCTGACAATGTTTAATTTCGCTATCCCAATAGGCACCTTTAACCAGCCGTATTGGAATAATATCGCCTTGTTGTGCTGCCAAACTATTTAACCAGCATAAGACAGGTAATGCCCGCTTAGAGTAAGCTTGCACGACTAAACCAAATTGCCCCCAACCTTGAGTAGCAGGTTCCCGGTAGAGCTTTTCAAACAGTTGTAGCGAAATTTCCAACCGATCTGCTTCTTCAGCATCAATAGTAATGCCTACTGATTTCTGTCGAGCCACTTTAATTAACTCAATGACAGTATTAAATAATTCTGTCATTACCCGCTGCTCATGGCTTTTTTCATAGCGTGGATGCAGTGCAGATAGTTTTATTGAAATCGTTGGAGGAGGTGTTTTATCGTTACCATAGGTTTCAGCCCCCACTGCGTTTATAGCCGCCAAATAATCATTAAAATATTTATCAGCATCGCTTTTAGTGAGTGCCGCTTCACCTAACATGTCGTATGAGTAGGTATACCCTAAATCACGATTTTTTCGGCTATTTTTTAATGCTTCCTGAATCGAGCGTCCCAGCACAAACTGCTTGCCCATGATTTTCATTGCCTGATTCATTACCTTGCGAATCACAGGCTCGCCCAATCGATTGACCAAACGATTGATAATGCCAGAAGGACTACCATCTTCATTACTATCCATGGCTGTGACTTTGCCAGTAAGCAACAACCCCCAGGTTGATGCATTGACTAATACCGAGTCACTTTTTTTCAGATGCCGTTGCCAGTCAGCCACACTTAATTTGTCTTTGATTAACGCATCCGCTGTATCAGCATCAGGGATACGCATTAAAGCCTCTGCTAAACACATCAGCAGAATACCTTCTTTGGTATCAAGGCTATATTCCAGCAGTAAGGCATCCACCATATGAATGGCATCATCTTGTGCTCTTACCTGCTCTATCAACTGGCGAGCCTGCTCCGTCGTTCGTTGAAGTTGATCTGTGGAAGGCTGAGCTATTTCTATCAGCTGACTTAAATATTGTGCTTCCTCAACCTGATAATGAGGTGAAATATAAGCCTTTAACTGCTGGGGTGGTAAGGTATAAAAGTCTGACTTAAATGCATCAGCAGCATTGAACATGTACGGTACCCAATTAGTATAAAAATCTTTTATTACCAACAGCCCCTAACCCAATAGGGATATCTGTCCTGCTTCAAATAACGGACGGGGTATAGACTGAAGGATTGCCTGAATTTGTTATTGCAATTAATTGTTATAGCAATTATGAGTTGACGGGATAGTCTAACCAGGGGGAAGAAATAGGATCTTGCAAAAAACTAGGCTAAATTTGCAAAAAACTATGAATCACCTGCAATTTGTATAATCTGTCACCACTATATAATTTCATCAAGGCTATGAACCTTGTTGATGTAGTCTGAAAGCTTTTGGGGTATATCCCATCACCTGTTTAAATGCTCTGTTTAAAGCACTCTGATGACAAAAACCCGTTAAACTGGCAATCTCTACTAAAGGAAGCTGGGTTGTTGCCAGCAGTCGCTCGGCTTCTTTCACTCGTTGTTTAATCACATACTGAAAGGGTGTTAAACCTACTTGTTGCTTAAAAATTGCGTGAAAGTGACTAGGGCTCATGCATTGGTCTTTAGCCAGTTCAAAAATACTAATTTTTCGTGACAAATTGGTTAAGACAAACTTATTCAGCCGGGAAAGCTCAATTTTAGCGGATGGTTGTGATTTAAATTCTATTGTTTGACTGGCATGGTACAAGGCATGAAGAAAAGCTGCCGCCAAATGGCTTGCTAGCAACTGGTCTTCAGGCGCCAATGCAAATTGCTGGACACTCACATGAACCAGCTGCTGAAGCGGAGGGGTTAGCTTTTTATAGCCAGGGTGTGCAAACAGTTGATCAATCACCTGGGGAGAAACCCAGTGTTGGCTGTCTTGTGTAGGTACATTCAAAACCAGGATTTGATTGTTATCATCACCCGCAAAATCATGAGGCTGATTAGCTGGCACCAAGCAGCCAAATTGTTGCCCTAATCGGTTAGCCACCCCCCCTACTTCAAACAGAGTATCTCCATTAATACCAACAACAAGCTGATGAAAAGGATGAGAGTGGTTTGCGGGCTTTTGTGGTAGCTTTTTTATTGCAACTGTTTGCATATCCCCCCCTTTAATTAAAGCCTGAACTGACTGGTATGAAACCTTCGAAAGAAACTAAGCTTTTACTCCAATTTACTTCGTTTGGCAATGCAGGGGCTATCAGCTTCTGGTAAAACTAAGTAGATAATCAGCGGACAAAAATGATTGAAAGTTGAGAAAAGATTGGCTACTTATCTAACATTCTCAGCCCAAAGCCTTCTGGCTCTTGTCTTACTACTTCCATAGTACATATAGGAGCGGGTATGGGTAAGCCTTGCACCTGGACTTTAACTATTGTTCCTAGAGGAGGAATACTGTCTTCTTCAGCCAATAAAAATATGCCGCTATCTGAAATATCCCGGGTTTTTAGCGTTATGCCTTCATCACCGTTACTCATTAACTTAATTTGTAAGGTAACTTTTGTCCGCTGATGGCGTCTTTTTTCGTCTGACATTGATTGGCTAAACTGTTAGCTACACGCAATAATACTTAGAATAGTTCATATTCCTTTAGCTAATCATAGGAAATTAATTCTTAGTATCTTCGTTTATCTTCCTTGCTGGCATTAAATACCACTAGATTGTGGTATTTAATTAATAGCTATTTTAGCTATATCAATGACTCAATATAACTAACAATAGCTAACAGCCCCTCTTGGTCCTGTTCATCAAATCGATCAAACACAGGGCTGTCGATATCCAGTACAGCCTTAACCTGCCCTTGTTTTTTCAAGGGCAATACTATTTCACTATTTGTATTAGCATCACAGGCAATATGCCCAGTAAAATGGTGGACATTTGCCACTCGTTGCACCTCACCGGTTGCGGCAGCAACCCCACAAACACCTTTGCCTACTGGGATTCTGATACAGGCTGGCTTCCCTTGAAATGGCCCCAATACTAACTGGTTCCCTTCATTTAAATAAAAGCCTGCCCAGTTAATATCAGTCAACTGCCAGAACAGCAAGCTGCTAATATTGGCAAGGTTTGCGATGATATTAGGCTCGCTCTGGGTGAGAGACTTTACCTGCTCCAGTAGCTGCTGGTATGACTCTGTTTTATTGTTCTTATCATTATCAACTGATGAGAGTGGTTCTAACTGGAACATAGTGTTGCTCTTAGTCTGCTTGCTGTCGACAGGACTTTAATGTTTCTGCAATTAGGAAAGCCAACTCAAGTGATTGATCTGCATTAAGCCTTGGGTCACAATGAGTGTGATAACGATCACCCAAGCCTTCTTCTGTAATGGCCTGAGCCCCACCAATACACTCTGTCACATTTTGCCCAGTCATTTCAAAGTGCACACCACCGGCATAACTTCCTTCTGCATGATGCACTTGGAAAAACTCTCGTACCTCTTGCAGAATCTGATCAAATGCCCGGGTTTTAAAACCAGAACAGGCCTTGATTGTATTACCATGCATGGGATCACAGCTCCACACCACATGACGCCCTTCTTGCTGAACTTTTCTAATTAGAGCTGGTAATCCATCAGCAACTTTGCCTGCTCCCATCCTAACAATCACGGTAATTCGGCCAAGCTCATTTTCTGGGTTTAACTTGTCTATTAACTGAATTAGTTCTTCAGGCTTCAAAGTAGGGCCTGCTTTTACGCCAATAGGGTTTTTAACTCCTCGTAAAAACTCAATATGTGCCCCCTCTGGTTGGCGGGTTCTATCACCAATCCATAACATATGTGCAGAACAGTCATACCACTCTCCAGTAATACTGTCTTGCCGAGTCAGTGCTTCCTCATAATTCAGCAGTAGTGCTTCATGAGAGGTATAAAAGTCTGTTTCTCGAATGGCTGAGCTGGTTTGTGCTGTAATCCCACAAGCAGCCATGAATGACAACGTTTCATCGATACGTTCAGCGAGATGTTGATAACGCTCTTTTAACGCACTATTTTTTACAAACCCTAAATTCCAGCGATGTACTTGATGAAGGTCAGCCAAACCCCCTTGAGCAAAAGCACGCAATAAGTTTAATGTTGCCGCCGCCTGGTTATAGGCTTTGAGCAGTCTATGCGGATCTGGTATTCGCGCATCTTCAGAAAACTCAATTGCGTTAATAATATCGCCTCGATAACTCGGCAAAGAAATATCGCCCTGAGATTCCATATCAGCAGAACGAGGCTTTGCAAATTGCCCAGCCATTCGGCCAACTTTGACAATTGGGCAAGCTCCACCAAATGTCAGCACAATGGCCATTTGCAGCATCACTTTAAAGGTGTCGCGAATATTATTAGCATTGAACTCAGCAAAGCTCTCCGCACAATCCCCCCCTTGAAGTAAAAAGGCCTTACCTTGAGCAACATCGGCCAATTTAGTCTGTAATGAGCGAGCTTCTCCAGCAAATACTAGTGGAGGATTTCGCTTAAGTTGAGTCAAAACAGACTCAAGTGCCTGGGGGCTTGGGTATGCTGGCTGCTGTTTAATGGGAAATTGCTGCCAACTACTGGGAGACCACTGCTTCGCCATGCTGTAAACCTATAAAATCTTGCGAGCTAATGAAAATAATATATAAGTGCTTCATTAGAAAGCCTTTTTAGACAGACTTCAAGCCCTGACAAAAGGATAAATCGAAGTAGAGGGTTAATTAGTGGCGGGCAGAAGCAGAAGCAAGCAAGTTACACAGTTCCCTTGTGTTTTGCTAGGAGGGATACACAACTATTAAGTGCTCACTTTAATAAGGTCAACGGTAGATTCTAACTCATCTAAAAAGAAGCTAACTAGCTGGCGCCGAGTAGGAAAACAGTTATGGGTTTGATGATAGGCTTCGATTAAACGACTAATTTCCAGCTTAGACGTTTTGCCTATATTAAAAGGAATAACATTAGCTATGCTATAAAACTCACTTGCTGATGTTATTTGTGTATCACCCTGTTCTATTTTGTTTAGATATTTTTCTTTTAAAGACTGAATCTTATATTTTAAAACGGCAAGTTGTTGCTCAGGCATTAGAAAGTCAAATGCCAGCGCTGCTTTTTCATTACCTTTGGCTGCCATTGAGATTAATTGGGCATAGTGGGCAACATCAAATTGGTCCATAGCAATCAAAACTCCATAGTTACTATTCGGATCGACTGTAAAGCCCAATTAACAATATCTAATAGCAAAACACAAATAGACTATGCGTTTTCTTGACAAAAGTTTAAATAAAATAAATACAACTATAGCGATTCATTATAAAAAACAGCTAATAACTACCCGCAAAAGATTATGTTATTTTAAAGCAACCAGATCGATTTTACGGCTGTATAAATCCTGCCACTGGGTTAGCGAAACCCAGGTTTCTCCCGCGACAGGGTCTCGATAAATCCAACCATTACATGTGTAGCTAAGTTCTCTTAGCTTTTTAATATGTGCATGAGTCAGCGTTAATTGCCCATATTGAAAGGGGCCAATGACTATTGCATGCCATAATACAAACTCCAGGTGCTGAAGCCGCCCAGCAGGATATGCCAACAAAGCCAGTTTATTCATGTAATCTGCAAGCTCTTTAGCTGCGGCCTCCATAGTTCTCTGCCTCACTTTTTCTTCATTCTTTCTACATTGTACCCTTCGCGACTGATTTTTAAGGTTTGTTGTCTATGTCCCTCCCCTCAATCACCGATTATTTATAGGCTCATGGAGATTCGTTACTTGACGGCCGTCCCTAAAAAAATCATTCACCTTGGCTATAAGTTTAGGAATACTCGAAAAAAATTTCATACCCCTTTTGTCATACATAGATCAAAGAGCCCCTACTTTTTTAGTATAAAGAAGATAAAACGCTATTAAATGGGTTTAGCATGAAATTATTAATAACGATATTTCGTCAGTTAAATGTAGTCCATAAAAAATCACCATTTATCCTTGCTCCCGTGCAGCGCTATTTATTTTTAATAGGAGTCTATTTTTTATAACTCAAGCAACTGTCAATTTTTTACACACATCCCTTTTAAATAAACAGAGTTTGTATTGCTCTGATCACTCAGGGTAGTCACTTTACAAATAACGTAAAAAAACAACAACAGTTGGCGTAAATTATGCTTAGTTTAAGGTCGATAGTCCTCTCCCTTTTATGTGAGGCATAAATAGTTCATACCTGGAACTGAAAACGACATAGGATAAATATCCTAAGAAAGGAGCAATACAATGAGAACATTGCGGCTTAACGAAAACGCCTTTTTTGGTAGACGATCAGAACGCTTCTTTCGACAAAAAAGTATTTGGTTTTTCAAAACGAGGGAAGGTATTGACATAGGCCCCTTCAAAAATATTTATGATGCTAAAGAAGGCGCCAGTGATTACATTGACTTCATTACTCAAATCAAATCAAAAGTGTTAAAGTTTTAGCTACAGTGCTAACAACACTGATAAGTATACTAAGGCTGTAGCCTAGCGGTTCATGCATAAAATTAAGCAATAGCGATAGTCATGTACGCTACTGGCTATTGCTATGCCTGTAGGCCATAAGAACGCTTAGTGTTCTATTAGGTAGACTAGTACTAAAATAACACCCAACACCAGTGTTTCAATCATTATGTAAACTCATCTATCACAGCCCCTACACCGACTTAACTCTTGGTCGCCCAGCGTAGTACAACTAAAGGAGTACAAACCAAACAGGCCGCGAATTGTATCACAGTTGTGTTTAAGCCTGCAAAGCTGAATTAGCTGATCACTTAAGTCGCTTTATGCCCTCCTCACTATCAGGACTTGCAATATCAACAATAGCTGTATATTTTTCAAACAAGTTTTGATAAGTACCATCAGTCAATAACTCAAATAACACCATATCAAATTTAGGAATGAGTGTGCTCTTCTCTGAACGCTTAGAGAAGGTTAAGTAAGCAGGTCTAGCTGTTAACGGCACAGAGAGCGCAGTTATTTGAGGTAAGTTAAGTTTTTTTAATAAGTACGCTCCCACATGACGATTAACCAGCACCATATCAACTCGCTTAACTGCAAGTTTTTCAAAGTTCTGCTTAAAGTCATTGACAGGGCTAACTGTAAACCACTGTTTATTGAGTGCCTCATCAAACTCTGGCGACGTGGTGAAGTCCGTCACTAGCCCAATATTAAGCCCTTTCAGATCTTCTAGCCTATTAAATTGAAACGGACGGTCTTGGTGGATAAAGAACACCAACGATGATACATGAAATGGCACATTAGTATAGTCCATATAAGTTAACCGCTCTTCCGTTCTAAAAGCAGCAATCATACAATCTAAATCCCCTTTTTTAACCAATGCCAACATACGGCTCCAGGGGAATAAATTCAGTTTGGTTTGAATATTTAACCGCTTGCCAATCTCATGAAACAGCTCAACCTCTATTCCTTTTAATTCTCCATTTTCAATAAACCCAAAAGGAGCAAACTCATTCGTACCGCATTTTAACGTTTCGATTGTTTTAGCAAGTACAACAGGTGTAGCACTAAACATAAAACAACTGATGAGTAAGCAGCTTATCTTCTTATGCAAGTACATTTACTCATCCCATACAGCACTCTCAATAACCGTCCGCGAAGGTCACACTGCTAGCTGCTCTAGAGCGATAAAAGCAAACTCTTGGTCTGAGGCAGTGCCTTCAACATCACCTGTTTTTACCAACATCTGATCACAGTCTATAGACACCACTAACGCATTAACTTGAGTGCTATCTCCCATAATAGAAAAATCCGTTCCTCCAGGTTGATACACAGTAATAACTGCAGTAGGTGGTGATTGAAAATGCTGCTTAAAGTGAACCAGATACAAGCCTTTTGACTTTTTTGAACTACTACGAATGCCACCAGTAGGATTGGTAATAATGGTACCATTTGGACTAATCCGTCCAGCAATAACTCTTACACCATTTCCTGAAACCATCTAACTTCTCCAGAATACAAATAAACTTATCTATGACACCCTCAAAACTCAACAACACCCTACATAATAGGTATATTAAGAGCACTACTAGTAAGAATAGCCAATTAACACATAACTGAAACTTAAATTAACGTTTTGCTTGTATAGCAGTAAATAAGCACTCAAGTTATCAGCCTGTGTACAATATTTGTATTGACAACAAGACTAATAAGCAGCAGCGAAGTGTAGCTCAGTCTGGTAGAGTATTGTCTTCTGAAAGAAAGGGGCGCTGGTTCGAATCCAGTCACTCCAACCACAAAATTAGTACCACTAGATCTATCAGCCACTTTTATACAGTCGGCTAATTCCTATTCGGGTAAAAATGGGGCCGATAATTTCAAAAACGATCGTACCTGCAATGGTTAGTTGCAATAATGATTCCCCTATTTCAGAAAAATGTTGTTTGGCTAATAATGCCAACCCCAGTGCTACCCCGGCTTGTGGTAATAAAGACAGTCCAACCCACATTGATTGTTGGGTGCCAAGGGTAAATGGTTTGCCTCCCAGCCAGCTGCCCATTAAACGCCCTATTACCCTTAATGTTAAGTAAGCAACTCCAAACACGCCTATATTTGCAAGTTCTGAAACATCAAATGAAGCGCCAGCTAATATGAAAAACAGCACCATAAAAGGCCATTCAATTTCTTCAATAGCATGAAATGGCCTGGTGTGATGATAGGCTAAGTTTGCTACTGTTACTCCCATTACAATAGCCGTTAACAAATAAGACACATTTAACCACTGAGCAATACCACCACATAAAAACACCATGCCCAGTGCTTCTATTAAAGTAGGTTCCCCAGATTTTATTCTTCCAGTTAAAAAAGCCATAGGAATACCTAATAGTGCACCAATGACAAATGCTCCACCTAAATCCCAAAGGGCATGCATTATAATATCTAGTATCTGCGGATTACCTGAAACTGACTGACACAACACTAAAATAAAACTAAAGAGTAATAATCCCCAAGCATCATCAATCGCTACTATGCCAAGTAATACTTGAGTTGTTTTGCCCTTTGTCTTTAACTCTTTGACTACTTCACTCACTGCCGCAGGATCTGTCGCGGTTGCAACACCTGCAACCAATAAAGCAAAAATTAATCCTGTATTTAAAAGCCACATACCAATAAATACAATTACTGCTGTAATCAAAGTGACAATAGAAGATATAATCAGTATCTCCCTACCATTTTCCTTTAAAAACCGGCCTGCTAATTTTTCTCCCAATAAAAACCCTACCATTAACAACGCAATATTCGTTACCAATGGAAACCAGTCTTGAGTAAAGGAAGGTAACAGCGCTAGTCCAGAAGGCCCTACCGTCAACCCAAATACTAATAATAAAGTTACTCGAGGCAAGTGAGTTTTACGGCCAATAACATCAGTTATTAGCCCAAGTAAAAACAGGATACCTAATACCGCCAAATGGTTATCAAGTATGGACATCATATTTTACTGATAAGGTTTAGCAATAATTGTATAAGGATCCCCAACCCCTGTTACTGCTTGAATTTCCCTATCCGTCAGAATAGCCTGTGGGTTTAACGATGCAGTCTTAGCAAGCTGGTATAAAATATGTGCCCAAGTTGTTTTATTGGCATAAAACATTCCACCTATATCCAAAGTGCCACCTTGATTGATATAACCAAGTGCGACTGTTTGTTTTGGTCCCAAATCCAGTTGCCTCATCACACCAAGATAAACTTCTGGTCGACCATGGCAAATAAACACTCTTGTTTTAACTGTGGCTGGAAATAAATTTTCCAACACTTCACCGGCTACTAATTGCTCTGCCTCAGCATTATCTCTCGCCACTCTAAATCGACCGGGCTCAATAATATAAATGAGTGAATGAGATATCCCCCGCTCGTTTAAACGGTCACTGGCTTTTAGTGTCTCAAGCAACTGATAAGCACCTACTGCTACTAATTGAATTGACGCATCAGCAACCCCTCTGACTAATACCGCACCGTCGTCAAGCAAGTTAATTGACTGTTCTTTTGATAGAAAGACTGGCACAGGTAATTTAGGTATTGTCGCTAGCCAAATTTGTCCATAGCTTGCGTAACATGATTGCATTGTCGCTAAAGCACTATTCCAATCACAAGGAAATAATACCCTTGCCATATCACTCATTTCACCCATTAATGCTTCAGATAAAGTTGGGTCTTGATGGGACTGCTCGTTTTTACCATTTTCCCAAACATGGGAAGTCGATAAGACAGGTACACTCAGCCAGCTTGCTGGTTGCTCCACATCTTTTTGGTGTCGTGCAAAAATAATCGTCTGGCGAAGCGCTCCCAACATTTTTACTGCAAATGCTTCATAAGAAACCACCAAATTAATCCCTTGCTGGTTGGCCAATACAGCGCTTACCACTGCTTCTTCATTAAGTGCTGTAATTACTTTACCATCTATTGCTTCAGCAACGCCTTGTTCAGGCTGAGTAACACGGTGCTTAAGCCAGTCAAGGGTTTGGTTCATTTGGTTACTTCTTAATTCGTCTGGATTACCCACCCTCACACGCAAATGGGCGTTTTCTTTTACTAACTGCGTAAAACCTTCATCCCACCCCACCATAGGAGAATAATTATCATACAACTCTGGTTTCCAACTGAGTGACGGCTTATTTACCTTAATTTTTTCTATAACTTGCTTGACTGTATTTTCCTTAGGGCGACTGGCCCCATCATGATTGTTAATCAGTTTAACTGCATTTTTCAGTTTATCAGTAGGTACCCACAGTTTTTTAGCACCTTGATTAAATGCCATTAAAGCTTCTGCTGACTTGGCAGGGTTTGATTGTAAAGGTGTACCATGGGCAGCGTTAGTACCAGCACCTGGAAAGCCATAGCCTTTTACTGTTTCTGCAATCACATACGGCAGCTTTATCGGGTAATGCTGTTTACCCTGCTTAACCGCTTCGGCTCTTGCTTGTAGACGATTTTCCATTTCAAAAATTGCCCACACAAAAGCGGCAGGGTCAGTACCATCAATGACAACAGGATCAAAATAATTTAAAGCTAAATGCTGTTTAAACCACTCAGAGCCTCCAGATTGACTCATAGTAGTACGCTGATCTATACGACGCCCGTTGGCTATCATAATCGGTGTCACCAAACCCGTATCCTCAGCTCGCCACCACCTAGGGGCCCAGTCACTACCTCGTTGTTCTTCAAATGCACCATCACTTAAAAAAGCAACTAAACGCTCACCAGGCATAGGCTGGTGAACATAGTACAGACCAGCAAAGCCTAAATATCCACCCTCAATGGTTGCACCTGCCGTATGTGTATTAACGTGACTACCCAGTGGTGAAACGGGTTTCCCCTGTTGATTCACCAAATAACTGTAAAAATCCCTTACAAAACGGGTTAACCCTTGGTCGGACCAATCATAACGTTCTTTGTGAACAGCTGTTGTATTTTCTAATAACAAATTCACCGCATCGATTGCTGCAACACAATGGCCTTGCCCCATTAGCCATTGCCGAGTCATGCCTGTTAATGCATTAATCCCCATATAGCCCATATAACCTGTCACCATGTTGAGCGAGCCCCCAGTATGTCCTTGGGGCTGCCGCTTAAAATCTGCAGCAGTTAACTCCTTACCATCTAAATAAACATTTTTGGCATAAGTCATATGGACAACTAACCACATTGCCGCACAAGTCAACTTATCCAGCGCAGCTAATTGTTGATAAGCCTCAGTTTTTCCGGCAACAACACCCTCTGTTACCAATAAACAAACCATTTCGTAAATACGTAACTGCGTTTCAGCAGTATGCTTAATCACCCCATAACCTGATGCCCAGTTAGCAAAGTCCTTATCCTTGTTACGAATCAGTGTTGCACGCTGCTCTATTAAAGTATCTTCACGAAAATTTGAAGCTATCATTACAGAAATAGTCCTCATATCACTGTTAAAAAGACTTTTAAAACAAGCATATAAACCAGGGACATCAAAAATACTGACTTGCATCAATGAACCCTATTAGTTTATACCCTACAACCGCAGTAGGTTATTGTGATTACACGTTAGGTAAGAAAAAATAAGTAGCTCAATAGCCAAGTGATCGTTAGGGTACAGAAGGAAATATATATGGCATTAATGACATTACCTGGTCAAAACCCCAATCAACCTCGCTTGGCTTTGTTTAATCTTGGCTTTCGTCCTTTTTTTCTTGGGGCTGCGGTTTACGCAGTCGTTTCCATCTTCATTTGGCTTGGGCTTTATGGGTTAGGGTGGTCTGCTCCAACATCCACAATTAACCCCATTGCCTGGCATGCTCATGAAATGATATTTGGTTATAGCCTAGCAGTGATAGCAGGCTTTCTATTAACTGCTGTTAAAAACTGGACAAAAATTCAAACTATCTATGGCTTTAAACTAGGCCTGCTATTTTGTTGTTGGCTCATACCACGAATCGCTATTCTATTTGACCAAGGATTATTGATTGCTGCAGTCATGGATATACTCTTCATCCTATTACTGGCCTCTTGCGTATTAGTCCCTATTATCAAAGTCAAGCAATGGAAGCAGTTGGGAATTATGGCCAAACTCTTATTAATGGGGCTTGCTAATATACTTTTTTACCTGGGCGCCTTTGATATCGTTGAGTCGGGTATTCGCTGGGGGAACTATACAGGCTTATATCTTATCATTGGCTTAATATTGACTATGGGCCGTAGAGTTATCCCTTTTTTTATTGAACGTGGGGTTGGCTATCCAGTAACCTTAAAAAATTATCTTTGGCTTGATATTAGTTCGTTAGTAATTTTTTTGTTATTTTTTATTAGCACTGTTTTTACCCACTACAAAATTATTGCTGCCTGGTTGGCTGCATTATTGTTTGTTATTCATTTAATTAGAATTGCTGGTTGGTACACCAGGGGAATATGGCATAAACCCTTATTATGGAGTTTATACCTGGCTTACGCTTTTATAATTATTGGCTTTTTACTGTTTGCACTCAGTGGCTATCATTATGTATCAGTTTTTCTCGCTATTCATAGTATGGCCTTTGGTGGCATCGGCCTAGTGACACTGAGTATGATGAGTCGTGTTTCTCTTGGCCACACAGGCCGTAATGTCCAACAGCCACCCAAATTAATAGGCTTAGCCTGTATCCTTTTAACAATTGGTGGTGTCATCAGAGTGTTTTTACCTATCTTGGATATGAGCCATTATGTAAATTGGATTGTAATATCACAGCTATGCTGGATTATAGCTTTTGTATTCTTTCTTATTATTTATACTCCAATTTTAATTAAACCCAGGGTAGATCATCAGTTTGGTTAAAAAACCCTCTACCTCAGTTGCAATGCAAGATTTGATCAACCAAATCAGATCAGCAATCCCCTTCGATACCCCTGAATCAGTATTATGTGCTGGCACTTGTCATGGCTGCTCAAAAAAACTCTTGGAATTTCTCTCAAGAGAGCTAGATGACTGGGAGTCACAGCTGCAATCAGGGGAAATACCAACTCTTGGAGAAATCGATCGGCTGGCAAAAACCAGTAAAAAAATCTACCGAGTATTGCAGAAAAATCGTTTAGTCTAAAACCAAGCAAGCCATAAAAAAATAAGAATCAGTTGCATTCTCACTGATCTAAATCAAAACAGATATCCTATTGTTAACTGTAAACTGGTTACACAACAGATCTTGTAAAAACCAATCTCAAACCAGTTATAGTCAAAAACTATGCAGTTCACACTTAAACACTTACAGGTTGGTGAAAGTGGTCATGTCACTGGCATTTGCAACAGCAACCCCCATTATCGTCGCCAACTGCTAGCCATGGGGATTACCCCTGGTACTGTTATTACAGTTTCTCGCGTAGCTCCTTTAGGTGATCCTATTGAAGTCACTTTACGTGGTTACAGACTAAGCCTGCGTAGGAATGAAGCAGATGTTGTACAAGTGGAGAAATTATCCTGATGTCATTATCAACTGTCTGTCTAGTCGGTAATCCTAATTGTGGAAAAACATCATTATTTAACGCTTTAACTGGTTCAAAACAAAAGATTGGTAATTGGCCCGGTGTAACCGTTGAGAAAAAAACAGGCTCTTATCAGTATAACCAACAAACGATTAAGATAATTGACTTACCCGGACTTTATTCCTTAGATGGTGTAGAAAATACTGCTATTGACGAGCAAATTACGCTTGATTTTTTATTAATAGATTCCAGCTCTCTCATTATTAATATTATCGATGCAGTTAATTTACAACGAAGTTTATATTTAACTCTTCAGTTACTTGAGTTGGGAAAACCCATGATCATTGTCCTCAATATGATGGACAAGCTCTCATCAGCTAAGCAAACCATCAACATCAAGCAGCTGGCCCAGCGATTAAAATGTCCAGTACTACCAATTGTTGCAAAACAGTCAAAAGGCCTACCGGAGTTGAAAAAACGGGTGACCCAAGCACTCAAACAACCAACAACGCCTCTTCCCCCACAACCTTATAACAAGTTAATTCATCAAGCTATCCAACAAATAAGACCTGATGACCACCCAGCTATTTCTCAATGGCAAGCAATAAACTTACTCGCCAATAATGAAATCAACAACCACTTTCCTGCCATTATCAAGACTAGCTCTACCTGGAAGGCCGTGTTACAACAGTTAGCACAGGAACATACAAGAAATATCACCCAACAAATGGGTGAAGATTTAGATATTCTTATTGCCAATGATCGTTATCAGTTTATTAATCAACTCACCCAACAAGTGGTTACGACGGAAGAGCGTTTTTCAAAATCAATAACAGAAAAAATAGACAACATTGTGCTTAACCGACTATTGGGTATTCCAATATTTCTAAGCATTATGTATTTAATGTTTATGTTTAGCATTAATATTGGCAGTGCATTTATTGACTTTTTTGATATTACAGCAGGTACTTTATTTATTGATACTCCAGCCTATTGGCTGAACCAAATACATGCACCAAACTGGTTAATTACGTTACTCGCCAATGGCATTGGCAGTGGTATTCAAACAGTTGCTACTTTTATTCCTATCATTGCCTGCTTATTTTTATTTTTAGCATTGTTAGAGGGCTCTGGTTATATGGCCAGAGCTGCTTTTATTATGGATAAAATAATGGGCTGGGTTGGTCTGCCAGGAAAAGCTTTTGTTCCTATGCTGATTGGCTTCGGCTGCAATGTGCCCGCAGTAATGGCAACTAGAACTCTAGAAAGCCAGCGTGACCGATTATTAACCATTTGTATGACTCCCTTTATGTCTTGTGGAGCCCGCCTTCCTGTCTACGCACTGTTTGCTGTTGCTTTTTTTCCTGATAACGGCCAAAACATAGTGCTTATTTTATATCTTGTCGGTATTCTACTTGCTATTACTACTGGCATTATTATGAAGCATACTCTACTACCAGGCATAAGCAGTCCTTTTATTCTAGAGCTACCCGATTATCACCTACCCACAACCAAAACGGTCTTAACCCACACCTGGAGCCGCCTTAAAGGCTTTATTGTAAAAGCAGGTAAAATCATTATTGTAATGGTAGCACTCTTAAATGTGCTCAATAGCCTGGGTACAGATGCAACCGTTAATAACGAAAATACAGAAAACTCCATTTTGTCTGTGACAGGCAAAGCACTGACACCTCTGTTTAAGCCAATGGGTATTAATGATGCAAACTGGCCAGCAACAGTGGGAATTTTCACTGGTGTTTTTGCTAAAGAAGCAGTGGTTGGCACCCTGGATGCTATGTACAGCCAGCTGAATGCTACCAAACAAGCACTGGATACCCCTCAACCATTAGCTTTTTGGCAAAAATTTTATTCCGCATTATTAACGATTCCAACCAACTTAGCTGGCTTAGCCGATGGCTGGGGTGACCCTTTAGGGATGAATATAGGTGAGATAACTAATAAAGAAATTGCGGCAGAAGACCAAGATATAGCAGCTGAAACCTTCTCAACCATTCACCATTTATTTGGTTCACCACATGCGGCGTTTGCCTACGTGCTATTTATTTTACTTTATACCCCCTGCCTGGCTACCTTAGGGGCTATTTTTCGCGAGGCAAACACAAACTGGATGTGGCTGGTCGCAGGCTGGACATTCGCTATTGCCTACACAACAGCTACGGTATATTACCAGGTTGCCACTTTTGCCGAACACCCACATTATTCCATTGGCTGGTTTGTCACGCTAGCAAGCTTATGGATAGTGGTACTCATTTTCCTAAAACGGCGGGTTAACAAGCTTACAGTTAATCTCAATCAAAATGTTGTGAGTGTTTAAATTATGTTATTAGATATGCGTGATTATATTAAAGAACAACAATCCGTCTCACTGGAAAGATTAGCCAAACACTTCAATACTCCTGCCCACGTAATTGAAAGCATGCTAAAACATTGGGAACGTAAAAGCGTTATTACTAAACATAACCCCAAGCTTTGTAATAAGAGCTGCAGCGGGTGTGATGTTCAAACCAGCACAATATATTGTTATTCCATGTAAAGCTTGGTAAGCGATCTCAATAAGCCAAACTATTTGCTAATCTTATAGCAGTGCTTTCCTAGTCATCAGGCTACACTATTAAAAAAAAGGCCCATTATAGCATTAGTTCTTATAATTAGTGTCACGATTAGTAAATCATGGGCTGTTGAAGCCCTGCGCTTAGCTACTGGGGAATGGCCCCCTTATGTATCTAAAGATCTTAAACATTATGGTGTAATTAGCCTCATTGTTATTGAAGCTTTCCAGTTAGCAAGCAACCAAACAATCAAAGTTGAATATCATTTCTTCCCCTGGCAACGCGGGCTTGTGCTAGCCAAGCAAGGCAAATACCACGGAGCTTCTTTTTGGGGTAAAAGCGCAGAAAGAGAGCAGGATTTCTATTACTCAAACGCTATATTTGAAGGGCCTTATATGATATGGCACCTAAAGGCCCTATCCTTTGACTGGTCTAATGTCAGTGACTTACAGCCCTATAAAGTAGGTGGCCTTATTGGTGCTAATTATGGCGATGCATTTCAACAAGCTGAGTCTGAGGGAAAATTAATAGTTGAAAGAACCCCAACTGAGCCCCCCAATTTTATGAAATTACTTCAAGGGCGTATTCAACTCTACCCCCTCGATAGAGAGGTAGGCTATTCAATTTTAAGAAAGTTCTACCAGCCTGAACAAACCAGAAAAATTGTATACCACCCTACACCACTTATTAACCCAAGATATTACTTATTAATTAATAAAAAAACAAAAAAGGCTAAAGATTTAATAGCTACATTCAATTCTGGATTAGATCGATTAAGAAAGAATGGTCGCCATGAAGAACTATTTAACCTGTCAAGAAAAGGATACTTCAATCTAGAAAACCAACGCGACAACACAGTTCAGAAAGAACAAATAACAACTTTATAGATAAATGTAAAAATATGTAAACAATCAAGATTCGCGTTGAGTTTATTTATGATTCATATTATTATTCAACCGTTCAACTATAAATAGTTTTTCATTATTAGTATCATGCGGATCATATACAGTGAATAGGCGTTTTTTGGAAGCGATTGGCTTTGTAATACTCTTCAATATATTACTTGGGCTAATAGTTAGGTTAGTCACATTAATTGTTGACGTAAATATTATTGGTGCCATATTGACTGCCTCAAGTGTAGTTGCTTCAATCTATTTGCTGATCAACTACGAATCACTATTGAAAAATCTGGTCGAAGAGTAATTTTCTGAAGAAAGCTAATTTTTAAGACATACTGTTAATAAGTAATTCTCTAGGAATCCATATAGAGCCAAACTTGAAGCCTGGATGATTTAATTAAAACACAAAGCACTCCGAACCACGGACAAATCTGGTGTATGACAAGCATACCAGTACCTTGTAACTTTCCATTAAATCATTATTTCCAACAACTTCGATGGGTTGACACTCCCTGTTACAACAACTATAGAGCATAAGTTATATATGCGGAGTTTCATGGGAAGTCGTTACTCGATGCAGCCCCTAAAAACCATTCCTATTGGGTACACTAAGTATCTGATTTTCATGATACAAACTGGTTATCGATCAGACAAAGGCTAATCTGCTTTTTACACTATGAATATATAGCTAAGTTAATCCTCCAATCAATATTCAAATTGTAAAAAAACAACTAAAATAGTATATAAATATTATGCTTTAGCTTAGAGATGAAGGGCATAAAATATGGATTTTTTTGAAACCATTACTACAACGCCTGAAGTTACTACTACAACAAATATTTTTAGTAAGAAGAAGTTACTGATTGTCGATGACTTTGAAAGTTTCCGATTATCACTTAAAAGAATGATGGTAGATATCGGCATCAGCTCAATAGACATGGTTCAGAATGGAAAGCTAGCCATCGCATCCTGCAGTCAACAGCCATATGATATAATAATCTGTGACTTTAACTTAGGTGAAGGAAAAAATGGTCAGCAGGTATTAGAAGAGCTAAGGCATCTCAAATTACTAAAACCTAATAGTATTTTTATTATGGTTACAGCTGAAACTACCAAGGAAATGGTCATGGGTGCACTTGAGTGCCAACCCGATGCGTATCTATCAAAGCCTATCAATCAAGCTGTATTAAAAAAGCGCCTAGAAAATCTTGTAAAACAATCAGAAAAACTAGCTCCAGTTAAACAACTGATTACTAAAAAAGCATATAAGCAAGCAATTGAAAAGTGCAAAGATGCATTAAAAAATGAAAACCGATTTAGTCATTGGTATGAGAAACAACTCTGCGAGCTATTTATTTTAACAGAGCAGTATGATGAAGCTAAAAATCTTTGCAATAGTATTTTAGCAGCTAGAACTGCAGATTGGCCACACCAAATGTTAGGCCAAGTAAATCAAATTCTTGGCAACAGTGACCAAGCGATAAAGAATTATGAAGCACTTTTCAAAATAAATCCAAATGCGGTTGCTGCATATGATGAAATTGCCGATGTTTATCTCTCCAAAGGTGATACAGAAAAAGCCCAGAAGGCTATTCAACAGGCAACGAATATTTCACCAAATACAATGGCAAGACAACAAAAACTTGGCAAAATTAGTCGTGAGATTGGTGATTTAGATGTCGCTGTCAATGCTTTTAGATATACTATAGAGTTAGGTAAGAATTCTTGTTTTGATTGCGCAGATAATTATGTAGAACTAGCAAGCTCGTTAGTCGACTTATCAGAAGAAAGTGACTCTATTGATAAACAAAAAGCCCTTAGTGAAACATCTGAATTATTTAAAAAAGTTAACAAACGATTTACTTTAGATATTAACACCTCAATAAAAATAGACTTAACCAAAGCCAGGACCTTATATTTCCAGAAAAATAAAAATGCATCTAACGAGATTATCGAAAAGATCAATTCCGTTTACAATGACCAGAATAATCAATTATCAGCAGATACAAAATTTGAAATAGGTAAAACATTTTTCGTATGTAATCACAAAGATGTTGCAGAAACAATTCTCTTCCAACTAGTAGAGGAAAAATCAGATGATAAAATATTTGTTAACAAAATATTAGCCTTTCTTGATGAACCTGTTAGTCAGAAAAATAAAAATGAAGCAGCTATAGCAAACAAAGAAGGGATCCATTTATATGAGCAAAAAGAGTATCAAAAAGCCATAGAACAATTTCAACAAGCACTTGAACATTCACCAAGGAACCCAGGCCTGAACCTGAACTTAATTCAAGCCTGTTTATACTTATTACAAGAAAAATTCAGCCTTAAATGGCTGGATTTATGCGAGCAATCATTATTTAATGTAAAACATTTAAGAGAGCACCACCCACAATATGCTCGATATCAAAAGTTAGCCAAGCCTGTAGAGCAATGGAAAAGAAAAGCTCAAAAAGCATAATGTGTAGAACTGATTAATAACCAGTTCTACACATTGTTAAATACGCTACTAAGCCGTTCTGTTAACCGATTAAATACCCCCGTAACACTCTTTTTACTTGGATGGGTTGTAAAATTCCTCACACTACCTTCTGCTAAGCCTAATTGGTTAGCAAGTAGTTTCTCTAAAGACTTTCGTTTCAGCATAATAAAACCAAACCGGATAGCAGATTTATTTTTTAGTTTATTAAAAATCTTTAATAACCGATCCGCTAGCTCAACCCGAAATAGCAGGGCGTTGTTATCAAGCTGCAGCTGTTTTCCTTCATCGGCTAAGAGCTGATTCAATTTATCAGCCTGTTCATGCATAATTTTAATACTAGCAATAATATCATTTTTCCTATTGTAGTGAATAGTTTGATCCCAATCAGAAGAGCGTGCAACAAAGGCCCACCACCTTGCCCTGACTTTCTGGAAAAATAGTTTTACCTTCCCAGACTGACTAGTATCTGTAGGCATATAGTCATTCCAACTCACTCGATGATTTTCCAACCGCTCGACTAGTTGAATGGCTTCACCCACATCAGAAACTGCCTTATAGCCAGATAATTTAGGTGTTAAATCATCAACAGCAGCAACAAACAGCTCTAACTGAATAACATAGCTTTGATAGTGTTTAAGTTGTTCCCGCAGCTGTTCTATACCATCTTTAGTCGCCAAATGGGTATGCGGCTGCTTCAATAATTCCTGGCATTTATTAAGGTCCACCTTTAAATTATCGAATTTGCGAGTCTTATAATCAATAACATGATTACTAAAGTGGTTATCCGCCTTAGTAGCAATTTGTTGTATTGACTGCTCAAACAAGCCTCCCCGACTCAACATAACGACCTGTTTTTGGCAAGCTTCTAAGCGTTCAAATAATTGGCTAAGTAACTTTTTATCATGCTCAATCACTTCGGCCGCTCGTGTCGTATTTGCTCTAATCCTATATTTACCTCGATGCTGTTTTATTTCATTAATAGGCTCAAAGGGATTATCATGAGTTTTAAATAAAACTCGATAGGCTCTAGTCGTGCGGTTTTTTTCAGAGCCTAATACATCAATATATTTGGTAAATATATCAGCTATCTTTTGATCATTCGGTTCAAGCAAACTTTGAATTAAAGTTGACTTATTTGAGTTGTGGGCTTGTTCTTCTGCAATTGCACCATTACCCACTAATATATTTAAGTAATTAGCCAAACTTTGTGCTGTTTGTGGAAAAGGCTCCTTTATACAAACTCTGCCATCTTCAATCTCTAGAACACCAGCACTAGGCATTTGCTCCTTTATTTGTGTTTGTATCTTATTGAAAACAGACAGGTGTTTAGGCGATGCCCATTTACCATTAACAGGCCGCTGCTCATTACCGGTTTTCGAAAAATAACTCACTGGATCTTTAGGTAACCGCCTTAACTTTGCTTTAATTTCCCATTTACCATAGGATAATATATATTTACTGAGTGATCGCTCAAGATAGTTTTTGATTAACTGCCGCTCATCATCATCAATGACTACACCATTATCCTCTAGGCTATTACCCTCTAGAGTATTATTCACGAGCTGGTGTACAGCACGGCTAGAAGCAATAAGCTCACTGCTGGTCACCGGCTTAGCCATCGTTTGTGGCTGATAATCAAGCTGCTGATGATTAAATAATTGTTGTGCAGCTATAGACTCACTCAATCTAACAACATTTCCATGCCCAGCTAGCGGAGCAGCATGTTCTACGGAAAAATTATCGGCTCTACTACCTACATCATGTGTATCTGGGTTACATCCAATAGGATATGTCATGGCTTACTTCCCATACCAATAACAGATACCCTCATCATAACCAATTATAGTAAGTACTAATCTACTAAAAAAGGCTGTTCTATTTTATATCCTTTCCTTACTTGTTTTAGAGTGATCAATTTTTAAACTTTAAGCACCAGCCACCAGTCTTGTAATGCAACTCACCAAGTATTGACTCAGATCAAGCACAATAAATAGTATAAAACACCATAAAGACATACTATATATAGTATACATCACTCATTGTTTAGTAGTTAGAAACCATCATGTTGAGTACAAATACTGTCGAATCACTACCGCTCCTAGATATACGCAACACTTATCAGGAGTACTTAACCAAGCAAGACTGGCGGATTAAGGCCAATGCCAACCAAGGTTATTCCCTAGGCGGTCTTATTTTAAACACATCAGGTAAAATGACAGCCCACTACTGGCTACATTGCCTTTACCCTGAAGCAGTAAGAAATGCTCACGTTAATGCTGACTTTCATATTCATGATCTGGATATGCTGGGGGGGTATTGTGCTGGTTGGTCATTACGCCAACTGTTGTATGAAGGATTTAATGGAGTAGCAGGCAAGGTAGAGTCAGCTCCACCCAAACACTTATCTGCAGCATTGGGGCAAATTGTTAATTTTTTAGGCACCTTGCAAAACGAATGGGCTGGCGCTCAAGCTTTCAGTTCTTTTGATACTTACCTCGCACCATACATTCGCAAAGATCAAGTCAACTATCAACAAGTAAAACAGTTAATCCAAGAATTTATTTATAACCTTAATATCCCTTCCCGCTGGGGTACCCAGACACCTTTCACAAACCTAACATTTGATTGGACCTGTCCTGTCGATTTACAAGAGCAAGTCCCTGTTATAGCAGGTGAAGAACAGCCTTTTAGCTACGGCAAACTCACAAAAGAAATGGCCATGATCAATCAGGCATTTATTGAAGTAATGACTGAAGGTGATGCTAAAGGACGTGTTTTTACCTTCCCTATTCCTACCTACAATATTACACCTGACTTTGATTGGGAGTCAGAAAATATTGATCGCTTGTTTGAGATGACCGCTCGATATGGACTGCCTTATTTTCAAAACTTTTTAAACTCAGACCTACAGCCTCATATGGTACGCTCAATGTGCTGCCGACTACAGCTCGATGTACGTGAACTATTGAAGCGAGGCAATGGACTATTTGGTTCTGCCGAACAAACTGGCTCTCTAGGCGTGGTTACTATTAATTGTGCTCGTTTAGGCTATCTACACCAAGGCAATAAACAAGCGTTATTTGAACAGCTAGATTATTTATTAAATTTAGCAAAAGACAGTTTAGAAATTAAACGTAACGTTGTTCAACAGTTAATGGATGAAGGATTATACCCCTACACTAAGCGCTATTTAGGCACTCTTCGTAATCACTTCTCGACCATTGGAGTTAATGGCATCAATGAAATGATTCTAAACTTTAGTGATAACCAAGAGGATATTACTACCAGTAAAGGGCAACAGCTTGCTCTAGAATTACTCAACCATATCAAGGAGAAGATAGTTGCATTTCAAGAAGAAACCGGCCAATTATACAATTTAGAAGCAACTCCCGCCGAAGGAACCGCATACCGATTTGCCAAAGAAGATAAAAAAAGATTTTCTAACATCATCCAATGTGGGACTACTGACTCCCCATACTATACCAACTCAAGCCAATTACCTGTTGGATATACTGATGACCCATTTTTAGCACTAGAGCTACAGGAAAAATTACAACGTACTTACACAGGGGGAACTGTCCTCCACCTTTATATGGCAGAACCTATTTCAAGCAGTGTCAGTTGTCGTAAGCTTGTTAAAGCTGCCTTGAGCAACTTCAAAGTACCATATATCACAATTACTCCTACATTCTCTATTTGTCCTGTTCATGGTTATTTGGCAGGCGAACACGAGTTTTGTCCAAAATGCGATGAAGCAATTCTTGCTAATGAGGTTGAATAAAGAAAAAATTATGGCTAAGCAAATATTAACAAACCACCCAAAAAGACAACGCTGTGAAGTCTGGACCCGAGTCATGGGCTACCATAGACCAACTTCTGCTTTTAACCCCGGTAAACTGGCTGAGCATAATGATAGACAGTTTTTCACTGAGTCTACATCTGCAAAGCGAATAGCAGCTACTTAAAACCAACCATAAAAGCCAGGGACGGTCTTGTTCTTTATTTGTTTACTAGGCAGTTTATATGAGAGAAATACAAATAGGTGGCATAACTCCCCTCACCACCATTGATTTTCCTGATCATTTAGCAACAGTACTATATTGTCAGGGCTGCAATTTACGCTGCCAGTATTGTCATAACCCTGAGCTGATCAAGATTACCTCTGGGCAATATGCTTGGCAGAGTATTCAACAATTTCTAAAACGTAGAACGGGTCTAGTCGAAGCGGTTGTTTTTAGTGGTGGAGAGCCCTTAATTCAGAATAATTTAGTAGAAGCTATTCAGTGGTGTAAACAACAAGGCTTTAAAGTCGGTATTCATACCAGTGGCAGCATACCTAAACGATTTACCTCTATAATATCATTAGTCGACTGGATAGGCTTTGACTTTAAATCACCTCCTCACTTAGCTACTACTATTACAGGGAGTAAAGTCTATTATCAAAAATGTATGACAAGTCTAACCCAGCTAATAGAGTCCAAGGTATCCTACGAAATCAGAACAACTATCAACTACCAACTCATAAAGCCTGATGACTTGCTCATAATGGCAAAGGTTTTAGCCTCACATGAAGTCAAGCAATGGGTACTACAACCCTTTAAATCGGGTAATATTTTAAATACAGCTCTAAATCAACAATCCAACTACTATGACTTAGAGCTGCTATTACCTGAAATCAAACGATATATTATTGATACTCAGATTCGCTCTTACTAAATAATGAAATGTATTCAGCTCCACATCGAATAGATAAATTAATTATAGGTGGTAACACATCAAGCTCTATATTATCCAATAAGTTTTTAACCTGTAGTCCTAGCTCTGTGTCCCCCCCTATCGTTAACTGGCGTTGAAAAAATAAGGTATCAGGGTCTTCCTTTCGTGCAGCTAACAATATAAAACTATTTAAGTTTCCTTCTATCGTCACATCAGCCAAACCATTTTTATTAATGAGTATTTCATTTTTTTCATTACAACCAAATAACCAGCTAATATTTAAATCAGTAATAGCTACTTTTAACCAGGAACCTTGTAAAAATTCACAATCACCATCTGCTAATGCTTCACTAAAAATTTGTTGCAATAAGCGGCTAAGCAACTTCTTCTGTAAAGCAAAAGGCATATAAACTAGAGGCTTTGCTATTAATTTTGGTACAGCAGGCAACAGCTTTTGTTTATCAGGCAAGCTAACAATCATAGCAGCTATACTCATTTTAAGGGTTAATCGAAACTGAGTAGTATCTACTATATAACAAGTTATCGTCTTGATATAAGTCAACTCTAATAATAATCGTCCCCCTACTTATACAGCTTATACAGCTTATACAGCCAACATACTGTTATTTTTCTTCATATATGTTTCATTGAGTTTTTAAACACACCATCATGAGTGAACTATAATTAACAACAACTTATTAAAACCGATAGAATAAAGACAAGTTATGGATAATTTTGGAACAGATATTAAAACAGAAGCAACTGACAATCAGCTTACTATTTTTATCGGAAAAAACTTCACACGAGAAGTTGTGCAAGCATTTAAAGAAGCTTACTTAAATGCTAAAGATAAAGTTCATACTTATATTATTGACTTTCAGAAAACGGACTATATGGACAGCTCTGCAATAGCCGTGATGATGTGTATGAAACAAGACTTAAGTACAAAAAATATACATTTAGTACATTGCAATAACTTTATATATAAAACACTACAATTAGTACAATTCGATAAGGTATTTACAATTAAACGCTAGCTTGTTAAATGTGACATTATATCTACCCCATTAGTGTTTACTCATCAATAGTCGCCCCCCTTGATACAAGTCAAGCTTGTCAGTCACTCGCTTTGTTACTCTTACAATATTTGAACTTATTAACTATCAATCATACCCACTTACTTATAGCGATCACTTTTAGAAGCTAGATACTTTGATTCGTAAGCAGTACACAGGGTATAGCAATGAGGACTTGATATATGGAGTTGGTCTGCCCCGCGGGAAGTTTACCAGCCCTTAAAGCTGCAGTGGATAATGGTGCAGATGCTGTTTATATAGGCTTTAAAGATGACACTAACGCACGTCATTTTGCTGGCCTCAACTTCAATGATAAAAAGGCCACTCAAGCATTAGAGTACGCAATCAATAAAGGGGTAAAAGTATTTGTAGCTATCAATACCTACCCTCAACCAGCAGGATGGGCACGTTGGCAAAAGGCTGTTGATCTTGCTGTAGATTTAGGTGTCAATGCCCTCATTTGTGCTGATCTCAGTGTTCTTGATTATGCACATAATACCTACCCTACTCTCAACTTACATTTGTCAGTGCAAGGTTCTGCAACTAACTATGAAGCATTGAAGTTCTATCAGCAGCATTTTGCAATTAAACGGGCTGTGTTACCACGCGTATTATCTTTAAAACAAGTTCAGCAGGTTGCCACAAAGTCGCCTGTAGACTTAGAAGTATTTGCCTTTGGTTCGCTCTGTATTATGGCAGAAGGTCGTTGCCACTTATCCTCGTACCTAACAGACCAATCACCCAACACCTGTGGTGTCTGCTCTCCTGCCAGTTTTGTTCGCTGGCAAGAATCCAACGAAGGACTAGAGTCACGATTAAATGATATATTAATTGACAAATTCCAACCAAATGAAAAAGCGGGTTATCCCACTCTTTGTAAAGGCCGCTTTGAGGTAGCAGGCACAGTCTATAATGCTATTGAAGAACCCACTAGTCTTAATACCATAGCACTTATTCCCCAATTATCAGCGATAGGCATTAAAGCAGTTAAAATTGAAGGCCGTCAACGCAGCCCTGCTTATGTCGCTCAAGTCGTCAGTACTTGGCGACAAGCATTAAATTGTTACAAGGCAGATCCTAACAACTTTATAGTGAAACCTCACTGGCAAAACGAGCTTGCTAAGGTTTCAGAAGGTACGCAAACAACGTTAGGCGCATACTCAAGACCCTGGCAGTGATACTCTTCACAGATGGATTTTAGACTTAGTTATTTTCGCTGTGAATATTTTTGTAATTTGCCCTATACCCTAAAATAAGTCATGAATGGTATAAAGTAATGAAGTTATCTCTTGGCCCTATTTTATACTTTTGGCCTAAACAACAGGTTTATGATTTTTACCAAAATATTATAGATACACCGGTTGACATTGTATACCTGGGAGAAACTGTTTGTAGCAAACGTCGAGAATTAAATACAGATGACTGGCTTGAACTAGCGCAGCAATTAGCCAGTTCAGGTAAAGAAGTGGTACTTTCAACTCTGGCGCTTATTTCAGCAGAATCAGAGTTAAACAGTTTACGGCGTCTTTGCCGTAACGACTCGATTATCATCGAAGCCAATGATATGGCAGCAGTGCAGCTTTTATCTGCTCAAAGGATTCCATTTGTGACAGGCCCCGCCATCAATATCTATAATGGTAGAACTCTCTCCCTTTTACATCGACAAGGGCTTAAACGCTGGGTAATGCCTGTAGAACTATCTGCTCAGTCTCTCCAATCTATATTAACAGAATGTATTGAACAAGGTATTAAAGATACGCTTGAAACAGAAGTATTTAGTTACGGTTACTTACCTCTGGCTTACTCTGCTCGATGTTTTACTGCGCGTTTTCGTCATTTACCAAAAGACAACTGTCAATTTGTGTGTCTTAATTACCCCGATGGCATCCTCGTTAACAGTCAAGAGAATCAACCATTATTTACCTTAAACGGAATTCAAACCCAGTCTGGTAGTTTATATAACCTAATGAGCCAAATACCAGCAATGCAAAAAATGGGTATTGATATTGTTCGTTTAAGCCCTCAGTCTCACGATATGAAACAAGTCATTAATCAATATCATACAGCCATCCAAGGAGAAACAGTGCCATTGATTGCTATTGACAATCAATGCAACGGATACTGGTTTGCAGAGCCTGGTATAAACCTTTCTCATAGATAGCGTATCACTGATCGATACGCTTATTGATACCCAAACCAAATGCTATATCATAAATTCTTGTTTATAGGAGAAACTCAACCAATACTTAGGAGAGCAAATGCCAAATACCTAAGCAGTTAATGTGCTAAGTACAAGAGTAAGGTAATGAAATATCTGGCTTCCTTCATTTTTTTAGCTTTATTCAAACCACTACTTTTCGCTGATAGTATTGACATCGTCGTAGAGAACTACCCTCCCTATGCTTATAAAGAAAATGGTAACATTACTGGATTATCGACTGATATAACCCGCTACCTATTAGAAGATTCTGGTATCAAAGCAAAATCATGGGCATTTGCCCCCTGGAAACGAGCATTTTTATTAGCATCACAAAAACCTGGCACATTATTATATACGGTCGTTCGTAAGCCCAATCGAGAAAAACTGTTTCATTGGATTGGCCCTATCAGCGATCGCAATATTTACATTTATAAACTTAAAAGAAGGAAAGATATTAAGGCTTCATCACTTGAAGAAATAAAAACTAAAGGATACTCCATTGGTACTGTTATAGGCACAGCAGCCACCGAGCAGCTAAAAAATGCAAACCTAAAAATCACAGAAACAGTAAACTATGAGCAAAATGTACGCATGCTATTGCTTGGCCGAACCGACCTAATTGTATTTCTGGAATACTCACTAGCCTATTTAGCCAAAAAAGCTGATAGTCAATACAGCGACTTCGAAAAGCTATTTCTATTAGATGGCTCTAAAAAGTACTATATCGTCATACAAAAAGACACTGATTCTGATATTGTCAAAAGGCTCCAGCAATCTTTTATAAAAACTAAGCACAGTGGTAAGCTAGCAGAGATTCAAAAGCGATACTTAAAATAGTCAACTGATTCGATTTTCGACTACCCATACAGCAGCCTCAACCCGTGACTTCATATTCAACTTATTTAATACCCGTTTAACATGTACTTTTACTGTCCCTTCCGATATTTTTAGCTTACGAGCGATTAGCTTATTACTTTGTCCTTCAGCAATAAGCTTTAACACTTGCTTTTCCCTACTGGTTAATTCATCAATACTCGCTTTACGAGCAGTTGTTTTATGTCTTATTGCTGAAGCAAGAATAACAGCAAGCTCAGGGCTAATTGCCATTTGCCCTGTTAACGCCTGACGTAATTGCTCAACCACTTTTTCTGGCTCCATATCTTTCAGCAAATAGCCATCTGCTCCCCATTTAAAAGCCTCCATTACATCCTGCTGATCATCTGAAACAGTGAACATCAGGATACGAGCATCTACTTCAGCTTCTCGTAACGCTTTTAAGGTTTCAATACCACTCATACCTGGCATGTTCAGATCTAACAAAATTAAATCAGGCTCGTATTGAAGCGCTAAAGCAACTGCCTGGCTACCATCACCACACTCTGCTACAGGATTAAAATCGCCTTCTAGTTCCAGCAGTTGAATCAACCCTTTACGCAACATCGGGTGATCATCAATGATAATAATATCGTTTACTACTGAAGTGCTCATCTTTTACACTAACCCACGTATTTGTGTTTGATTATTAACCAGCTGTTGCGGTGTAAACTCTACTTTAACTTCTGTTCCATCACTTTCGCAACGCCTTATGGTTAATGTCCCCTTCAAGCTATTGACCCGCTCTTGAATTATAATTAATCCATAGTGGTTAGGTTTATCAACATTCAAGTCTATTCCTATACCATCATCTAAGATGGATAACTCAACCTGTTCATTTTCAGTTTCATGTATAGAAAGTGTTATCTCTGCAGCATTAGAGTGCCGAATAGCATTTAATAAAGCCTCTCTCGCAATTTGTAAGCAATGGATCTCCTCATGTGCAGTTAAACGAAACTGCTGCAATCTATAGTCTAAATGTAATCGTATATGAGTTTGTTGTTGAAACTCTTCTACTGTTCCTTTTAATGCTTGCTCAAGCCCGGGGGCATCTATTTTCAAGCGAAAAGTACTGAGTAATTCTCGTAAATGTCGATATGCAGCATTTAGTCCTTGCTGAACTTCATTTATTGTTTTTTCTAATACATCTGTATTGGCTTCAGACTGTAATAACTTTCTTAACCGAGCAACTTGTAATTTTTGATAGGATAGAGATTGCGCTAATGAATCATGTAATTCCCTGGCAATAACAGCACGTTCACTCATCATCGCCAGTCGTGCTTTTTGTTCAATAAACTGGTTATGATTACAGGCTGTCGCAACCATATCAGCAAATGCCTGTAATAGCTGTAGTTGCCAGTCTGTAATTGGTGTATTTATTTCGTTTTCTATTAAAAGCTCTCCATATTTACCTACTTGATTTTTAATATCCAAAGACATTAACTGAGACTGTTTTAAGTCGCCCTGAATCTCTCGCCTTTCTTTACAGCCTTCACAATCTGGAAACTGACAAAATGGTGGTCGTTTAATTTGATCTGAAGATAAAATTTGGTTGAATGGCTCGCTATCATCCAGCTTCAAACAAACAGAAATTCGTTTTAACTCCGTTAATTGCTGTAAACGCTTTAAACATCTGATAATACTGGTTTGGAATTCTTGTGGAAAATCATTTAGCCAACGACTGGTTTCGTAAAGTGTTTCTAAGACTCTATTTGTTCTTTGTAATGTCGCTGTCTTCTGCTCTACTCGCTTTTCTAACTCGCTATTAAGCTGAGTAAGATGATCCAACATCTGATTAAATGTATTACTAAGCAAACCTAACTCATCAGCACTTTGATAAGATGAGCGCTGGTTAAATCCTCCATCCCGTATAACACTTGCCGTTTGTACCAACTCTTTCAAAGGCACCATCAACCGTGCATGTAAATTATACATCGCGATAAAAATGACGAGTAAAGTCAAAAATAAAGTAACAACTTGAATCGCACGCAAAGTATAAATTTTAGTCTCTGAGGCCACCTCAATATGTTTCACCAGTTCATTAATCTCATTAACGAACTTATCCACTTGCTGTAAATGAACGAAGTCAATGTCTTTGGTAAAATTATCCAATAACTGTGGCTTTAAACTCTGCCAACGATTGACAACCTCTCGATAGCTAACATTGACTTGCTGGTCCAACTGACTGGACACAACATGCTGCAATATGGGGTTTGATAATCGCTGCTCAAAATCATTAATAGCCTGTTTTACAGTTGATGGCTGCTCTTTTCTTTGCAACAACGCTACTATCCGATAACTTTGCATTCGCAATGAGCCAGCTAAATTAATAGCATAACTGTCACCTTCTGCTGAATCAGCAATAATGACTGAGCTAATCATACTCACCAGCCCAAGCGTAACCACAGCAGCGAAAGCCACTCCTACTCGCGTCAATAAGCTATAATGTTTTTTTTCAACCATAACTATATTCTAATATAGCTTTATTCTTAATCAGAATTAAGCTCAAGTATACTCTTTCCAAATAACCTAAATTTTCAGCTTTTAAAACATAGTGAGAATGATTTATATTTACTAACAATAAGAATTAAATCACCCCTCTTTTGGCAATAGTACCTCTTAAGAACACACATTGCTGTTTTTCTTCATTATTTTTCCAGGAAAACAAAAAAATTCTTATTTATCAGTAGGTTATACCAATTTATCACCATACCTCTAAAGAGGTATACTCCCTAGTTAGACAACTTTCTACCAGAACAACTATTGACCCTGGTCAACTCAGCTTTCATTAACCTCACCTAACTTCAGGGTATGTCGTCGTAAAGGAGGTTAAAATGCTTAGCCATACCCAAAAGCAATGGTCAGTCCTTTCCATGAACACCGTGGCCTTTGCAGCAAACTTTGCTGTATGGACCATGTTCTCTATCATCGGAATAAAAATCAAACAGGAGTTGAATTTATCAGATACTGAGTTTGGTATTTTAGTCGCTACTCCTATACTTACTGGCTCAATTACCCGTTTACCTCTAGGAATAATGACTGACCGCTTTGGTGGCCGGATTGTCTTTTTTATTCACATGTTATTGGTTGCCATACCAACTTATGGTTTAGCTTTTGCCTCTGAATATTGGCAATACCTTGTCATTGGTTTATTTGTTGGCTTAGCAGGTGGCTCTTTTGCAATTGGTATCGCTTATACCTCAGCCTGGTTTGAAAAAGAGCGTCAAGGCACTGCAATGGGAATATTTGGCGCTGGTAATGCCGGTGCAGCTATTACCAACTTGGTTGCTCCGATGATTGTAGTTGCTTTAGGCTGGCGGGCAGTACCTCAAATTTACTCTATTGCAATGGTCATCATGGCCATCATTTTTTGGTTTTTCACTTTTAATGACCCGGCTCATGAAGAACGGAAAAAATCAGGTAAACATATTTCTTTAGCCGCTCAGCTAGCCCCATTAAAAGAAATTAGAGTTTGGCGGTTTGGTCTTTACTACTATTTTGTTTTTGGGGGGTTTGTAGCCTTAGCACTATGGCTACCCAAATATTATGTCGGTGAATACGAATTAGATTTAAAAACAGCTTCCTTTATCACCATGTTATTTACCTTACCCTCTGGTGTTATCAGAGCTTTAGGTGGTTGGTTATCTGATAAGTTTGGTGCCCGCTCAATTAACTGGGCAGTTTTCTGGGTATCATTAATTTGCTTATTCTTTGTATCTTACCCTCAAACTACCATGATTATTCACGGTATTGAGGGAGATGTACACTTTAAAGTGGGCCTTAATATCTGGGTATTTACAATTTTAGTGTTCCTTATTGGTATCGCCCAAGGTATTGGTAAAGCATCTGTCTATCGCATTATCCACGATTATTATCCAGCCAATATGGGGTCAGTCGGCGGCATGGTAGGCGTTCTTGGCGGCCTAGGTGGTTTCACCCTGCCTATTATTTTCGGCATAGCAAATGATTGGATCGGGGTACGCAGCTCCTGCTTTATGGTGTTGTTTGCCATTGTCGCCATCTGCATGATTTTAATGAATATTGCTATTCGCAAGCTACGCAAAGCAGAAGGTTTAGAACTAGACGAGAGTGTTTATTAATAGGAGCACGACATGTCAGAGACTACTCATACATCCAACCCTCCCCCAGTTGCTGCTTCTAAAAGCGCAGACATTACTAACTGGGATGTTGAAAATACAGAGTTTTGGGAATCTACTGGCAAAAAAATTGCCAATAGAAACTTATGGATTTCCATTCCCAGTTTATTGTGCGGTTTTGCCGTATGGTTATACTGGGGCATCATTACGGTACAAATGCTAAATTTAGGGTTTCCCTTTGCAAAATCAGAACTATTTACTTTAATGGCCATTGCTGGTTTAACCGGCGCTACATTACGTATTCCTTCCAGCTTTTTTATCCGTTTAGCAGGTGGACGTAATACCATCTTTTTCACTACAGCTCTATTAATGTTACCCGCTTTAGGTACAGGGATAGCATTACAATCCCAAGACACGCCACTTTGGGTATTTCAACTGCTAGCTTTATTATCAGGATTTGGTGGTGGTAACTTTGCTTCCTCCATGTCTAATATCAGCTACTTTTTCCCTAAAAAAGTGCAAGGGTTAGCCTTGGGCCTAAATGCAGGTTTAGGTAATTTTGGTGTGACTACCATGCAAATCCTAGTACCATTAATGATGACGTTTGGCGTCTTTGGTGCTTTAGGTGGTGATTCAATGACCCTGCAAAATACCTCTGGCACACTAATCGGCAAAATCCCTTCCGGGTCTGAAACCTGGATTCAAAATGCTGGGTTTGTTTGGCTATTATTCTTAATTCCACTAGCCTTTGCTGGTTGGTTTGGAATGAATAACATTCGCACCCCTGAAGTATCACCTGATATTGGCTCACCATTTAAAGCTTTTTCGATTATCACTTGCATGCTGTTAGTAGGCTTCATTACTGCCACTGTTGGTTTATGGTTAATATTGCCAGAAAGTGCTAATGGCTCCGGCTTTAATGTGCCAAAAGAAATTGTGCTGGTTATTGTTATTGCTTCAACTGTATTTCTACTAAAATTATTTCCAGGGGACATCAAGCAAAGCTTAACCCGCCAATATCAAATTTTTGGTCATCAACATACTTGGGTAATGAGTGTTATCTACACCATGACCTTTGGTTCTTTTATTGGATTTTCTGCAGCCTTTCCATTAGCGATTAAAGTGATTTTTGGTTACTCCCATGTTGCAGGTGCCGATGGTATTTTAACCCACGATACAGTTAACCCAAATGGCCCTTCTGCATTAATGTATGCCTGGATGGGGCCTTTTATTGGTGCCTTAATTCGTCCTGTAGGTGGTTGGATTGCTGACAAGGTCGGCGGCGCTTTCGTTACCCAAGTTGTATCGGTTGTGATGGTGCTCAGTGCAATAGGGGTTGCCTATTATATGAAAGCCGCTTATGCCTCTGCCACACCAGAAGAATACTTTGTTCCATTCTTTCTACTATTCTTAGTGTTATTTGCTGCGACAGGTATTGGTAATGGCTCCACCTTCCGAACCATTGCAATGGTATTTAATAAGGAACAAGCTGGCCCCGTTTTAGGTTGGACTTCTGCAGTGGCGGCTTATGGCGCATTTTATATTCCCAAAGTATTTGGTGAGCAAATTAAAGCAACCACCCCTGAATATGCATTATATGGTTTTGCAGCTTTTTATGGCTTATGCATTTTGGTTAACTGGTGGTTTTATCTGCGACCAGGTGCTGAGCATAAAAACCCATAAGACAGTACATAGATGATATTTATGGTTAACCTTATGAAAACAGCAGTAAATAAATTAAATAGTATTCTTATCCCTTCACCTGAAGATAGCGCAAACGTTAATGGATATGAGGTGATAGGGTATTCTGTAACTGCGATATGGATATCGCTTTAGCTCTTGATAGGCCAAGGATGGCCCTTCAAGAGCGGAGGAAGAATAGCCTGTTATACCATATCAAACACTAAATTAGCTTTCTGTGCTCTTTTGAAATAAGAGTGGCTAAAAAGCAGATCAAGACGTTAACCATAATTGTGAATGCCTGAATAGTAGAAATAAGTTTGGCTACTATGGAGATAATAAAATGAGTCTCTTACTTGATAGACTACAGTTCTTTAAGAAAAAAATCGGTGAATTTTCTGAAGGACATGGTGAAACAACCAATGAAAGCCGTGCCTGGGAAAACAGTTATCGCCGTCGTTGGCAACATGATAAAATCGTTCGTTCCACTCACGGCGTAAATTGTACTGGCTCTTGTAGCTGGAAAATTTATGTAAAAGATGGATTGGTCACTTGGGAAACCCAACAAACTGATTACCCAAGAACTCGCCCCGATTTACCTAATCACGAACCACGTGGTTGCCCCAGAGGAGCAAGCTTTAGTTGGTATATTTATAGTGCTAACCGCCTTAAATACCCAAAAGTACGCAAACCACTATTAAAACTATGGCGAGAAGCAAGAAAAAATCAATCACCTGTAGCAGCATGGGAGTCCATTGTTTCAGACCCAGAAAAAACCAAACAATATAAAACTAAACGGGGTATGGGTGGGTTTGTTCGTTCATCCTGGGATGAAGTCAACGAAATTATTGCTGCGGCCAATGTTCATACAGCCAAAAAATATGGCCCTGATCGTATTATTGGCTTCTCCCCTATTCCTGCTATGTCAATGGTCTCTTATGCAGCGGGCTCACGTTACCTATCACTAATTGGTGGGGTTTGCATGAGCTTCTACGACTGGTATTGTGATTTGCCTCCATCATCACCAATGACTTGGGGAGAACAAACTGACGTACCTGAATCGGCTGATTGGTATAACTCTAATTATATTATTGCCTGGGGTTCCAACGTACCACAAACCCGTACCCCTGATGCTCACTTCTTTACTGAAGTCCGTTATAAAGGTGCCAAAACCGTTAGTATTACCCCAGACTATTCTGAGGTAGCTAAATTAACCGATATCTGGTTAAACCCCAAACAAGGGACTGACGCAGCATTAGGGATGGCTTTTGGTCATGTTATTTTAAAAGAATTTCATCTAGAAAAACCCAGCGAATATTTTACTGATTATGTTCGTCGTTATTCTGACATGCCCATGTTGGTCTTATTAGAAGAGCACGAAGGTAAAACCCTAAAGCCCACTCGCTTTGTAAGAGCATCAGATTTAACGGGCAACTTAGGCCAGGATAATAATCCTGAATGGAAAACCATTGCTTACGACGAAAATACTAATGAGCTCGTTTCGCCACAGGGTAGCATTGGCTATCGCTGGGGTGAACAAGGCAAATGGAATATAGAAAATAAAGAGGGCAAATCAGGAAAAGAGGTTAAACTGCAGCTTTCTCTTATCGATGGTCCAAAGAAAACAGTTGATGTTGCCTTCCCCCATTTTGCTGCTGACGAAAGCAATGAATATTGGAACTACTGCGAGCATGATGAAGTACTAGCACGCAAACTACCCTATAAAGAAATTAAACTCGCTAATGGCAAAAAAGCCAAAGTGGCTACTGTCTTTGATTTAACCATTGCCAATTATGGTATTGACCGTGGATTGGGTGGTGAAAATGTTGCTGCCAGTTACGATGATGACATTCCTTTTACCCCAGCCTGGCAAGAAAAAATCACTGGTGTTTCACGGGAAAAAGTTATTCAGGTGGCAAGGGAATTTGCAGATAACGCCGATAAAACCAAAGGCCGGTCAATGGTCATTGTTGGCGCCGCCATGAACCACTGGTATCACATGGATATGAATTATCGTAGTTTGATTAACATGCTGATTATGTGTGGTTGTGTTGGTCAAACTGGCGGAGGCTGGGCACATTATGTGGGTCAGGAAAAATTACGTCCACAAACAGGCTGGCAGCCACTCGCCTTTGGCTTAGATTGGAGCCGCCCTCCTCGCCATATGAACTCCACTTCTTTTTTCTATAATCACAGTTCACAGTGGCGTCACGAAAAAGTCAGTATCCACGAAGTACTTTCTCCATTAGTTGATCACAGCCAATGGCCAGAACATATGTTGGATTACAACATTAAGTCAGAACGGATGGGCTGGTTACCGAGCGCTCCACAATTAAATAAAAACCCGCTGGAAATAACTAAAGAAGCCGAACAAGCGGGCAAAGATCCAAAAGACTACTTAGTGGAACAGCTAAAATCTGGCAACATTCGTTTTGCTGCGGAACAACCTGATAATCCAAATAACTTTCCTCGCTGTCTATTTGTATGGCGTTCTAATTTACTGGGCTCTTCCGGTAAAGGCCATGAATATATGCTGAAGTATTTATTAGGCACCAAAAATGGCGTATTAAATGAAGACAATGCGACTCGTGATGGCATTATCCCTAAAGAAATCGACTTTGAAAAACAAGGTGTTGAAGGCAAATTGGATTTGGTAACAACGCTTGATTTCCGGATGTCTTCAACTGCCTTATATTCCGATATCGTCTTACCCACCGCAACTTGGTATGAAAAGGATGATTTAAATACCTCCGATATGCATCCCTTTATTCACCCTTTATCAAAGGCGGTTGACCCTGCCTGGGAGGCACGCTCCGATTGGGACATATATAAAGGAATCGCAAAAGTTTTCTCTCAAGTCGCAGAAGGCGAACTGGGGGTAGAAAAAGATATTGTTACCGTACCGATGCTCCACGACACTCCCGGAGAACTTTCCCAACCTTTTGAGGTGAAAGACTGGAAAAAAGGCGAGTGTGATCTGATTCCAGGAAAAACAGCCCCTAATATGATGGTGGTTGAACGAGATTATCCCAATACCTATAAAAAATTCACTTCACTTGGTCCTTTGTTAGAAAAAACTGGTAATGGCGGTAAAGGGATTAGCTGGAATACCGATGAAGAAGTCGAGCTACTTCGACAGCTAAATTACAGTGTTAATGAAGAAGGTGTCAGCAAAGGACAACCACAAATTAATACGGCAGTTGATGCTGCAGAAGTGATTTTAAGCTTAGCCCCAGAAACCAATGGTAATGTGGCAGTAAAAGCCTGGGATGCCCTTGGTCAATTCACCGGACGTAATCATAAACACTTAGCTGAGCCCAAGCATGAAGAAAAAATTCGCTTTAGGGATGTACAAGCTCAACCCAGAAAAATTATTTCTTCTCCTACCTGGTCTGGCTTAGAGTCTGAGCATGTGAGTTATAACGCAGGTTATACCAATGTTCATGAATTAATCCCTTGGCGAACCATTACTGGCCGGCAACAGTTTTACCAAGACCATTTATGGATGCAAGCCTTTGGTGAACAAATGGTTTCTTATCGGCCGCCAATCTGTACCAAAACGGTCGACTTTGTAAAAGGCAAACACACCAATGGCAATAAAGAAATTGTTCTAAACTGGATTACCCCTCACCAAAAATGGGGGATCCACAGCACCTACTCTGACAATTTAATTATGCTCACTCTAAATCGTGGCGGTCCGATTATTTGGTTGAGTGAATTAGATGCAACTGAAGCTGGCATCGAAGATAACGATTGGGTAGAGATATTTAATGCCAATGGTGCTATTGCCTGTCGAGCAGTGGTTTCTCAACGGGTAAAACAAGGCATGGTGATGATGTATCACGCCCAAGAACGAATTGTGAATGTACCTGGCTCTGAAGTAACTGGCACGCGTGGTGGACACCATAACTCAGTGACTCGGGTGGTACTCAAACCAACCCATATGATTGGTGGCTATGCACAACAAGCTTATGGTTTTAACTATTACGGCACTGTTGGTTGTAACCGTGATGAATTTGTGGTGGTTAGAAAAATGGCAAAAGTCGATTGGTTGGATGGCCCATCAGGTCATGAGTTACCACAACCTCTTTCCAATAACGATATAGCTGAACAACCATAGCCTGAAGATGTGTGAGGAGAGCCTAAAATGAAAATACGCGCACAAGTTGGTATGGTATTAAATCTGGATAAATGTATTGGCTGCCATACCTGTTCAATTACTTGTAAAAATGTTTGGACCTCTCGGGAAGGCATGGAATACGCCTGGTTTAATAACGTCGAAACCAAGCCAGGCGTTGGCTACCCTAAAGAATGGGAAAATCAGGAAAAATGGAAAGGTGGTTGGAATCGTAAAGCTGACGGCACCATTGAACCTAAAATCGGTGGTAAATTTCGTATTCTCGCGAATATTTTTGCCAACCCTGATTTACCCGAAATTGATGATTATTACGAACCTTTTGATTTTGACTATCAACATCTGCATACAGCGCCATTAGGTAACCATCAACCGACTGCTCGCCCCAGGTCTTTAATTAGTGGCGAGCGCATGGAAAAAATCGAGTGGGGACCTAACTGGGAAGAGATTTTAGGCACTGAATTTAGAAAGCGCTCAAAAGATAAAAACTTCGATAACATTCAAAAGGATATATACGGGCAGTACGAAAATACTTTCATGATGTATTTGCCCAGGCTCTGCGAGCATTGTCTGAACCCAGCCTGTGTTGCCTCCTGTCCTTCTGGTGCCATTTATAAACGGGAAGAAGATGGCATTGTTTTAATAGACCAGGACAAGTGTCGTGGTTGGCGGATGTGTATTTCTGGCTGCCCTTATAAAAAAATCTATTTCAATTGGAAAAGCGGTAAATCAGAAAAATGTATTTTCTGCTACCCACGTATTGAATCAGGCATGCCAACTGTCTGCTCTGAAACCTGTGTAGGTCGGATTCGTTATTTAGGTGTTTTACTTTATGATGCCGATAAAATTAAAGAAGCGGCCAGTACACCTTTAGAACAAGACCTTTACCAAAAACAGCTGGATATTTTCTTAGATCCATTTGATCCAGACGTTATTAAACAAGCAAAGCTTGATGGTATTGAAGACTCTGTATTAGAAGCTGCACAGCAATCTCCTGTTTATAAATTAGCGGTTGATTGGAAACTGGCCTTACCTTTACACCCAGAGTATCGCACTCTACCCATGGTTTGGTATGTTCCACCATTAAGTCCAATTCAACATGCTGCAGAAGCCGGCCATGTTGGCATGAATGGAATCATTCCAGATGTTGCTAGCCTGAGAATTCCCGTTCGTTATTTATCCAATATGCTGACTGCCGGTGATGATAAGCCTGTTTTACTTGCATTAAAACGTTTACTGGCAATGCGAGCATTCAAGCGTAGTCAAATTGTTGACCAACAAGTTGATCAAGCCGTGCTGGATGAAGTCGGCTTAACCATTGCTCAGGTAGAAGACATGTACCGCTATCTGGCAATTGCTAACTATGAAGACCGTTACGTTATCCCAACAGGCCATCGGGAGTCTGCAGTAGAAGATACTTATGGTTATCGTTCTGGTTGTGGCTTCTCTTTTGGTGATGGCTGCCAAAGCAACTCTGGTGTTAACCTGTTTGGTGGCAAACAAAATGACCAGCGTAATATTATTCAAACTGTAAAAATTGAGGGGTAACGAATGAAAATATTAAAGGTTATTTCATTATTATTAGACTACCCTTCAACTGAATTACAGCAAGGGCGTGGTGAGCTTGCAGAAGCCATTGAGCATGATCAGGAATTAAATTCCAAAAGCAAAGCTGTTTTGATTGATGTCCTTAATCACCTAACCACCACGGATTTAATGGACCGACAAGAAGAATATGTGGGTTTATTTGACCGGGGCCGTGCGGTTTCGCTGCTATTATTTGAGCATGTCCATGGTGAGTCCCGTGATCGTGGTCAGGCAATGGTCGATTTAATGGAGCTTTATAAAGAGCAAGGCTTCCATATCAGTGTGCGGGAATTACCTGATTACTTACCTCTATTTCTTGAGTTTTTAACCCATCAAGATCAAGCGACCATACAACAACAGTTAATCAATATTGCGCCAATTTTAGCTGTTTTAAAAGTGCGTCTAGCACAGCGAGAAAGTATTTATTCCCGCTGCTTTGAGGTATTACTTGAACTTGCAGATGTCAGTGTTGATTTAAGTGACTTGCAAAAACAAGTGGCAGATGAAGAACCTGACTATACTCCCGAAGCCATTGATAAGGTGTGGGAAGAAGAACAAGTGACCTTCGGTTTAGAGGGCAATGGTTGCAGCATTAATACTAACAATAATAGTCATCTTCCGAAAAAAGCTAAGGAGGAAATGCCAACGCCCATCCATTTTGTAAACAGTCTATCTTCTAGCAATACCACTAATAGTAACTCTTTTAGCAAAACCTCTAACAGTAATAGGGGAGCAAGATCATGACTATCAATTTATTGTTATTTGGTATCTATCCCTATGTTGCGTTAGCCATTTGCCTAATAGGCAGTTGGGCACGCTTTGATTTATCCCAATATACCTGGAAAGCCGGCTCAAGCCAGATGCTGCGAAAGAAAAATATGCGCCTTGCTAGTAACCTGTTTCATGTAGGCGTTATTTTTATTTTGCTTGGCCATGTGGTTGGGTTGTTAACCCCAGAATCAATATACCACCATGTCATTTCAACACCAGGTAAACAGTTATTAGCTATGGTATCTGGTGGATTCTTTGGGATTTTATGTTTTGTTGGGTTAACTATGTTAATCCATCGCCGCTTGACTGATTCTAGAATTAAAGCCAATACCAGCAAATCAGATTTATTGGTGTTAATTGTATTATGGGTACAATTAGTTTTAGGCTTAATTTCTATTTTGGTTTCCTCTCAGCATATGGATGGCTCAGTAATGGTATTACTGGCTAATTGGGCACAATATATTATTACCCTTCAACCAGAAGCTGCGGCCGCCTCAATATCTCCAGTAAGTATTATTTATAAGCTGCATGTGTTCTTGGGAATGACATTATTTATATTATTCCCGTTCACACGGCTTGTGCATATTATCAGTGCACCTGTGTGGTATATCGGTAGGTGTTATCAGGTAGTCAGGCAAAAATAGTCATACCCTTCGTGAAAGGTTTTTATGCTTTGTTATCATCGTTTATCACCCCAGTCGCTTATTTCAATAAGCGACTGGGGCTTCTTCTCTCGATGGCCTCGCCTAAAAATCCCTTCACTTTGGGTATATTCATTAATTAGAAGTTATTTTCTGTGCCCTTCTCTTGGAGGTTGTCGCAAAAAGCTAGCGAATATGGGGTAACAGGGTGTTCTGTAGCTAAGACATGGATGCCTTTTTAGCTCTTGATGGGCCAGGGATGGTACTTCAAGAGCGGCGGAAGAATATCCTGTTATTCCATATCGAACACTAGGCTTATTTTCAACACCCCTTTGTGACAGCCTCAAAGGAAAAAACATAGCACCAAAAAATCAGGATTAATAATTCAGTTTTTAAAAGGTTAGTATTATTATGAATCAACCAGCCTGCTCTCATACTTCACACCAAACAGACTCTATTACAATTAATCCTGTTTCCGTCAATGGCGAAGAAATATCAGAACAGGAAATAGCTCAGGAAGTACAATATCATCCAGCTGATAATCCTGAAGAAGCCGTGTATTTAGCAACACAAGCTTTAGTCATAAAGCTATTACTTAATCAACAAATAAAGAAACAGCAACTGTCCATAGAGCAAAGCGTTGAAGAGTCTGAAGAAGAAGCCGCTATACGCACATTACTGGAACGAGAAGTAGATATCCCTACAGCTTCAGAACAAGAGTGCAAACAAATCTATGCTACTAACCCAGAGCGCTTTACCAGCCCTCCTGTCATGGCAGTTAAACATATTTTATTAGCAGCGGCACCAGAAGATACCCCTGCACGAATGGCAGCCAACCAACAAGCAGAAAATATAATTAAAGAACTGACTAATGAACCCACCCTTTTCACTGAGCTTGCTTTATCCTACTCAGCCTGTCCATCCAAAGAGTCTGGCGGTGATTTAGGACAAATCAGTAAAGGGCAAACCACCCCAGAGTTTGAACGCCAAGTATTTAAGTTAGCACCTGGGCTGTCGCCTCGACCAATTGAAACACGTTACGGATATCATGTAGTTTGGGTAACAGCAAAAGCAGAAGGGCAGCAGCTACCTTATGAACAAGTTGAAACTCAAATTAAAAGCTACCTACAAACAAAAGTGAGGCTAAGGGCGATTCAACAATATTTAGCAGTATTAGTGGCTGAGGCAAATATTAAGGGGGTTGATATAAGCTTAGAGGATGCAGGGTTGCTATAAGGAAGTTACAGCGAGAAAGAAAAAGCTATACCTTGTCGGTAGGTATAGCTTTTCCGAATTAAATTACAAACTCAATTAGTTGGCTCGATCGCCTGTTTCTATAGACTCTATCATCCCTTCTTTGAAAGTAATGATTCTTAGAAACTTGTTACGTCCAACATTATAGGTCCACTTCTCTACTTTGATAAGCCTCGTCACTTCCCTACTCGCTCCATGACCATTGAAACCGTTATCCTGTTGATTGTACCTATATATATCACTATTTCTTTTTTCAGTAACTGTATAGCTATGATCTTCTTTCAACCAAGGCTCGCCACATTTTAATAATACTGTTGCTTTTGAATCACCCGTTGAAACCAGCCTATTTTTACAACGCATACTATCGGCATACGTATTTATCGAAACAGAAAACATTAATACCGAAATTAAAACGGCAAACGCTTTTAATAGAGCAATGTTTGCTTTTGTAATCATATCTATTAACCATATAAGTCTTTCTATATCCAATGCAAAGTACTTTCAGATTAGTCGGTTAAATAACAACCAAATCGCTCTATAACCAACTAGATAGTCAAAGAGTGACTGTCACTCAAGCTAGAAGCGTAATTTAGGATATAGATTGGTTTATATACAAATGTAGCTTGCCAACCACTATACTAACTTCAGCACCACCTGGCAAACTCTGACCATCAGACCTATACAGAACCTTTACATTACAACGCGTCATACAGTATTCCATCTGATATAAGCAAGATTCTAGGTATTATAAGCAAACACATTGATTGTTATTAGCATCCCGACTTTATGATCACATATAATAGAATAAAGGCTTAATTGACATAGGTAACTATATGCCCACTACCAAGCAACCCTACACAGCAGATGACAGTATGGGATATTATATTCATCGCCTCTCTAAAGTGTGGCAAAGGCACTTCGAGGTCCTATTAGAAGAGTCAGGCTCAGAAATTACTATACAAATGTGGGTAATCTTATCAGCCATTGGGAATCATAATATTACTATCCCATCGCAAATAGCAGAAAAAACCGGTATAGACCGTACAGCAACAGCCCGGTCCCTGACCAAGATGAGTAAGTTAAAACTAACATCACGAAAACCCTCTCAGAACGATGGGCGTTCGTCTCAAATTCACTTAACTAAAAAAGGTGAACATGCTTTAGGCGTCGCAGCATATTGCTCACAGAAAACTAATGAGTATTTTTTAGACAAGCTTTCTAGTCGAGAGCATGAAGCACTTAAAAAAATTATCAACAAACTCTTATCAGGTGAAAAAGGAGATATTTCTTATAATTAAGAAGCATTTTTTAAAATTAAATATTAATAGAACTCTTAAACATCTATCTACAATGTTAATAATCTCCATACTTATAAGAAGTCTATAATATAAAAATTTAATACTTAAAACCTATCTATCAAAAAATCCTCTTGTTATTTCAGCCACTACAAAGATAAAAATAAACTGGTATAACAAGAGGCGTAAAATACCCTAAAAATATTGAATCTGCACAACAACCTCCAAACAGGTAGGTTACCTAATATACCCAACATAATTAACAATGTCAACTACTTTCATCTTCCGGTCGCTAAACAAATATAAAAATCCATTATTAATAAGTAGTTCTCCTTATCTTATCATACACATAGTTGACACAGTCAATCAAATAAGAGTAAATACCCACACCTATTAACGTAATATCAATGATAAACAGATGTTTAAAAGCTGAGTTTCACTTAAGTATAGCCAACGAAAGATAACAAAGCCCTTTTCTTACAAGGTTTAGTCTGGATTCCTTTGCTAACAATCATCTATTTCATAGCTAATTAATGTGTATAGATTAGAAAATAGATCGGTTGTAAAAATAAAAAAGAGGAATCCCAATTAAACCTTTACATATACAACGAGTAGTCAATAGCTGTAATAACATGAGGTAACTATGAAAAAAACTGTTTTAGCTACTATTATTGCCAGTACGGTAACAGCACAAGCTTTTGCTCAAGACAACATTAATCCATTTGCTGATGAAAAAAGTGGGTTATATTTGGGGATAGGGGCTGGTAAGTCTAGTTATGATAGTGCTTATGAGTCAGATACGTTAAATATGTTTAAAAACAATTCTGGACAAGTAAATACTAATGATAGCAATGGTGAAACAATAGGCAAACTATTTCTAGGATACCGAGTAAATAAATATTTAGCTTTAGAAGCAGGCTATACTGATTTTAACTCATCAGATGCAGACATTAAGAGGTCAAATACTGAAAGAAGAGGAGCCAGAACTATTAATAAAAATACAGTTGGAAAAATTACTAACAAGATTAAAGGAATTGAAATTAAAGCTATTGGACTTTACCCTATAGGAAATAAAGTTGATATTAAAGCAAGTGCAGGTATTATGCGATGGAAGCTAGATGAGACATATACTGGAAGTACAATTCAAAATGTTGCATTGGGTGAAAGGTCTAGAACTAAAACCATATTTCATAAAAGCAAAGAAAACAAGAAAGGTACCAGCTTAACCCTAGGCTTAGGCGCCAACTACAATATTACTAATAATATTACCGTTGGCCTACAATGGGAACGAATCAAAGACGTTGGTCATAAAGATCTAGCTTTTGGTGAAACAGATATTGATACTTATACATTATCTGCTCAATACAACTTTTAATGTCTATATACCCAATGCGTAGGATTTTTTTGGTGAGGCCATCAAGTGACGAAGCCTCATGAGCCTATATTAATAGGTGATTGGGGTGATAGTTAAATGCTCCATGCATTAACTGCATTCACACCATCCTTGGTGATTAGGAACGATGATAACAAAACCTAAAAATGATTCGCGACGGGTATAACTTGTAGTGGCTCAGACCTGATCGTACAGTTACCCACTTTTCTACAGGCATCTGTCAGTTTAGATTTGAGCCAAATTCTTTTCCGCCCAAACCGACTTACCATCCAGTAATGTTTGCATTGGAGTTCGTCCACAGCATTTTTTACCTTGATGGGTTCGTTTAATATTATAGTAATTTGTCCAATCGTCTAAATCTTTTTGCAGTTCATCAAGAGTCGTGTAGAGCTTTTTCCTAAAAACAACTTGATAAAACTCAGTTAAAATCGTTTTATGGAATCGCTCACAAATACCATTGGTTTGTGGTGACCTCGCTTTTGTCTTAGTGTGATCAATATCGCTTACTGCCAGATAGAGCTGATAATCATGGTCTTCAACACGCCCACAGTACTCTGTCCCCCTATCGGTTAATATTCGTAACATCGGTAATTGCTGCTCCTCAAAGAAGGGTAATACTCTGTCATTTAACATATCAGCAGCAGTGATCGCTGTCTTAGTGGTATAGAGCTTAGCAAAAGCCACTTTACTGTAAGTATCAATAAACGTTTGCTGATAAATACGTCCTACGCCTTTTAAATTGCCGACATAATACGTATCTTGAGAGCCAAGGTAACCAGGATGCATGGTTTCTATTTCACCACAGGCTTCGTCATCCTGTTTTTTTCTTTCAAGAGCAATGACTTGCGACTCCGAAAGAATGATACCTTCACGCGCCACCTTCTCTTCCAAGGCTTTTAATCGCTTTTTAAAATTTTCTAGATTATGCCTTAGCCAAATAGATCGAACACCACTTCCTGAAACGAATACACCTTGTTTTCTAAGCTCATTACTTGTTCTTGCTTGCCCATGAGCAGGGTACTCAACAGCATGTGCAACAACTGCATTCTCAGTGGAATCATCAACACGGTTCTTGAGGTTCGGTGTTCTTCTGCTTTGGTTAGCAAGCGCTTCTACCCCTCCTTCCTCAGCAAGCTCTTGATAACGATAAAACGTATCACGCGATACACCCATAATTTTACAGGCTCTAGAAACGTTACCAAGCTCTTCTGCAAGATTTAATAAACCAACTTTGTGTTTAATGATGGGGTTGCTAGTATGGATCATTGAGAGTTACCTTTGTGCTTTGATTTAAAGATGATGATGCCTTTAAGAAAAGCGGGTAACTCTCTCTTATGCAAGAAGTAAATGTCAGATTAGGTCGAGACTAATTCATATAACTACTTCAAACTCACTCCATAACTATAGCTTTCCAGAAAATTAAATTGCAACGAAAATTCTGATTATGCGTCCAATAACTCGTCGTATAATCCAAATAAATTTAAAATCTCTTTGGGTGCATTTTCAAATTTCACTAGCATCTCATTGACCTTACCAACCAAATCTTCAAATGTTGGGAAGTATTGCAAATGGGTCCCTTTTTCTTTTATCTTCTTCCACAACATCTCAATTGGATTATAATCGGGAGAGTAGCTGGGTAAATTGTATACACTAATCCTTTTTTCATGTTTCTTGATAAAATCCTTCACAACTGCCCCTTTGTGGTAGGGAGCCCCATCTTGTATAAGAATAATTGGTTTTCTGGTATTTTTTAAAACTTCCTTTAAAAATTCAATATAGCACTCTCCATTCAGGCGACCTTCTACACCCTTTGAAAAGAATCGGCCTGTAAAATAGTCAATGAGTCCAAATACTTTATACCCTTTCCTTTTACCTGTGGTTTCAATCACAGGCTGTTGCCCGATAGGTGCCCAGGTATAGCTTAAAGTTCCCCACTGCGGAAACGAACATTCGTCACCAAACAAAACATAAGCATTCACTTTACCTGCTCGCTTGAGTATTTCTGGCCACTGCCTCTCAAGCCATTCCTGACGCTTTTCTTTATTCTGCTTGCTGGCCACGAACTTGGCTTTTTGGAACGAAAAACCAAGGCTTTTTAATAACTCACTAAGGTATTTGGCGCTATAAAATACGTTGAATCGCTCTTTGATTAAGTGCTGGATCATAGGCGATCGCCAGCAGGCTCCTGGGAAGCCAGATTTACCCGGACCGTCTTTAATCAACTTACAAAGCTCTTTTCTCTGGCTCTTTGTTAGTTTTGATGGTCTTCCTGATCGATGTTTGTCCAGCAAACCTTTTATTCCACTACTCAGGTAAACATTCAGCCATTGTCGTACAGCTTCTTTGCTTACTTTCAACACTTGAGCAACTATCTCTTTACAATGGCCATCTGCCAGTGAAAATAAGGCTAGTATTCGCTTTATTTCATTAAACTTGCCTTTTTTCTCTGACTTTTTCAGCTCGCTATCGAACAATTTTTTTTGTGCGTTAGTGAGTTTAAGTAAAAAATCCATTTTGTTCCCCCCATGCACATAAAGCCGCAAACTTTATGTGTCTTATATTCTTCTTGCTGAGGGCATATTATAATATTTCTGTAATAAGCTCTAACTTATTTATTGCCAACTTACTTTTCTGGAAGTCTATAACTACTACCCCCGTGGTTTGGCCTCTAATTAGGGGCCCTTTTTATTACTATTAGATTCACTATATTTTTAGGAGATAAAAATGAAAAAAAATCTAACTAAGTCCATACAGCTGGCAGTTTTATCAGGAATTTGTGCTACGAGCACTTCAGCAGCATTCGCTTCTACCATCAATTCTAATATAGATCAAAATAAATTATTGAAGTCATTAGGAGTAATAGAACTTGGAAATAAATCATATTTTTTTGATGATATTGACAATGACAGTCAAGTGGAATTACTGACAGTCTACCATAATGGTGCAACAGGATTTCGTAAAGGAAGTCTAGTATGGCATAATAAGTACGGACATACACCCAATGTTAAAAATATAAAAGCTACAAAAGGTATTTTACTTGCTAACTTTGACGGCAATCAAGAACTAGACTTAATTTCATTCAATAGCAAAGGGATTCGCACATACACAAACTTTAGTAAATTATCCAGCAGTTCTAATGTAAGCCGTATAAAAACCGATAAAGATTGGTCAGAGTACAACAACAAGCAAACTGCAAATATAACTGTATTAGGTGATAGAAGTCTTGGCAATGAGCCAACATTAGACCTTGTTGCATTCCAAAATGGGTATGTACATCTTGCTTTTAGCCAATGGCAGTCAGGTAAAATGAGCTACTATAAAAAAGCTCGTGCATATACAAAGGATGCCAAAGAAGCAAAGGAAATTATTGTTAGAGACATTGATGATAATGGCCATTCAGACTTTATCTTTTTCAAAAATAATAATATAAGTGTCAAATATACCTATTGGGGGCCTGAGTTTAGTAGATCAGAAGTCAAGTTAGTTGATCCAGAACTTAGAAGAATGGAGAAGTTTCAAGTTTCAGATATTAACGAAGACGGTATAAATGACATCCTTGCTATAAAAGGAAAGGCTATTTATTTATCAACTGGAAACTACAGTGGCACTTACAATAGGTTTAAAAAAATCACTAATGATTTAAGGCTTAATCAGATTGATAAAATTTCAATTGTTGATATCAATAATGATGGTTATAAAGACATCATTGGTATCAATTTCAAAAAAATGAGTTTCTCAATTTCTTTAAACGTAGGAAGTAAAAAAGAAAGTAATTCATCTCCCTATTACTATGGACCACTCCCAATACCTCAGTCTGAAATAAAGTTTTCAGAACAGATAAAATACAACATAGATACCCAAGAAGATAGGTATGGAGTTAAGTATTTCTCTAAGATGATTAAACTGAGTTCTAGATAATTATCATGCACAAGGATCGTGCATTACAAACTATATAGTGCCTGACAGAAAAGTAGTCTAGTTTGCCAGTTGAAGGGGCAACTATTTTGGTCTTATAAGTTAATATTACTCATTTATGACTGTTTTTGACTTGGGTATATAAAATAAGGTTGTTTTTTGATCAAGCTTCTTTAGAATCGTCTTTTCACAGACAGCCAAACCTAGCCAGTTAGGCAAAGGCTCACTGGAAAATTATTTTAAATCTCAGTTAAGGACTATTAAGCTGCTTTTTTACGTATTCTTTTGGCTTGACGGTATTGCTCCTCTTTTTCTTGTTTATACAATAAGGCACCTAACTTTTGGATATTTCGTGCTAATACAGCAAATGAAACGTAACGCCTGAAGCCATTAATACCGCTATCTGGACATCGGTCAAGGCCATGTACTTCAAGCGCATTAATAGCAGACTCAACCGCTGAGTGCTGCTTTCTTGCTTTTTTGAAAGCCTCATCGTTTTCACGTTCTGTTTCCTTTTTTGATAAACGTCCTTTTTTAGGCAGCACTACCCGATTTAATTCTTCGGCCAACTTCAACTGATTCTCAGGTGAATGAAACCCTTTATCAAAACTGCACTGGTTGAGCTCAGGGAATTTAGCTTTGGTTGCTCTGATCATGACGATGGCAACATCAACATCTTGCTCTTTTTCCATCACACGATGGTGAAGAATAAAGCCATGCTGACATTCCATAACACACACTTTAATACCTAATTCCACTGGTACCCCTGCTTTCCCTTTGCTCACCCACTCAGTGTGAGGTTGAAATATTGAGTAAACTTTTTCATCAGCTGGGACTTTTTCATCTTCGACTACTCGCCTGTGAATTTGCGACACCTGCCGTTTAGCATGAGAAAGATTGTTGGCAATATTTCGTAATAACCAAATCGGGGCTGCTATGGCTTTAAGCTTATCCAATGTGAGTTCAGCTTTATCAATAAACCATTGCGCTTTATTCAGATAGTTGATATGTGTCTCACGTTTCTTGTCATCGGCATTTTTTGCTTTTGATTGGTTGCTTTGCCTTGCCTGATTAAAGCATTTTTTAAGTGACTTCAGATTGTGCCTATGTTGTCGCCAATCACTTAAATGGTAGTTTTCGCCCATATCAGCTAGTTGATTAATCACTTTTCTCATTGCATCCCATAATAAACTGATATCAGTGGGATAATGAACAGCTGTTTCTACCACAAATGAGTCACAACGCCCTTCAAGGCTTGCTTCTTCGTTTTTTTTTAACAGTTTATGCCCTGTCTCGACGACAACTGTGTTAATTTTGTCCAGAATTTCTGGGGTCAAAAGAGAGACGTTATCTTTTATGGTCTGCAAGTGATATTCTGTCAGATCTTCCCAATTGACACCATGCCCTAACATCGCTCGAATAGTTCGATGCTGATTCACTAATTCATGCAAACGATCATAGTCACAATTTAAGTTGATGCGCAAAACCCCCATCACCAGTATTTTCCAAAGTTCCATGCCTGGCCTTCCAAGTCTTGGATTCGTTTTACCCACTATAGACTCCTCTAAAATAGTGAATACCTGCTCTCTAACTTCGGGTGTAATATAAATGTACTGTAATCCCTTTAACAATTGAGGCACATCATCTCTAGACTTCGGGTCAAACTTGATCTCGGTAATATCTGTTTGGCCGAATTGAAGTTGTGGGTTTTGGACTTGCCTCATATCGTATTCTCCGCGAAGTTTGGCTGGTTTTAACTAAAAACCTAGGCCGATTCATTTTTATGAGGACTTAATATAGCAATCTTCGATGACGGATTTATGATGAATTATCTTATTTATCAATCAGTTATGATTTTTCGGTCAAGCACTATATAAATAGATTCACTAGCTGGGTTCGTATAAATAGTATAATGTGGCTATAGTTTTCCGGACACACAAACATGGGTAATATTAGGCCCAACTAGAGGTGTGTCCAAATGTCTGAAAAGAAGTCTAAAAACTATACAGCTGAGTTTAAAGAGTCAGCTGTCAAGCTAGCAGTTGAATCAGATCAGCCAGTTGCTCAAACAGCCAGAGAATTAGAAGTCAACGTTAATACCCTATATACCTGGATTGATAAATATCATCACTCTAAGCAGGGTAACAAAACCGCTAAAAACGAAGAACATTTATATGATGAGTTAAAAAGGCTGCGTAAAGAGAATGCACGACTGAAAGAAGAGCGAGCTATATTAAAAAAGGCGGCCGCCTTCTTTGCCAAAGAGCATCACTAAGATTTGAATTTATTCATCAGCACCGGGGGCAATTTAGCATTAAAGCTCTGTGTCGGTGTATGTCAGTATCCCCTAGTGGTTACTATGACTGGCGCTCTCGTCCTGTTTCAAAGCGGGCTCAAAAGGATGAGGTATTGAAGGCAAAAATCAAGAAATCACATGAAGCAAGCCATAGAAACTATGGAACTCGTCGTATTAAGGATGATCTTGCTGATCAAGATGAACAAATCAGTCGTAGACGTATTGGCCGGCTGATGAAAGAAGAGGGTTTATCCTGCAAAACGAAGCGTAAATTTAAAGCAACAACTGACTCTAAACATAATAAGCCTGTAGCTGAGAATCTGCTCAATCGTCAGTTTTCCTGGAGTCAACCAGATCAAGCCTATGTTGGTGATATCACCTATATACCGACACATGAAGGCTGGTTGTATCTGGCTGTGTTTATTGATCTTTGTTCAAGAGCCGTGGTTGGCTGGTCAATGAGTCACAGGATGACAGCTTCATTGGTGACTGATGCCTTACAAATGGCGATAAAAAGCCGTAAACCGGGTGAAGGGCTACTGGTTCATACTGATCGTGGTAGCCAATATGTGTCAGATGATTATCAACGCTTATTGAAAGAAAATAAGTTCATTTGTAGCATGAGTCGTAAGGGCAACTGTTGGGACAATAGCCCTTCAGAAAGTTTTTTTCATACGCTGAAAACAGAGTTAGTTCACCATGAAAATTACCTGTCTCGGGAAGATGCCCAGCAGGATATATTTGAGTATATTGAAGTGTTTTATAATCGTCAGAGAAAACATTCAACTAATGGTTACTTAGCGCCGTTCAAGTACGAGCAAAAACTTGTCGGAGCTGCGTAAAAAAATGTCCGAAAAACTGTTGCCAAATTAGTAAGCGTTACCAAGTGTAACAGTCAGTTTCTTTATATTCCCCATCAATTATTTCTGTACAATGGATACCTTGATAGGTATTCAAGCTATCATAATAACGCTGCTTTTCTACTTGAAAGTCTTGTGAGAAGGTTCTATTGCTCAAGCGCCCGTCAGGTTGCGTAGTGTCCATACATAGCTATTAGAGGTGCCCTTAATCCGATTGCAAGCTTCACTTGATACCTGGCAACGAACACAGCCCAAAGCAGTGAAACAGAGAGGCCGCCTATTTAATGAACTAATGAAGGAAGTCAGTACCCATATTCATCTAGAAAAACGCTCACTCATAAATCGAATAATACAAGATAGTAAATGAGCTAGATGAGCTGGCGCATAGCCACAAAAAAGGTGTTATATATTTTTACATGTCTTCATAAATACATTTTTGATAAATTGCTCACACAAAGCTTATAGGCACATATAGCCGTATTTATTTTTGATAGCTTCATCACATAATACAATTATTATTCAAGTCTGCTATTTTTTGATTTATTTACACTGCAATTTACATCGACTGCATTTAGTACCGCTATTGAAGGTTTTTGTGAAATTGGCATGATTTATGTATAAAGGCGAGAGCATAAAATTTCTTTAATAAATGTAGTAGGTCTCTTCCATGAAATCCATGAAAAAAGCGCTTGGTGTACTGGCTTTATCTCTTGCTGGTACTACTTCTGCTACTGCTGGTTTACTTTCTATCGAAGGCGGCCAGGCTGGCACTTTACCAGGTAATCACAACCCAAGTGGCGGTATTACCAAGCCAGGCTTACAAGTTACTTATGGTGGTAACTTGAAAGCTGATGCCAATGTCAATCTTACTTATGAGTTTTTAGGCTCTGAAGCATCCTTTGAAAACATATTCTTGACCATCAACGGCCAAAGCTTCAACAACAAACAATCTCAAGCAGGGCAAGAGATTTTTGACTCAGTCCTACAAGGAAACTGGTTAAACTTTAGCTTCCAAACCCCTCATACCACTGTTGCTAATGGCAATAACAACGATAACAATATTCACCAAGCTGACTTGCTGAAGCCCTCTTTTTTCCTAGCTGCTGCTGGTGAAAATAGCTTCTATATTGGTCTAAATGATGATGGCGGGCACTTTGATTATGACTTCGATGACATGGTTTTAAAAGTGACTGCAACTAAAACACCTACACCCGTACCAGTGCCTGGTACTGTAGCCCTGATCGGCTTAGGCTTGTTAGCACTACGTAAGCGTAATCGTTAATTTCCTTCTTGTTTGACTCTTTAGCCCACATTTTGTGGGCTTTTTTATGTCTTGATAAAAGCATCGTGAGAACTAAACCACTATAAAATGTAGTGGTCTAATGGAGACCAACACTTAACTAAGAGATAATACTCAGATACGTTGTTGGAAGCAGTTATGACCAAAAAGAAGAAGACTTACACTCAAGAATTTAAACAAGGTGCAGTCCAGTTAGTTGTAGAGCAACAAATGAAGCCCTCTGAAGTTGCTCACCGATTAGGCACATCTGATAAAAATATCTCTCGCTGGGTTAAAGAGTATAAAATGAACACTTCTAAATCCCCAGAGCATGAGTCTACTTTATCAGAATATAAAACTAAAATTAAAGCGCTTGAAAAAGAAAATAAACGCCTACAAATGGAGCGCGAAATACTAAAAAACTGCCCACATAGTCTGCTTTTTCCCATCTGAATAGAAACACGAGGCGGGTATACTACAATTGTCCGGAAAGTGGTCGTCTGCCTTTTGGAGATTTTTATCCCGTCAAAAAACCTGATCCAGGGGGATCTGCGGACCCAATGTTGGTGGCAATTAAGACCCCGTGTAGGAAAGTGATTTAATCCGAGCCCCCATCCGGCACTTATAAATTAAGTGAGGTGTTTATGAGTAAAAAATCAAAACATGCTCAATCATTGCCGGTTTTGAATTCTAATGCAGCGGGCATTGATATTGGTGCCAGTTTTCATGTTGTTGCACTTCCTCCTGACAGAAGCCGTGAGTCCGTACGTACTTTTAAAGCGTTCACCCATGACATCCAGAACATGGCCAACTGGTTACTAGAGCATGGCATTACAACTGCTGCCATGGAGTCTACAGGCGTTTACTGGGTACCAGTTTACGAAATATTAGAGCAGCATGGTATTGATGTCATTTTATCAAATGCACGCGATACCCGCTCTGTTCCTGGGCGCAAAACCGACGTTAATGATGCTCAGTGGATCCAGAGGTTACATGCTTGTGGGCTTTTAAAAGCTAGCTTTCGCCCTGAAAAATTAATTGTTGAACTGCGTACTTATTTGCGAGTTCGAGAACGACTGCTGGATTATGCGGCGGCACATATTCAGCATATGCAAAAAGCGCTGACATTTATGAATTTGCAATTGAATCTTGTGGTTGCTGATATTACTGGTGTAACAGGCATGAGGATAATTCGTGCAATCGTAGCTGGAGAAAGAAATGCGGCGACATTGGCAGAATTCAGAGATACCCGTTGTAAATCCAGTAAAGAGACTATTCAGGCAGCTCTCGAAGGTAACTATCAATCAGAACATATTTTTGCCCTGAGGCAAGCGCTTATTATGTACGATGCTTATCAACAGCAGGTACATGAGTGTGATGTTGAAATTGAAGGGGTATTGCGTCGTTTATCAGTCAATAAGAAAAAACCTGATGCCCCCATACCTAAACCCAAGCATCGGACTAAACAACCCAATCAGCTTAATTTTAATGTTCGTGAGAGCCTGTATCATCTTGTTGGGACTGATCTTACACAAATTCATGGCCTTGGTCCTTACCTTGCGCTACGCCTAATATCTGAGTGTGGGATAAATATGAGCAAATGGCCTACCGCTAAACATTTTACTTCTTGGTTAACACTCTGTCCGGGCTCGAAAATCAGTGGTGGAAAAATATTATCTGCCCACTCACGGAAAAGTAATAACCGGGTTGTCGCTCACTTAAGGTTAGCTGCAACAACAGTCGGACGCTCGAATACCGCATTAGGCGCTTTCTATCGAAGACTTTCAGCACGGATTGGTAAAGCGAAAGCGGTCACTGCAACAGCACGCAAAATTGCCATTTTATTTTATAATGCCATGAGATATGGCATGCAGTATCAGGATCCAGGAGCTGACTCGTATGAAAAAAACTACCGTGAACGAGTCATAAAGAACTTAAAAAGAAAAGCCGAAGAATTTGGTTTGGTAATACAGCCAAAGACAACATGTGTTTCTTAGGAAAGCAGCGGCCTTCTTCGCGACAGAGTCAGTTTAAGGCTCGAATTTATTAAGCAGCACAGCGATGAATGGCCTGTTATTGTAATGTGTGACGTGTTGCAAGTGGATCGTTCTTATTACTACGAATACGTGGAGAAAACCAAGAAAAAGCCAGCGACAGAAACGACTAAGCTAGAAGAGACCTTAATAGCCTTATTTAATAAGCATAAGGGTAATTATGGTTCACGGCGTTTGGCCAAAGAACTCCAAGAGTTAGGCTTTGAAATCGGTCGTTATAAAGTTCGTACATTAATGAAAAAACTTAATTTGAAAGTAAAGATAAAGACAAAATATAAAATCACCACTGTAAGCGCCAAATAACCCGCGTACTTTGATAAATATTCTAGTGGTTCATAATGGGCTCATTGTTCAGAGGAGTCAATTATGGCAACACATACAGCCCTTCAAAATAAGTGGTATAAACATATTCAAGCATGGAAGCAATCCAACCTCACTCAAAAAGCGTATTGTGAGCAACACAATTTAAAAACTAACCAATTAAGTTATTGGTATCGTAAGTTTGAACACGCCGACGTTCCACAAGCCGCTACACTAGCTCCCTCTAACTTTGTCCCTGTGACAATGAGCGAAGAGAGCCAAATAAAAGACAATAACACTCCCCCCAACCTAACACTTCAGTTTCCCAATGGAGTTTGTTTGACGGGTATACAGCTGTCGAATATAGAAATTGTCCAAGCGCTATTGAAGGTACTGTGATGACATTGATTATGCGTCCTTCAGCGTCATTAACAGCCGTTTACCTTTATCGTCCTCCTATCGATTTTCGTAAGTCCTACCAAGGGTTAGCCGCGATTGTTGAGCTAGAGTTAGGGCATAACCCTTATGAAGGACACCTCTATGCTTTTACCAATAAAAAGCGTAATAAAATTAAATGTTTGTTTTGGGAAAACAATGGGTTTGTTCTGTATTATAAAAGTTTAGTTGAGGAAAAATTTAAATGGCCTAAGCGGACAGAGTCACTGATTACCCTATCAGGTGAGCAAATAAATTGGCTACTGGATGGGTACGATATCAATAAAATGGTACCCCATAAAAAACTGCATTATGAGTCGTGTTTTTAATCTTTAAGGCGTGAGTTTCAGGCGTTAATTGGGTATAATTTATCTACGATGAAATTACCCAAAAATATCGCCTCTACTAGTCAGCAATTCTCCTCTTCTTATGTAGAAGAACTCAGTAGTTTGCTCCAAGAAAAAGAAGCCATTATCGCTGATAATAAACGGCTTATTGATCAAAAATGCCATATTATTGAAGAGCAGCAAAAGCGCATTGCCATATTAGAGGAGTATTTACGTTTAGAACGTCACCGCCGATTTGGACCCAGCAGTGAAAAAAATACTGCTCAAGGAGAGTTGTTTAATGAAGCAGAGCAGCTTGAGCAACAGGCTAACACGGCTGATGGAGAAGAGAGTAAGCCACAACCGCCCAAGAAAAAGGGTGGCCGGAAAGGGTTGTCACCTGCTATTCCAAGAGAGCAAATCTACCTCACACTCAGTGAAGAAGATAAAGCGGGGGCACTTGATACTTTTTTTGTCAAAGTGAAAGAGGAGCTGGATATTATCCCAGCCAAAGTGCGTGTCCTGGAATACTTGCAAGAAAAAGCCGTATTTGAAGATGATAACGCGCAACGCACAATCAAGTCAGCCCTACAACCTCAGCATCCCTTACCCAAATCGGTAGCAAGTACTGGTATGCTTGCTTATATCATTGTTGCCAAATACATGGATGCGCTTCCTTTACATCGTTTAGAAGGTATCTTTAACCGCTACGGAGGAAGCGTTACCCGAACGACGATGGCGAACTGGTTAATTAAGCTCGCTCGGCCATTGCAGCCATTAATCAATCTACTGCGAGACCACCAACTGGTATATGAACTTATTCAAGCCGATGAGACCCGCATCCAGGTATTAAAAGAGCCTGGTCGTTCACCTACATCCAATAAATATATGTGGGTGACACTCGGTGGTCCACCAGAACAACCAGCCGTATTATTTACTTATGATGCCTCTCGCGAAAAGGAGGTGCCCCTGCGACTGTTTGAAGGCTATCAAGGCTACTTACAGACAGATGGTTATGCGGCTTACGATGCGGTATGTCAAGAGAATAGTATTACGCGACTTGGGTTCCGAGTAGATGAGGACGTTACCGCCCTCACCCCTCACAGACCCGGACGAGCGCAATTAACGCATCCGGTTCCTCATCGTTATTGCCTCGCTAGTTGATGGCCTTGAATATACTGATGATAAATATGTGGCTGTTCTAATGGGAAACGGTTGAGGAGGGCCGTAAATCGTTGCCAGGGAATATAGCTTTTCCTGGACCGCCGCCCCAACCACTTACGCCACAAGTGTTGTACTTTATGGTGGATGTTTCTTAGCGATTTACCATTACCCGTGACACCAAAATAGGCATAATGTCCCCGTAATTTACGATTGAGCATTGTATGCTGTACATCCAATGGCTTGTGACGATATCGCCGACAAAACTCATTAAATGCTTTCAGTGTCCTGGCAAGCCGGTCTTTAGCCGTCTTCTGTCTTACAACAAAATGGCCTCGTCTGGATTTACCCCAGTAATGTGTAAACCCAAGAAAGTCAAAATTAACGGCCTTTCCTCGTTGCTGATTTTCTTTCCTAAATCGAAAGCGAAAATCGACACGCCGGGTTTTCTCTGGGTGTAGGTTAAGTCCATATCGCTCAAAGCGTTTACCCAGCACTTGTTGTACACGATAACAATCATCATAACGCTCAAATACCATGACAAAGTCATCGGCAAATCGCGTTAAACTACAATTGCCTCGCATACGTGGTTTTACTTCTTGGGTAAACCATTCATCCAACACATAGTGTAAATACACATTAGCTAATAGGGGGGATGCTACCCCACCCTGCGGCGTACCTCTGCCGGAGTATTTCAATACCCCAGCATCTAGAACGCCAGCTTTTAGCCACTTATCAATCAGTTTACGGACAACACCATCAACTACTCGTCTGGCCAGAAAATTTCGCAGGTGTTGATGATCAATCATGTCAAAATATCGTTGAATATCAACATCCAGCACCCAACGGCCTTTCTCATCCATAATATGATTACGTAGACTTTGCAGAGCTTGATGAGCTGATCGGTGTTTACGGAAACCAAATGAACAATCATAAAAGTCTTGTTCATAAATAGGCTCCAGCAACATCACAACCGCTCGCTGAACAATCTTATCCTCAAAGGTAGGAATACCTAATGGCCGTTGTTGGCCATTACCCTTAGGGATATAACTGCGACGTATGGCGGGAGCTTTATATTGCCCCGATTTAATTCGGTCCAATAAGTCTTGGAGGTTAGACTCCAGTTGGCTCTCATACATTGCTGCTGTTTGACCATCCACACCAACCGCCCCGTCTTTACGGGTAAGTTGGTAGGCTCTAAGAAGCCATGCATAATCAATATAGTGATTTAGAGAAGTAAAGGCCATCGCTGGGTTATTACGGGCCAGCATGGCTATTCGTTGTTGTTTCGTTGACACAAATATAGGTTTCTGTGCACCCATTATGTTTCCCAATAACGATTCAATAACAATGGTGCTCCCTTTCCTCGTTAGGGTCCTCCCGAGCAGAGTTCCCCTAAGTCAGCAGTACTATGGAGCACTAAGACTTCCAGTATTTACTACCCGGTCACTTATGGATTCGCTCACGGGCTCCTGAGATTGCTTCCTGTTTGCTCCATCAAGTTGGAAGCAGTTGCTTGATGGCCTGGCCCTGTTCAACCATAGAGCCTATGGTGGTTACTACCCAGGTCAACACTGGACCTCACAGGTTCCTGAGAAATCCATCCTATACCTTTGCCCTGGTCATAGATCCCGGTCGGACTGCAATACCTCACCTGTAGTGGTATTGGCAGTGCTGACCCCACACCCAACACAATGAGGTCTCCGACTGGTACATGATATCGAGACTCAATCCCACGGCTTCAGTACCCGCTGTCTACGCTTCACGAATAACGTTGCCGTTACCCATGCAAGACTCACTTCCGGCTGGTGGTTAACCTTTACCGGGAGGGAGTTGAACCCTCTGGATTTCAATGAATGATTTCAGCTCATTTAATACCTCCTTCATTCTCAGGCTTAGCCTGTCGCAAGTTGGGATCATGCTCGCCGTAAATTTGTAGAGGCCAAAAAAGCTGAGCCTCAACATACAAGTCAAACGGGCAACGTCAGCAAAGCGACCATTGCTCTCAATATGATTGCCAAGCTATATCGCATAGAAAAAGATATAAAAGGGCTGGATATTCAACAAAAATATCAAATCAGACAAAAGCACGCTAAACCACAATTAGACAATATCCGGAAATGGTTAGATAAACATAAAGACAAAGTACCCAAGGACGGCAAAATTGGTCAGGCCTTTACTTACCTTGATAATCAATGGGATAAACTGGTCGTCTATTGTGAATCAGGAATACTCCCCATCAGCAATATCAAAGCAGAAAATGCTATCCGCCCCTTTGCTGTTGGTCGAAAAAATTGGATGTTTGCAGATACACCACAAGGTGCCTATGCCAGCGCCACTTATTACAGCCTCATTGAAACCGCTAAAGCCAATGATTTAGAGCCTTATGATTATCTTAGAATCGTCCTAAAAGCACTACCCTATGCAGATAGTGTCGAAAAGCTTGAGGCATTACTTCCTTGGAATGTTGATAAAAGCCTGCTGAGTTAACCGTAAATTATTGACTAGCTTAGCTCAATAACGCTAAAGAATTGGCGCTTACTCACCACTGACAGTAAACACAACCAACCTATTGCTGCTAATATCCTTAATAGAAAGTTTAATGTGAGTACAGTTAACAAGGTTTGGACGACAGATATTACCTATGTTTGGACTAACCAAGGGTGGCTATATTTAGCAATCGTAGTTGACCTATATTCTCGGCAAATTATAGGCTGGTCTGTACAAGATAATATGCGTTCACAGTTGTGTTTGGATGCATTAGCTATGGCGTGGCACTGTAGGCTGCCTGCACACGGAATCATCCATCATTCAGATAGAGGTAGTCAATATGCAAGTGAGGAGTATCGTAATCAACTTAAGAGCTATGGCATGATCCAAAGTATGAGTAGAAAGGGAAATTGTTGGGATAATTCCCCAACAGAAAGAGTATTTAGAACACTTAAATCAGAGTGGTTACACCGATTTAACTTTCAAACGAAGGATGATGCACGCCAAGCTATCTGGGACTATATTACATATTATAATAGCGAGCGAAGGCATTCAGCTTTAAACTATCAAACACCGATGGAATTTGAGAGAGTCCATCAATTGAAGAAAGCCTCTTAAAAAACTGTTGGTTTTTACTTGACCACTACAGCCACCTTGCTCGTTGGTCATTGATCCAAAAACATGTTCAACTCTGGCTCGTACCCTGGAGCGTCTAGTATTTGCTTTTTTACTGTGTTCCGATAGCGGCTTATTCTTTTTCCCTTTTTTATGAACGTGGCTACGCATACCCATCGCCGCCAAACTAATTTCAGTGTTTTCGCTTTGGTAAGCACTATCTGCCCATACATCCGATGATGTATTTTCAGCTAATATTTCAATAAAAACCTGGGAATCGTGAACTTCAGCAGATGTCACTTCATAATCACGTATCAGTTTTTGGGCGTTATCTACCGTTACATGGTTCTTATAACCAAAGTGGGTTTCTTCATTTTTCTTTGTCCAGCGAGCATCCATATCCTTCTGGCTTTTTATATTAGGATTTTCTTCGAAGCGCTGGGGTATTTTTCCTTCCTTAATCTCTACATTTTCAGCACGTGAATTCCTTTGTTTGGGTACATCAACAAAACTGGCATCGACGATTTGGCCTTTCTGTGCTTTGTAACCTTGATCAGCTAGCTGTTCATTAAAGTCATTGAAAAGTCTTTTCATCAAATCACATTTAACCAGTTGTTCCTTAAACAACCAGATGGTTTTTGCATCAGGGATTAACTCTTCAGGTGAGAGTCCAAGAAAACGACAAAAACTATATCTGTCTCTAATCTGGTATTCCACTTCATCATCAGATAAATTATATAAGTGTTGTAGAACAAGGGTTTTAAACATCAAAACAACATCGTAAGGCTTGCGACCTGCATTGCTTTTTCGCTCTTTTTCTCGAATGATGTTCAAGCTATATCTGAATTGCTCCCAATCTATCAGATTATTCAGACTAATCAGCGGATCTCGCTCGTTTAGCTTATGATATCGATTATCTAAATCAAAGAAGCCAGACTGTAACATTGACTTTTAAGCTCGCTATTTATGAATACCACTATCTGTAGTATACCATAAAGTCAATTTTTAGAGGTGCCCTTAAGATTAGTTCGTCGACATAGCTCTTTAACTATATCAATGTCAATTCCTTTCGCACTATTACCTTCTTGCCAGGTAAATGGAGCAAATTTATCAAGGGTGACTAAACTCAAAGTTTGTTGAGCTAAAGAAAATTCTGTCATGATACTTATATAAACAACACATAAGCTTATTATGCATTTCTTCATAGCAAACTTTATAATTAATACACTTTTAGTTAATACGTTGGTCATACTAACTTTAGCAGATGCTTTAAAACTTTTCTTGGAGCAGCTTAGGGCTACGCCATATATGAACAAATGGTATTCACTTATTGCATTCCAAGCATGATTGATCAGACATTAGTCACTTTAAAGCGAATTAAACATGACGCCATTTGATACCACTATAGAGTCCTTCCAAAAATAGACTCCCAAGGTTCTGGTCTAGTGTTTATACCTAAAGGCATAATGACAGAAATATAAGTGTTTGCTTGGTAGATCAAGATCAAATTAGCTGATCAAAATGACACTTTCAGTGTAAAGTATTAACTGAATGACAACAACTTTATCCTACAGCAGACATATATAGTCACTATAATATTTGGACTCTAGTCAAAAACATCCTAATTTTGATGTAAAAACATGGTGACAAGAACATCAGTGAAGCCATTCAGGTGAAGAGTGATGGAATTTTATATTAACTTTTTTATTGTATTAACTGCTTTCTTTATCAGTATAGTTGTACCCTCTTTGGGATTACTCACTTATGCTGGCTACAAACGCAATAAGTACTATCAAGATTATATAAGTAAAACCACACCTCAGTCCCAGACACTTCAAAAGTTACAATAATTTAAAGAAATATTACAAACTGTTTCACTATTTAAGTATACTTTTAGTGATGTATAGATTGATACTTTATTTAAACAAAACAATGACACAAATCAAGTACGGACGAACCACTTTGAAAAATTTAATTGCTACTGTTATTTTAAGCTCTATTTCTACTCTTTCTCATGCCTATTCACATGAATCATGCAAACACCTCACAGGCAATGAATATTCTGAATGTAGAGCCAAGCCAAATTTTATGCGCTTTAGTGATGCAGAACTGAAAACCAAAGCTACAAGAATTGATAATGCACTAGAAAAAATTTCGAAACTCAATGGTGTCAGCTTTGAGTGGAAAAACACAAGTGCCAAAAAGAAAGATATTGGTGTTATTGCTCAGAATGTAGAAGAAGTATTTCCTGAGTTAGTACATAGTCTCACTGTCACGGACCCAAATAGAGTAGAAAGCACATTCAAAAAAGTCAATTATGCTGGACTTGTGAGTGTATTGATTGAAGCGGTTAAAGAACTGAAGACAGAAAATGCAAAATTACGCCAACAATTAGGTTTATAAATATTTCTTCTTAAGCATAATTGTACCAGGATCATATGATATGATTCTGGTAGCTCTTATTTTATAAGCATGTAGTTTATTCACACAGAATCCCCATTCTGGTTACCCCCCTGGCATATGATTTTCCACTTTTTTTGTAATAGTAATTATTATTTTTCTTTACCTAAAGGGCACCTCTAATAACTGTTTACAGCCTCTAGCCTTCTGGTCAATTCACATGCTTTGAAAGTATGCTGGTGCCTGTAGAACCGAGCCAGTAGGATCTGGAAAGGCGCTGCATGAGGGCTCTTGAATGTGCTGATTTGCCTAGAAAGAACCCGTTTTACACATCGTAAACCGCCTTATTCAAGACCCCGTCATCTTGCACAGGGGCCATAAATAATTATTAGAGATGCCCTTAAACCGTATAAGCACTTACGTCAGACCTATTGAGAAATGCAGGTATACTCAAATAATAAAATACTTTCTCTCGTTCAACTGTTTTATTAGCTCCTAATATTATGTCTACTCTACCATTTTCCACTTCCGCTTGACATCTCTTCCAGTTTTTATGGACGATAGGAATGGCTTTTATATTGTGTTCTTTTTCAAAAAGCGCTAATTCTTCTATCAGAATTCCTTCATAGTGATCACCCACAGGGTAAATCCAAGGAGCTCAGTTATAGTAGGCACACCAAGTTATCGTCTCTTGAGACTGAACTGTAAATGGTATCAGTATGCTTATTAGTATAAGGAGTTATTTCATAGAGCACACTTATTATTGAACTACCTACAATTATAGGCTAGAACATTGAGAAATGTGGCTCTTTGATAGGCAGTAATGAAAGATTTAACTGTATTTACCAAATAAAATTATTTATAAATTTGCAGAGGCATTTTATCTTCAGTTAGTTAAATTGAATTCTCCACAAACCTATAAATAAACTTTTTAGCTAATGGCTGTATTTTTTTAAACTGCAATCCAATATGATAACCATTTTTTCTTTTTATCACATGCCTTACCTCAGCTATTGCATAAATAATCAATTGGTTATTAAGATGATGTGCTTTGATCATTATGGATAGCTTTTGCTTTATTTGAAAGGAAATCGTTGAAACTAACATTACTCCTTGCACAGAAATATTAATAGCCTCTGCAGGTATCGCTTCGCTATGATCTGTTCCTTTAATTGCTGCTTGCCAGTTTACCTCTTTGCGCGGATAGGCCCGCTGCTCCTGAGATATTGGTACATCTATCAGTTTTGTCATACTTAATTGTTATACATTGTATATCATTGAGTGGTCCGGTATCTGGCTGTTCATATTGCTTTTACAGCCCAAGTCCTATATAGATATTACTAACAAAGGGCCATCATACCCACTCTCAATATCGAAAAGCTAATAATATTAGGCTAGTAATAATGTCTCTTTTATAACTGGGTTATTGAAGATCCTTCAACCAGTTTATTCCCATTACTAACATCACTACCAGTAATAGCCACTGGCCGACCATCAATTTTAATAAAAGGATGTCCTGTAGTTATCACACTTCCATCACTTAGCTTATCGCCAACTCGAGCAACTGGCTTACCACTCTCTATATGATTAGAGCTACCTTCAACTATTACATTGCCCTCTGTATCCTTATCACCAACAAGAGCCCATTTCATCTTACTACCCTTCTTTAATACCTTTGATTATGGCATGCTTTCTATCAACTATTATACCTTGTAATATCTTGCTTAAGGGAATTTTAGCCATAACATTTTTTTAAAGATACCCTTGATATAATTTACATTTTGTTAACTTTATTACTATCAAGTTTATTTAATACAAGATTTAATTAAATAATTAGATCTTATTTGCAAGCAGTTAGTTTTTTAACATCAACACTACAATCAATACAGATATTTTTTAGGCAAGACCATCAAAGCAAATAAAAAAGGTGATGCACAAGAGACATCACCTTTATAATTAACCCACTAATGGGAAAGCATAGCGTAAATTTGGTCCTTTAATTTCATTCGTCGTTTTTTTAATGAAAGATAATTTTCATCACTCGTCGGGATGTCTCTCATCATCAAGCCACATAGCTGGTGATCAAGCGTGTGATATTCAGCTGCCATTTTGGCAAAGGTGGGATTTTCATGTTTTAGTTTATTAATTTGTTCCCGGCATTGAGGGAACTCATCGACTAGGCTGTGTTTATGCCTCAACATTGTTTTCCTCCCTATTACTCATCATTAAGTCTAGTAAGCCGTCGTTTACCACGCCAGCTAATTTTTCAGCTATGTTAACCTTCTCAAACAAACAACATCGCTTACAGCACCTTACTTACTCAGTTTACTTCTTACCAGCACTTAAGCGATTAACAAACCATAAAACTATGAATAACGGAAATAACCTCTCGCCTTATTGATGCTAATCAACTTTCAGTCAAGCCACTTATAACTCTTGTTTTTTCCAGCAAACTATGCTCTGATTAAAGAAGTGGGTGATAGGATATGCATGATAACTTGTTTCTTAATACATCACTCGCATCATGTTTGACAGACTTGTTTTCTAAACAAGTAACAACTAAGACGCTATTAGACTATTCAATACGTGTTAGGTGTAGTTTAAGTAAGTTATATAGTGATAAGTTAATTTGTAATGAATGCTTTGTTAGCCATTAAAAAGATTATCGTGAAAACACTTGTGGTGATTATTATGCGCCAACAAGGGGGTTTACGTGGCTAACCAATAACAGAGCTAACGAATACCAAAACCCCCGACTTGAAAGAGCCGGGGGTTTTTTTTTGCAACAACAGTGATGTGAATTGACTCTATGAACGGCGCCCAGCACATTATTAAAACTCTTGAAACAGCAGGTATCAGCACGCTATTTGGCTATCCCGGCGGCGCAATTATGCCTGTTTATGATGCACTCGTTGATAGCAAACTCAATCATGTCCTCTGTCGCCATGAACAAGGCGCAGCCTTAGCTGCTGATGGTTATGCCAGAAGCACCGGTAAATTGGGCGTTTGTTTAGCTACCTCCGGGCCAGGGGCCACCAACCTGCTTACGGGTATTGCCAATGCTCACTTAGACTCTATACCCATGCTGGCTATCACTGGACAGGTTGCTAGTCCATTTATTGGTACAGATGCCTTTCAAGAGGTAGATATCCTTGGCATGGCTTTACCGGTGGTTAAGCACAGTTTTCAGGTACGAGCAGCAAGTGAATTACCTTGGATGTTGTTAGAAGCAATGCAAATTGCCATGTCAGGGCGCCCTGGGCCGGTATTAATTGATGTACCAAAAGATATTCAGCTTGCTGAAATACCTTCTGTAGTAGGCTTTCCCGCAGCAGACTACAGTTTACCTACAGCAGGTGCTGGTACAATTGAAGAAGCCAATCTACTAATTGAACAAGCAAAGTGCCCATTACTTTATAGTGGAGGAGGCATTATGTTGGGTGGTGCAGTAACCGCCTTACGTAAGTATGCCCAACGGTCTGGTATACCCTCAGTTAGCACTTTAAAAGGCATTGGTAACCATTTACCTGAAGACCCTTATTATCTTGGTATGCTCGGTATGCATGGCACCAAAGCTGCCAATTTGGCCGTACAACAATGTGATTTACTGATTTGTATTGGTGCCCGTTTTGATGACCGAGTAACAGGTAAGCTGGATAGCTTTGCAGCAAACGCGAAAATAATTCACTTGGATATTGATGCTGCTGAGTTTGGCAAACTTAAAATACCAGATGTTATTATCCATGGTGAACTCAATTACAGTTTAAACCAATTAACCAGCCCTGCTGAAATAGGCAATTGGCAACAGCATTGTGTCACATTAAAGAGTCAACACGCCTTTACTTACCCCAAAAAACCACCATCAATTTATGCCCCCCAGTTGATTAATCGCTTATCACAACTGGCAACTGAAGAAACCATAATTAGCTGTGATGTTGGCCAGCATCAAATGTGGGTAGCTCAACATTATCAGTTTACTCACCCCCGCCACCATCTTAGCAGCAGTGGCTTAGGCACTATGGGTTATGGCCTTCCTGCTGCAATTGGCGCTCAATTTGCCAACCCTGATGCCCAGGTGATTAATATTTCTGGAGATGGCTCATTTATGATGAATATCCAGGAACTGGCAACCATTATTCGTTATCAGTTACCCATTAAAATTATCATTATCGATAATCAACGGCTTGGCATGGTAAGGCAATGGCAGACTCTATTTTTTACAGAAAGGTACAGTGAAGTTGATTTATCAGATAATCCTGATTTTGTTAAAGTCGCCCAAGCATTCGGTTTAACAGCACAATGTATCAACCAAGCAGAAGACGTTGAGCCTGCTCTGCAAACCTTGCTCAAAGCAACCACACCTTTTCTTTTACATGTATGTATCAACCCCAAAGATAATGTATGGCCACTGGTTCCCCCTGGTGTACCTAACGATAAGATGCTGGAGTGTACAAAAAATGAATTACTATGAGTTACAACTGGTCGCCCGCAACACCCCCGGTTGTTTAGAGCGAATTTTAAACACCAGCCGGGTTCGTGGATTTGAAATAAAACATTTCAATGCCAAGTTACACCCCAAACACAACTATTTTAAAATTGACTTGGCTGTCGCTAGTAACAGAAGCCAACAACACTTGATTATGCAACTAGCTAAACAGTATGACATTCGAGAGCTTTCTCCTGCCAAGCGAAAATTTGCTGCTATAGAGGCATGATGAAGGTTTTACCAATTAAGGGGATCATATTTCAATCAACATTATATCCCCTAGGCATACTTTTCAGATGCAGTAGTCAAATGACGAAGCTTCATGAGCCTATAAATTGGAGTAATGATAGCTAAACTTAGAAATCAGTCGTGAAGCATAATTCTTTTTAACTATTTTTTATAAGATTGGCTTATTGTATTTAGTCAAGAATAAGTAAGTTTCGGCCAGCCTGTTTTGCCCTATATAAGCATTTGTCAGCTATTGCCAGCATGTCACTGAGCGAGCTATATGTATTATCCGTTACTCCTATACTAATAGTGATGCCTAAATCGATACCACCAATAGCTAGTTTCTGCTCAGCAACCAAACACCGAAAATTGTCTAGTAATTGCTGACTTTTATCTATATCCAACCCACTTAACAAAACACAAAACTCCTCGCCACCCAATCTAGCTACAGTAAATCGAGCAAACTTCTCTTTTAACACATCCGCTAGTTTTGTTAATACATAGTCTCCAACCTCATGACCATAACTATCATTTATCTGCTTAAAGTGGTCAATATCTAGCATAGCTAAGCTCAGAGGTTTATTATGCTCTACCGCATTTTCATATAACTTCTCAGCTACCTGAAAGAAATAGCGCCGGTTAAATAGGCCAGTTAAATAGTCTCTATTAGCAGCATCCTTCACCGCCTCGAACAACTCCATCTCCTCCAGGTTATGCATTAGCCTACAGTGCAACTCTTCATGATAAAAAGGTTTACGTAAAAAATCATTTGCTCCATTTTTGATAAATTTAGCTGATAAGGCTCCACTACCCTCAGCAGACAAACCAATGATAATTAAATTTTTATTATTCTGCTTATGCCGAATATTTTTTACTAGCTCATAGCCATTCATATTAGGCATATTATAATCGACAACCATCAATCGAATATCGGGTTGCTGCTGCAACATGGCTAAAGCTTCAATGCCATCTTCTGCTTCTAATACTTGATAGAGATGCTGCTTTAAGGTTTTTCTAATAAAAGCACGAGTGGATTTTGAGTCATCCACTACAAGCACTTTAATAAACTGGTTTTTTTGCAAGCGCGAAATTAACTTAACAACATATTCATATGAGTAGCGACTTTCTTTAAGTACATAATCAACAACTCCTTTATCTAACAGAGCTTCTCGCTTCTTATCATTATAAGAGCCCGATAGCACAATACAGGGAACATTGACAGCAAGCACTTTGTTAACCACTTCGCCATTAGGCGCATCTGGTAAATTCAAGTCCACCACCGCTACTAAATAAGGGGTATCAGGCTTACTTAAATATAACTCGGCTTCACTTAATGTTGCTGCAAATACAGGGGACAACTCTTGCTTCGTCTCAAACAAATGCTTAAGCACCTTTAAAACCATGGGGCTATCTTCAACAATTAATACAGCATTCCCCTTCATACAGACTTCCACTAGTAAGAGGCAGATTTATAAACTGCTATTTATATACAGCAAAGTACAATGCGTCATTAAGCTAATATGACTGCTAGATAACAGTCATATTAGCTTAATAGTAGAGTATAGCAGTGTATCCTTTCTGCCAGAGCTGGCTAAGCTTTTCCTGTCACTCGCATCCAGGCTTTTCGGGAAAGATGATTCAACAGCAATAAAAGAGGCATTTTCAACCAATGGGAGCGTAAATAGAGTAACTGACTCGCAATCTGCTTCTGTATCCGTTTTTGCCCTCTAGCCAAAGGCAACATAGCCTCTGGCAATGCCCAGTATTTAATCCGTTGAAAAGTACGGGTGGTGTTTTTGGGAAGCCCCCTCAACAACAGCTCATTGACTGGGGTAGCAAAAAATTGTTCCAGCAACCACAAAATATCAATCAGTGGCAGCGTTACACCGAGTTTTAACGCTCTCTCCTGTAGCTGCAGCCAAAAATCAGGGACATGCTGCTCTCCATAACGCAGTAATTGATCGATATCGTATAAATCTCTAATTCGGTTATGATAATCCGCATCGTAGCCCAAATGAACAACAGCATGCAGCACCATATCAGGAAAGCACAAGGTGTTTAATCCTGGCTCTGCCAACGAAATCGATGCCGTTAGTAATAAAGATGGATCTGGGTTTAAACGACTAGTGCGAGGTAAAATTCGGTGATGAATATCAACATCATACAGCCGCTCACGATGACGATAAGGGGGTAGCTCATGCATCCACTGACGATAGTATGCTTTATCATATTCATTTTGCTTAGCACACTCCCAGCCATTAGCGATCAATAAAGTTTCAATTGCAGGCAAGTCAGCTTCGTTAAACAACAAATCAACATCTGCTAACAACCGTCCCTCACTAACGGGAATTTTGTGATATAGATAAGCAGCACCTTTTAACAAAGTCATTTGATAGCCAGCAGGATAAAGTACTCGCCTAAGCCGGTTGATTTCCCAACAAGCATTACGTTGTAAATATTGGGCAAACTGCATGGCATCTTGACACTGCCCTTGAACGGCTTCAGGTAACTGTTGCCAAACCTGCTGTTGTTGAAAACAGTTGGCTAAAGTAGCTAGCATACCGGCTTGCTTTGCTTGAAACAGCAAAACGTTCCACTGCTCTACTGAAAACTGCACAACAACTGAAGGCTGCTTCAATACCATCAATAAATAGTGATTTTCAATCTGCTGTTTCATTAACCACTCGGTTTTTGTTATTGACTGGTGGAGAAATGAATTCCTGCTCATAAAGACTAAGTAACAATGGAATAATTGCCCGCAAACTATCAAAATTCAATTCATAGCAATGGCATTGATCTACTAACTGACGTGCAGCCTGAAACCCTGTAGTCGCTAATAACTTATAATTAAATGCATTATTTGCCAGCCTTAACAAGGCTTGAGATTTTTCTACAGGAACTAATACATTATTAGCTCCTGCTTTGTATCGAGGAAAGATTATCCAGCGAGGCCGTGCTTTTTCCTGAGCCTGCTCAATACTTGCTGCAGGTGGCCTAAAATGAGCAACCATTCCTTTGCGAGTTTTTTCAAATAAAGGACCAATAACCGCTTCTGGACTAAACCGTTTCATCACCTCAATTGAAGTATTTTTAAGTGGAATTAATTTTGGTAATGGCTGTAATAAACCAGATTCTGGCTCTAGCAAACCAAACTCATCTGATAGCATACGCCAGCCACTCAATGATAATGCCGCACATAATGTGCTTTTGCCAGAACCAGGCCAGGCAGGGAATAAAATAGCATGACCATTGCGCTCTACCACTGCAGCATGCAACATTAGATATCGATGGGCATGAGTAGCAATACACCAGTTGCTGCCCCATTCCAGCATGGGCAATGCATGATCTAGTGGAAATGGTGCCATACCCGGATTGCCATCCGCTTTAAATTCCACCTGTGGTCGCCACCAACGACGCCATAGCTGTGGGCGTTTTACCTGGATCGCAAAATCTATCAAGTGTGGTTGGGAAAACGTTGGGTAGTGAGCAAATAACCAATGCAATTGGGAAACAAGTGTTTTACAGTTTTTTACAGTTAATTGAAATTTAAATGGACCTATTTGATATACTAAACCACTGCGAAGCCGCTCCTGTAGCTCCATTACTGTTAAATCAGCAATTTTCATGTAAATTCCGGTTCAATTAACCCTAAACAGTCCAAGTTATGGATCAAACTGCTGATTGGTTTAGCAATCTGCTCTGAAGGCTGCTGCCATTGGTTGGCAAGGCTCATTATTAATTGTTCAGCTGACATTGGCTTTTTAGCTAATAACAATAAAACATCTAACGACATAGTATTTAGTAAGTGTGTATCAGCAGATAGGCCATTAAACACAACCGTGTCTTCTCCCCAATCCGCCCATAACAGCTGACCAAGGTCTGCCAAACGCCAGTTGATAGCTTTATCTTGTTGTTGGGTAAACGTTCCCATGGCTTATAGGGTAGACCAGATTAGTGTTGCAACCCAAGAGTTACAACACTTTTGTTCAGGGGCTTGGCTGGATAGAAACCCAACAAGAGTTAGTTAAAGGTGAGCCTGTAACGCTTTCAACACTCATTTGATGCGTATTATCAAAGTGAACGAGGACACTTACGCTTTCAGTGGTAACATCCCCGTCTGCTTGCTCCCACTCCATAAGCTGATCCTGATTGGGCGCTGGTGTTAGTTGATTCATGTCTAACACATAAAGTGTACCATCGACCTCAATAACCTCTTGAGTCTCACCATTGGATGTTGGAGTGAAAGTATGCTTGGTACCTATCGCCCTTACCCAGCTAGGGTCTTCACTCATACCATCCGCCTCAGATACAACAGCATTGGGAGCGGGTATGTTGGCTTCAGCCAGTTTCATATCACAGGTTGCACTGGCTGCTGCTAAAGCTGCACCGCTTCTTAGGGTTAATATTAATGGCGCCCCAACTGCAGAAGCTTTGAGAAACCTCCGGCGCTGCACCTGCTTGCTTGACAACTGCTCAAGGTCACTGGTCAAGGCTGTTTGCTGCCCATTCTCAACTGATTGCTTGCTATGCTCACTATTACTCATTGTCCCGCCAACTTGTTATCCGTTAAAAACTATCCTTTATTAAGCAAGGTTTGGTCCATACAATAATTTTATTAATACCTATAGAGCCAATAAGCGATTGACCATTATTACAATAATCCGCTATTAGCCTTCTGTAAAATTATGAGACAACCTTAACCAGTATATTGCAGCCAATTTTTAAGGCTCTAACCACCCCTATGCTGACTTGCTGTAATAGTTATCACTTACTTTGGACCACAGCAATAGGCCTACTTGAGCTAGCCACCCATTCACTCCATGAACCTGGGTATAGTCGAGGCCGCCCGATGCCTGCCAGTTCCATTGCAAAGATATTATGGCAAGCCGTCACGCCAGAGCCACAATAGCACACCAAATCTGTGATCTCTTTAACTGACAAGATTTTGAATCGCTCAGCTAATTGATGCTTCGGTAAAAAACACCCTGCTGCTGTCAGGTTTTCTTGAAAAGGTAAGTTAAGTGCACCAGGTATATGGCCTGCTATCGGATCAATTGGTTCCTGCTCCCCTGAATAGCGTATCGCTGCCCTAGCATCAACCAAACACCATTTTGGCTGAGACAACTGCTGTAACACTTCATCTGTTGACACCCACATACTGGAATCTGGTTGCCCTACAAAATTACCAGGCGCTTTACTAGGGAGTTCTACAGTTGTTGGCAACCCGGCATCCAGCCACGCCTGAAAGCCACCATCTAAAATAGCCACTTGGGTTTTGCCCAACCAAGTCAATAACCACCAGAGCCTTACAGCCTGGCTGCTATCTTGTTGATCATATACGACTACTGTTGAGTCTTGGTTAATGCCCCAAGCCTTCAGTCGGTCATTAAGTCTGCTTGCATCAGGTAACGGATGTCGTCCCGTTTCACCAGATACGACTGGGCCTGACAAATCGCGTTCTAAATCCGCGTAAATAGCACCAGGAATATGTTGCTGATTATAAGCTTGCTGGCCTGCATCAGGATCAGCCAGGGAGAAACGACAATCAAAAATACATACGTTATTACTGAGAGAAAGTTGCTGCAATAACCAGTGAGGTGTTACCAACATATCCATATAAACGACCTTGTATTATTAGTGGAAGCAATAAAACCTAAAAAGGTTTGTCATTTTCACAGCAGATTTTAATGGAACTTAAGAAACACTGTTTAACTTTCTTCATCCACTACTTTAATAGCATCCTCTGCAGACAACTCTTTCCCTTTTAACTCAGCCATCACATCAATGCTATCCAGCACAACAGGGTCTTTGACTATAATTCTAGTTCGCTGATTTTTAGTGGCTGCTGATAGGCTATCTTGTTTTTCAGTACGCTGCAGCGTTGGCTGGTTAGTGCTTGGCTGCAAAGCCTGTGCAGACTCTTGTACGCTATTCGTTGTATGATCAGCTTTTTCTCTCGTTTGGGAGCTGTCTCTTTCATCCTGTTTTGAGCTGACTGACTGTGAGTGCTTAACGGGTTCAGCCATTTGGCTGCTCAAACTATCTTCCCTAATGCTTGAATTATTTTCTGGTGATTGTAGAGCAGTAGAATGTAAGTGATCCTTCCAGGAGTTCCACCCAACACCAGCAACACCCACTGTCACTACTGTAGTCACTATTAATACAGCCCATAGGGTTTCTTTTCTCATCAGGCCAACATCCTCTTAATTGTTTGTTACTGGCAAGCAATCACGAGTCTACTAAAATTAAGTAGATACTTAGCAGAAAATAACCTTTTACTTGATGATAGTGTAAAAAACCATCATTAATGTGTTCTTATACCCAAAATATAGGGATTATATTTAAGTATTACTTGTGGGGTAGTGAGGTTTACTCAGTTTTTGAGTTTTAACAATTGTTGCTATTTAGCAAAAGTAACATAACTGACACTCTACTATGAAAAGTAAGCAATATATAGTAACCACCACTGCCAATTGTAGTCATAAGGCTGATGAAGTACCATGCAGTATGAACTGACGAGGCTAATGCAAGGAACTGCATTTTAGCTCAAGGGCCTATTGTCGTTTGCCGAAAGATACACTTTTGTAAGCAAGCGCAACTTTAGTCTGTTCGCTCTTGGATGACGTGTATGTATAGCAGCTACTTATTACTCAGCCCTAACGTTTTGATTACAAGTGCCTTACCTGTTGTCGCTGAGCCTGAAGTTAAGTCCCAGGTTGATGAGTTGGTTGAACTGCTTGAGCAACCAGCTTCTGCTCTACTATGTAAACACTGCCTAAACACCATCACTTATGAACATGAACGCATTGAAATCAGCGGCCAACATATCCACCTGAAAATGAATCCAGCAGGCTTTGCCTTTGAGTTTGGTTGTTTTTGTGCTGCACCTGGTTGTAATCAATACGGCCAATATCATTCAGAAGCCACCTGGTTTGCTGGATGCAGTTGGGCTATTAGTCTGTGTACTTGTTGCCAGCAGCATTTAGGCTGGCACTTCCGACAAAATGATGAAAATAGCAGCTTTTATGGAATTGTTCTTGATAAGCTGGTTATGTCAAACCCTCCAGAAGTTTCCAGCTAACGTTGAATAAGCCTGGCAACCTGTTCTTTTTCAGCTATTTTTCATAGAAAGCTGTCTATGTAGTTCGGTGCTTGTAATGCGTAAAATTGGCTGGTTAGGATTATTTTTATTAACAACCCTTTTTTTTAATTATTCCTCAGCCCGAGAAAAAATCACCTTATCCACTCTTAATTGGGAGCCTTATATCGGTCAAGAGTTGGAAAACAAAGGCTATGTTAATGAAATTGTCAAAGCCGCTTTTTCAGAAGTGAGGTATGACTTAGAGGTATTATTTTTTCCATGGGCACGGGCGTTACACGTTGCTACCCTTGGTCATGTTGATGGTTTATTTCCAGAATATTATGATGAAAACCGGCTCACAGACTTTGTATTTTCAGACCCATTCCCAGGAGGGCCTGTTGGATTTTATAAACGTAAAGACAAAAATATAAAATTCAATGTAGATCCTCGCAAAAACCTTGCCGAAGCCCTCAAAGAATTACGTAGTTACCGATTTGGCGTGGTACGTGGCTACATCAATACCAAAGAATTTGACGAAGCAGACTATCTAACCAAAGAAGAAGTGATCAATGACGATACTAATATAAAGCGCTTATATAAAAACCGCGTACAACTTATTTTTATTGATAAATACGTTGCTCAATATATCATAGCCAAGCGTTACCCATGGTATGCACTAGAGCTGGAGTTTTTAGAACCGCCTTTAGAAGTAAAACCCCTATATATTGCTTTTTCTAAAAAAGCGCCTGACTATCAAAAAAAATTAGCTTTATTTAATCGTGGCCTTAAAAAAATCCAAGAAAATAAATTAATGGAAGAAATTATGATGAAACATGGATTTTAACGCATTTCAAACCAGCAACTACTACTAATGGGGCTCACCTTCCCCTTATCCTCTTCATGACTGGGTTTTAGGCTTTGCGACCAACAATCGTTGTATACTCTCATCGCCATCAAACTGCTTTAATATATCACTAGAAAAAGTATGTAAAAAGTGGATATCTTTTTCCGCCAGTGCACCTAACCTTTCCATTGCCCAACGATACTCCATCGCAGTAGGAGAAATTGCCAAATGTTCAAATACCAGAGCTAACTTCGCTTTTAGTGCTTTCATTTGACCTTCAGGCGCAGATAATTCAAGATTATGCTCAACTGCCACTTTAGACAAAATATAGGCATAAAGCATGACGCTTTGACCAAGGTTTAGTGATGGCTGAGGATTAGCTAGCGGAATACTACTGGCAATATCACAGTGTTGTACTTCTTCTGAAGTTAAACCACTTTCTTCCCGCCCAAACACAATCCCTACTGACTTAACAGTTGCTCCTTTTACCTCAATCAGCTGGTTAACTTCTTCAGGCGTATAATAATGACGTTTAGTGCTGCGTTTTTTCACTGTAGTGGCCACAGTAAAATCTAGGTCCGCAATAGCTTCATGCAACTGGCTAAAATGTTGCACCGTTGCCAGCACTTCTTTTGCACCATGAGCAGTCCACTGGGCCTCTGGAGCCAAGTGTGCCTGGCTATTAACTATCCGTAATCCATCAAACCCCATGGTTTTTAATGCTCTTGCGGCCGCTCCAACATTTTCAGGACGTTTTGGCTCAACCAAAATAAAATAAATTGACATATTCCTACGCTATCACTGCATCAGATTAATTTATTGAGTATACCGCAACCTGTTGAAACATTGCTTCCAACCTTATCCAAAGAGTGAACCATAACTTAATGAGCAATAAACAATCTTAATTGTTACCTACCTCTCGAAAATAATGACTAAGATCACCTATGCGTATATTCCGCAACCAGATAGCCTTGAGTGATAGAATAATTCCAAGCTATGATGCGCCAGCCAATATAAAACAATATAAGCACAACAGTAGACGCCGAAAACAATAGGTGCCCAAAAGTAGCAAATCGAAGACGGTTGTTGCCAAGCCTCACCCATACTCTGGATTTACAATGCGTGATCTTTTTGCCTCAACCTCTGATAGTTAAAGGAGCATTAATGAAACACTTACTACCGATTCTTTCAATTGCATTATTAACGGCTTGTGGCAGCAACCAAACAACCACTGATACTCATAGCGAATCCACTGAGCCTGTTAGCACCCAAGTTGAGCCTGTTGAGCCAACACCTGTTGATACTGAGGCGGATAAGCTACGCCGCCTGTGGGAACGCTACTGTAACCACGAAGCATTAACTATTGAAGAACGTCAGATGATTGCTGACTCTGAAATGCCTGAAGACCTACGTGGTCAGTGCACACAAAAGTAAGCTGTGTAAACTTTCAATATACAGTTTCAAAAGCCAGCAACTGCTGGCTATCAAGCAAGTAAAGCCACTATTTTTCTATTAGATCCAATGTCTGCCAGATTGGAATTAAAATATCTTTACCTAGCTGTTTGGAACGCTCTGCTGACCACCCTGTTAGGGGGTCTGCCAATAGCTGGTTATCCTTAAACGGCATTTCCAACGTCATTGATAACGTTTGAAAGTGATTGGCTAAGTAACTAGCAGCCATTGATAGGTTCGCTTGACCTGGCTGGTCAACAGGGTAACCATGCTCTACTTGAAATTCAGGGGTTAGCTGTAAAAACACATCTTTAAACCGCTGCTCTAAGTTAGCGATATAGTCACTATAATTAGGAATGCCTTCTGCTGTTACAACAAAGTTATAGGGCAATACTTCATCACCATGGATATCTAAAAAGATATCTCCCCCTATCTCATGCATTTTTTTTCGAACTAAAAATACTTCGGGACTTTTTTCTAGAGATGGGCTCTGCCACTCCCTGTTTAAATTAATACCTGCTGCATTGGTTCGTAAATGCCCTCTTACACTACCATCAGGATTCATATTCGGCACAATATAAAATACGGTTTGCTTGAGCAACTGCCTGGCCACCCCCAGATTAGGGTTTAATAGGGCTTCCAGGGTTCCTTCAATAAGCCACTCAGCCATGGTTTCTCCAGGGTGTTGCCGAGCAATTAGCCAAACCTTATAAGAGGCTGTCGCTTCTCCTACTTGCAACATATTAATATCCCTGCCATCCAGCGTCTGCCCTAGCAGGTGCATCGATACCCGTTCATCTACCATGGCTGCTTGCAGTAAGTCCAGGTGTCTTTCATAGGAATAGGGTTCAAAATAGGCAAAAAACAGGCTTGCTTCTTCCAGCCCAAAATTGACTGATAACACACCATTTTCATATCGAGTAGGCATCCGAAACCAGTTTTCTCGGTCATAACTGGCAAGCACTTGATAACCGTCCCACCCTTCTGCATAGGCAGCACCTACTGCATTGGTAATATGAAACTGGTACTTTTTGCCCACCTCTCCAACAAACCTAAAATAAAACCACTGATAAAAATCAGACTGATTATCTTTTTTGATTTCCAGCTGGATATTGTCAGCATCTTCTAAGGAAACAACCGTTATATTTCCACCATCAAACTGATCACTGATATGCATTCAAACTCCTTAAAGTGAGTCTACACTTACATAGATATTTATATAAACCCGCTATTTTTATTAACAAACTACTGACGGAATAACCCTTTGTCGAAGTATTTACTCGCTCTTCTACTATCAGCAAAAGTGAGCCTGCTAAGTTCGATGATTAAGTTCCTGTTGATATTAATGATAATACACTGGCATACTTTCAACCTAACTTGCTTGGCTGCACCTATTATCAAGATATACACAACTGAAGAGCCCCCGCTCAACTTTTCCATTGGGTCAAGCAAAGAATCTGCGGCCGGTGCTCAGGTATCAGGCTTTGCCACAGATATTGTTAGAGAAATACTTATTCTTACTGACAATACCACGGCACCCATCGTATTACTGCCTTGGGCAAGGGCCTACCAATATACACTTCATGGCGAAAATGTATTTCTATTTAGTATGGGCCGAACCAAGCAACGAGAGCAGCTATTTCAGTGGATTGGTCCACTGGCAGAAAAAAAAGCAGTTTTATATAGCACCCAACAAGCTCAAATCACCATTAACTCACTGGATGATGCAAAAGCGGTTAGCAATATAGCAACTGTAATTGATGACTCAAAAGAGCAGTTCTTAAAAAGCCAAGGCTTTACCAATCTCAGTAGCAGCCCTAGATGGAGTCAAGCGGTGCAAAAGCTGTTCATAAATAGAGCAGCCTTATTAGTTCAAACAGACCTAGATATACCATTTATTATTCGAGAAGCAGGTTATTCAATCGACGCCATCAAGCCCGTGTATGAACTCTATAAGTTTCAACTGTTTATTGGTACATCTCAAAAGACCTCCCCTCAATTAGTCAAACGCTGGCAGCTAGCATTAGGTACCTTGAAAAAAAACGGTCGTTTCAAGGCACTGATAAAAAAATGGGCCAATCACTATCAACTCACTAATTGGCGATACCAGAATGGGATGCTACAAGTCATTTACTAAATAAACTGGCTAGTGATGCACCTGCAACGTTGTTTCAATAACAAGAACACAACTGCACTTTAGCACAGTAAAACCCTAACAAAGTCTACACATTTGGCTTTTGAATTTATTGTAAATAAAATATACAACTTTTGTCCCAGCACTTCTTTTCTATACCACTCTGGACTGCTACTGCAGAGTGGTTCCCCCTACAGCAATGAGTGTTTACTCAGCCAAACCATTATTCAATGACAAGCATTAACACAAAAAATTCATCAGTTTTTTTGATGAACTTATTCAGAATTTTATAGCCTATGTTACTGTTATCTGTAATAAGCTAACTCAAATATTTGATCAACTATCGAAGATTCTGAACACTTTGGCTATTGTTATAGCCGAAGTACAACAATGGTTTCAGTGCGGTAGGCTTTTACATCAATGCATCTAAAAAACACCCAGCAACAATATGGTTTAGTGAGTATTCTGCTTCACTGGTTAACAGCCTTGACGATTATTGTCCTGTTTGCGTTAGGCTTGTATATGGTGGAGCTTGACTATTATGACCCCTGGTATAAACAGGGCCCAGATTTACACAAAAGCATTGGTCTGCTACTTCTAGTTGTACTGCTCTTCCGTACGGCATGGAGACTCTTTACTTTCTCCCCAAAGCCTCTAGAAAACCATAAAAATTGGGAACGAACACTTGCCCACTTAACCCATATAATGCTTTATTTACTAATCTTGCTGGTTATTTTCAGTGGTTACCTAATTTCAACAGCTGATGGCCGACCAGTAAGTGTCTTTGGCTGGTTTGAAGTCCCTGCACTGATTACAGACATTGACCAGCTGGAAAGCTACGCAGGTACTATACATTATTACTTGGCCTTTACATTAATAGGCTTAGCAGCCCTGCATGGGCTAGCAGCAATTAAACACCACTTGCTTGACAAAGATGATACATTACGACGAATGTTAGGGACCGTAAAAAAATAATTGTTATACAACACATTCCTTACAACAAATAAACCATAAACACACAACAAATAGGAGCAATAAATGCAATTAAACAAAGTAGCTGGCATATTTATGGGATTTATCCTACTAGCCTCAAGTCAGTTATGGGCAGCAGATTACCAGATTGATACCAAAGGCGCTCATGCGTTTATTCAATTTAGAGTCAAACACCTCGGCTATAGCTGGTTATATGGCCGCTTCAATACCTTTGAAGGATCTTTCAGCTACGATGAGAAAAAGCCTGAAGCTACCAAAGTAAATGTAACTATTGATACTGCTAGTGTTGACTCTAACCATGCTGAGCGAGACAAGCACTTACGTAGCGATGACTTTTTAGATGTAAAAAAATATCCAAAAGCTACCTTTATCAGTAAAAAAGTCATGCCAAAAGCTGATGGTAAAGCGGTGTTAGTGGGCGACTTAACCCTACATGGGGTGACTAAAGAGGTCAGTATTGATGTAACTGCTATAGGTGGAGGAAAAGACCCATGGGGTGGTTATCGCCAAGGGTTCCAGGGTTCCACTTCCTTTAAACTTAAAGACTTTAATATCAAAAAAGACCTTGGGCCAGCTGCTCAAGAGGTTGAGCTGATTTTATCTATTGAAGGTATCCGTCAAGGTTAATATTGACTCCTTTCTCCTTTGAAGACTTTGTCGAGAAAGCTGCTTCCCCCCTTTGAGGCTGTCGCAAAAGGGGTGTTGAAAATAAGTCTAGTGTCCGATATGGAATAACAGGATATTCTTCCACCGCTCTTGAAGTGCCATCCCTAGCCCATCAAGAGCTAATAAGGCATCCATGCCTTAGATACAGAACACCCTGTCACCCCATATCCGCTACCTTTCGCGACAACCTCCAGAGGAGAAAGAACTTACCTTGACTCCATTACTGTCACTTCCACTGATCCCTTAAGTGAGCTGGTATCCAGCGGATTTCTACTAACTCAAAAAACAACTCAGTTATCACCGCAAGCAATGCAGCGGGTACCGCACCATATAACACCAATTGAAAGTCATTAAGCGCTAATCCGGTCACTATCGGCTCTCCTAATCCTCCAGCACCAATAAAAGCCGCTAAAGTTGCAGTACCAATATTTATTACTGCCGCGGTCTTAATACCAGTAAACATTGCAGGTAAAGCCAAGGGTAAATAGATTTTTCGCAGTTGTTCTTTATGGGTTAGCCCCATTCCTACTGCTACCTGTTTTAGCACTGGATCAATGGTCAGTAAAGCCGTTGTAGTACTTCGAACAATAGGCATTAACGAATATAAAAATAACGCTACAACTGCCGGTAACCAACCAATACCAAATAATGGAATAAATAGTGCCAATAACGCAATAGAAGGAATTGTTTGTAATAGCCCTGTCGTATAAATAACCACTCGGCTGATTGTTCTATTACGATAGCAATAAATGCTTAGGGGAATACCTAAAACACATGCAGCTATTAGCGCAATTAATGTTAGTTTCAAGTGTTGCAATATATTTTCTGGTAACTGCTGCCAGGGCCCTACTAGTTGTATTTCAGTTTTTTTCTTCAACCCTTGGCTAACTAAAAACTGGTGAGCAACTTCAGCAAAGGTTTTGCCCTGATTAACTACCTCACCGTTTAAACGCTGCATAGTTGCTTCATCAAGAATACCAGCTAACGCCTCTAAGCTTTTCACCATGGCAGGATCTGCATTGGCTCTTACCAATGGCACAGCATCATAACGAGGAAAATAGTCATCATTATCTTCCAGCAGCAGCAGGTTGAATTTATCAATATCACCATCAGTGGAATATGCATCGGTAATATCAATTTTCTCAGCCTGAATTGCTTCATAAGCCAAGCCATGTTCAATTCCAACCGGCTGATGATTTAACTGATAATGGATAGCTAGCTTTTCCCAGCCATCTTCTCGTTTAATAAACTCGTGGGTCAGGCCAAATTTCAATTGAGGATGTTTAGCTAAATCAGCTAACGTTTTAATTTCTAGTTTACTCGCCTTAGCTTTATCCATCACTAACGCATAGGTATTATTAAACCCTAAACTTCGCAGCACCTTTAATTCATGTTGCTTGGCTAGCTCATTAAGCTGCTCAATGGAGGGTGTATTTTTCAACTTAAAGATTGCTTGAGCTAAGGTACCAGTATACTCAACATAAACATCAATATCCCCATAACGTAATGCCCCATATGTAATAATTGTTTTTCCCAGCCCCAGTTTACGCTCTACGTTAAAACCATCTATCTCCAACTTTTGAGCGACCAGCTCCCCTAGTAAATAGCCCTCATTAAATGCCTTACTTCCTACCGTTATTGTCGTATTAGCATTATTAGTAGTTCCAAGTGCCCACTGACTTACCCAAAATAAACTAACTAAAAACAGTAACCGCATATTAAATATGATCCTTAATAAGACGTGCTATATAGTCATTTGCAGGCTGATCCATAACAGTATCCACTGCTCCGTGCTGCACAATCTCCCCTTCGTGCATCACCGCAATGTTATCAGCTATTTTCACGGCTTCTCGCATGTCATGGGTGACTAACAATACCGCTCTAGGTTCTTCTTGATGCAATTGCAAAAACCGTTCATGCACTTCTTTACGAGTAATTGGGTCAACAGCTGAAAACGCTTCATCCAACAACAAAATCCTAGGCTTTACCATAAGTGACCGACACAGGCCCACCCGCTGTGCCTGTCCACCCGACAATTGATGGGGATAGCGCTGTAATAATGTAGAGGGTAGCCCCATACACTCTGCAAGATAAGACACTCGCTGTTCAATAGCTTGCTGTTGCCAGTCATCTAGCTTTGCTAATAAAGCAATATTCTCGTAAGCACTCAAATGAGGAAATAAGCCTATTTGCTGAACAGCATAGCCAATGCCTCGTCGAGCTGTTGTATTAAAAGGATGAGTTTGAGGATGACCATGAAGTCGAATAGAACCAGAAATAGGAGGAACTAGCCCATTAATAAGTTTTAGTAGAGTAGACTTACCACAACCACTTTCACCTACCACGGCTGTAATTTGTTGTTGAGGAAGCGTAAAATCAAGTTGATTAAACACCTCAAGCTGCTGATATTTTACACTTACCTGAGAAAGTTCAACTGCTAACTCATTGCCATGTTTTGTCGTATTCAAACTGATTTCTCAATAATTTTGGTTAGGCTATGAGGTAACATAGCCTAACATGAAAACTATTTGAGTTCTAATAAGAAGACTAATGTGGGATTACTACTGTAATTAATTATTTACCTGCAACCAGTTATCTTCTAAATAGTGACACGCTTTATCAATTATATGCAGTGTCAATGCTTGACGAGATCGACTGGAATAATTTTGCTCACTAAAATGCGGCAATAAGCCATTTAATACTATCAAACTCCCTTGTTTTACTTCTAAAGGAATGGCCGTACTGATATCCCACTCAAGCTTTTGTATGTCAACCATATGCATCTCGCCATTTTGATTACAATAACGCTGAGTAAGCCCTTGTTTATGGCCACCAGGAATTGCGTATAAACAGCCATTTTCAATGGTGGCATCTTCCAAGGCTAACCAAAGTCCTACCACACTAGTTGGCTCTGTATAAAGAAATGTTGCATCTTGATGACAGTTAACTTCGCCTCCAATATAGGGTTGTTTAAAAATAATCATTGACTGAATAATGCTAGGTGCTGACAAAGGCAGTTGATCTATTAACTGATTTAATTGGCGGCTTTCTACAAATTGCTTAAATACCGGATCAAATCGATGTAAAGCATGACCTATTTTATTAATTGTATACGGCTTCTCTCCAGTTAAACTACCATCATCAGCAATCGCTAACTCTTCATAAAAACAGCGAATATCATTGGCAGACTCGATAAAATAGCGTGATTTATCATGCTGACGCTGCCTGGTTGAAAATACTACTGGTTGTTCTTCATCACTATTTTTGTGTTGTTGATATTCCTGTTGGCAGTGGTTGTATACTATAGCTCCTGCTTGATCCATTAATTGCTGGCAAATTTGTTTAGTGATAAATTCATGAATTATGAGAAAGCCATTCTCATCGTAAAATTGCCAGGCATCATCCACTATCCCTTGTTGCTGGCTCCAGTTAAAGTGTTGCGGCTTATAGAGTTTTTGCACCCTTGTATCCATTCACTTACCCATTATTCTTCGTATACTTTAATTAATTCAGATATTGTAACTAATACTGATAACAAAGAATATTGAAGACACAAGAAAAGAATGAGGGGGGAGGAATAATCTTAAGAGCATCTAATACCCAGAGAAATATTTGGGCGATATAGCCATCCATAGCCAGCTATAGCCTTCTCGAATGTTTTTTAGGGTTTGCTGTCGTCGTTAAGCACCAAAGATGGTGTGAATGCAGTTTATGCAGGAGCAATAAACAGTCTTCGCCCAATCATTGATAAATACATAAACTCATGGGACTCATCACTCGACGGCCAAGCTAGCACTGTTTATTTCAGTTAGTGCTGCTATCGCTAGCTTTACAGTAATAAGCTAGTTCCCTAAAAACCATTCGATTTGGCTACATACTCTTCATGAGGAGGTTTATAATTATTTTTTCTCTAACTTAATACTATCAACATAAAAGTCAACTTTTGGTTCAGGACCAAAAATATACAATTCCGCCGTTTTTAGTTTTCCTTTTGGTTTTAAATTAAAATCGGCTGCTAGCTCGTACCATTTGTCTCCTTTAGGAAGCTTCATGTTATTTATACGCTGCCAATGGTAACCATCGTCATCTACATAAAATAACTGTACATCCAGCATTTGACCAAATTTCGCTTCCTCTCCCAAGCTTGCTGATAGTGAAAGCTTATAATCGGTATTTGCTTTTAAAGTATCGTTCGTTTTCAATGATAGGCCTGCATACCAATGGTTACGATCGGTTACTTGAACACTCCATTGGCCTTGCTGACTCATTTTATTCGTACGCTCAAGCTTGCCCATTTTGAATGCAGACTGCCACCCATTTAAATCATTTTCAAAGTTGTGCTCAAACACCTGGTTATCATCAGGTTTCGGATCCGGGTCTGGATTAGGCTTATCATTGACTGGAGAAATTTTCACCTCATCAATCAACAATGCTTTATCGGCTTTTGGACCAAATAAGACAATATAAGCAGCTGTTATTTTACCTAACGCATTAACTTTAAATTGTTTTTTCAGCTCCTTCACATTTTCATCTACCTGGTTAATGGCTAAATACTGGTAATAGTAAGCACCTAAATCATTTTTCAATAATAAAGTCACCATTGCTAAATCTTTTTTAGCACCCTTAGGGAGTTTTACCTTAGCACTAAACAGGTACTCTTTATTTTCCTCTAATGGTTTCGCTAGTTTTTGTAATGCTCCATCATAATATTGTTTACGGTCAGTCACTTTAAGCCAATTATCCAACCCACAGTCTTTTTTCATTTGCTCAACAGCATGCTTAATTGACTTGGTATAAAATCGCTTCCAAGGTTTAAGCCCATTAAAGTCTGGTTCTCTAATTAAATTATCCTTCACCAAATCAGGCTTTTTACACATAGGATCCGGCTTAGGATCTGGCTTAGGATCTGGCTTAGGATCTGGCTTAGGATCAGGTTTTGGATCAGGTTTTGGATCAGGTTTTGGATCAGGTTTTGGATCAGGTTTTGGATCGGGTTTTGGATCTGGCTTAGGATCGGGTTTTGGATCCGGCTTAGGATCGGGTTTTGGATCTGGCTTAGGATCTGGCTTAGGATCTGGCTTAGGATCTGGCTTAGGATCTGGTTTTGGATCCGGCTTAGGATCAGGTTTTGGATTATTAATATCATCTGGAAAAGGAACAGTATGCTTGCGTTTGCTCGATATTTCTGCCGCACGTTCTTTCCATAAGCGAGTTAAGTTTGCCGTGTTTTTATCACCAAGTGGTAATCCATTAGCATCTTTAATATTAGGGTTTGAAAAAAAGTTGGAAGAGTTTCCACACATATGAGTACGGGTTTTACCGTTATTATAACCAAACGCGTACGGCCACCGTTTCGCTTTATCTGCCTCATAACAGTGCCAGCCCCCTACGTTATGGCCTACCTCATGACGCCAGGCATTAGGCCATGGAGCACCAACTACTTGGGTATACCCTGTTACTCCAGCCCACCCTGCTGCACTATTTGGTGCCTTAGTTGGCATTTGTACAACACCCACTAAGTCAGGCGCATACTTTTCTATATCAGCAGCAAACCACTTTTCTACCTGCCCTAACACTTTACTGATAATACCTGGATTTTGATCGGTTATACCAATCCCTACTAGCCTTAACTTAATATTATTAACGCCTGAGTTTTTCAGACCGCTATTCACAGAAGCCACATACTTTTCTGCCTCTGCTTTAGGATCACCCACTTTGGTTGCTGCCTGCTTGGAAAAACCAAGATATACATCGATAATAAAATTACCTTTTTTGTCGGTTTCTCCTTTAGCCGTTTTACTCCTACCTTTGAACTCAGCCACTTGCCAGTCTTGAGCAGGTAGTACATGCTGATCTAGCATTTCTGGCATTTGCTGCTTGATGATTGTGTATCGACCATTTTCATTTGGCCGTATTAAATAACTGTCATATTCAGTTTCAATCAAGCCTGTTAGCTTATTGGTATCATGATTAATTGTAAAAATCACATTACTATAATTTTTAATATGATCGAAACCACTATCAAACACATATCCATAAATGATTTCTACGTTATTAGTAGTCGACTGCTCCCGTCGTTTCACTTGTAAGTTAAATGATTCTCCTGAAAATAAATTAAGCGTTGTTTGTTCTGGAAAAACTATTTTTCCGTTAACAGTATCAAGCTGCAGATCAACTTCTCGTTGAGCCTGTATATATTCTGCTTCTAACTTCGAAATAGAGTTTTCTTGATAGCTCTGATTAATAGGAGAGAAGAGTGTTTCAGTCGCCGACACACTTATAGCAGTTGCAGCAGCTTGAGAAATCAAAGCAGCCGAAAGCAGCATAGTGATAGGTGACTTTTTATTTTTTTGTCTCATTGTTGTTTCGCTCATGGGTCAGGTCATAGAATGACCATACCCTAACGAAGCAGACACTAACCCGTCGCGAAACAAACCACAGATACGAAACTAAATTTAATACCTGTAATCGAGTATATTAATTTATAAAACAACTAATCAGAAATTATTAAAACTTTGCCTAGAAGGCTTATGACAAGCTTACGGTTTTGAATATGCATTCCTATATAATGAGACTTTTGCTACTTAACTTAACACCTCATTAATTAACTCACGTGCTCGGTCAAATATCCCTCCTCTCAATCCTTCTCGATCCAGCAATTGCTTTAATTTTTCAGCCTCCTGCTTGGCTTTTTCCTCGTTACTTAGTTCACGAGCACGTTCAATTCTAGTCATAATGTGGCTCACCTCAATAGCAACTTGAGACTTCCCTGCACCTTTCAATAAGGTAACCAGCATTGCTATCAACACAGCTAAAAGTGCTAACACAAACCAAATCATATGCCCCTCTCATTAATCATAAAAAGTAATACTGTCGAGTATAGTTGAGAAAGCGGCAAGAAAGGCTAAAGCATATTATATAAAGGATTGAAAGCCGCTCTATTTAGAACGGCCTAGTTCAAGCAGATTAGAACTTAAATGAAGCATTTAAACCGAATGCTGAAGCTTGAGTTGCTGTTGATTGATTATTTGCAGTATTTGGCTTCGGCTGATTACCGGCTGTTTGCAGCTTCCATAATTCTGCATAATGACCATCAGATTTTACCAATTCGCGATGGGTGCCTTGCTCTGCAATTTCACCTTTATCTAACACCAAAATATTGTCGCAATGCTGTAAAGCATTTAAACGGTGAGCAATGACTATAACCGTCCGCTCTTTAGCTATTGCAGGCATATTCGCCAAAATAGTCTGCTCAGATTCATAATCCAAGGCACTCGTTGCCTCGTCCATAATCAGTATTTTTGGATCATTGATTAACGCCCGAGCAATCGCCACTCGTTGCCGCTGACCACCAGACAGGTTTCCACCACGTTCACCAACGGGTGTATCATACCCTCCTTGTAACTCACCAATAAATTCATGGGCACCCGCTAATTTAGCTGCATTAATCATATCCTCTTCCGTGGCTGAGGGGTTACTGATTACAATGTTTTCTCGAATAGTGCCATTAAATAAAAAGCTTTCTTGCAGTACCACACCCGTATTTTGTCTTAATAGCGCCGGGTCTATGAGAGCTAAATCCATTCCATCCACTAGTACCTGACCGCTTTGTGGCACATATAAACGTTGAACCAACTTGGTGATGGTACTTTTACCCGAACCAGAACGACCAGTTAAGCCTATCATTTGCCCGGCTTTTACTTTTAAATCAAGACGCCTTAGGGCTTCAGGGGCATCGTCATGATAACGAAAAGTCACTTTGCGTAATTCAATTTCACCTTCAATCGTTGGCTGAGATGTTTTGCCTGCTTGAATATTATTTTCAGCAGGGTGATGCATAATATCACCAACCCGTCGTAACGATATGGAAGCCTGTTGAAACTCTTGCCAAACTTGCGCAAGTCTCAAAACCGGCATCGTCACATGACCAGCCAGCATATTAAAGGCCACTAGCTCACCTACTGTTAGCTTACCTTCCAGTACTAACTTAACGCCAAACCATAAGAGCAGCGCTGAAAATAACTTTTGAATTAAGCCAATTCCCTGTCCAGCAATATTACCCAGTAATGAAGTACTAAACGCCGACTTAACATAATTCGCTAATTTTTCATCCCACTGCTTATTAAATTGAGACTCTGTTGCAGAGGTTTTGATGGTTTCAATACCAGTCACCGTTTCAGTTAAGAAAGCAGTGTTATCAGCATTTTTTTCGTACTGCCGCTGTACTCGCTGGCGTAAGCTTGGAGTAATACATAACCAAAACCCAGCATAAATCACAAAAGAGCCAATGACTAACCAGGCTAACAATGGCGCATAACTAAACATCACTGCCATAAATACACCAACAAATAGCAAGTCCAACACTAAGGTTAATGCTGTACCTGTCATAAAGCTGCGCACTTGATCCATTTCCCGAATTCGCGCAATGATCTCACCGGTTTGCCGAGTACGGAAAAAAGCTAACGGAAGCCCAATTAAATGCTGGTAGACATAACTGGTCAGCTCAGAGTTTACTCGGCTGGCCAAGTGGGAAAAGACAATAGAACGAATAAAGGTAAAAATCGGCTCAAATAAAGCCAAACTCAGTAAGCCGATGGCTAATATATGCAAACTGGATAAGCCACGACTCACCAACACCTTATCAATGACGGTTTGAAATAGAAACGGAGTGACTAAAGCAAATAACTGCAAGCATATAGAAACGATCATAACGTCACGAAATTGCTTGCGATATTTTTTGATAAACTGCCAGAACCACTGAAAGCCAAAGGGTAAGGCATTCACTTTTACCACATCAGACTTATTCAGTAACATCACTTGCAGTTTTTCTATTATCAGTAATGCTTTAACACTGATATTAACGGTTTGCTGTGTTTTGCCATTAAAAAGCTGCCAACTGCTACTTTCAGCATCATTTTTTTCTAATACCCAATAATGACCTTGCCAATATAAAATAGCTGGTACCGGTATTTTTTCTAGCGTTTTGGTTTCAATTGTCTGCCATTTAGACTTAAACCCATAACGCCCTGCACAACGGGCAATATCCAGCTCATCATAAGCGGATTCATAGTTGCCATGACGATGCTGTAACTGTTGTGCATCGATAGCAATATCAAATAACTGGCCCACCCGAACTAAACAACTAACAGCAGACTGGGTTTTTAGTTGGTTCAGTGCGGTATCCTGCTGCTCTTGTTGCTGTTCCTGCTGCATATTACCGCTCCTTTAATGCTTCTGACTGGTATTCTTGCAAGGGGCTAAGCAAATATTCGATAACTCGACGCTCACCCGTTTTGATTTCAGCGGTAATCGTCATCCCTGGCGCTAAGTTAATAGCATGCCCATCAACCATAATTTGATCAGTTTCCATTTCTACCCTGGCAGGGAAAACTAATCCTAATTGCTCATTTTCCACTGCATCTTTAGAAACATTGCTGATAACACCCCGAATAGTGCCGTATTTAGTATAGGGAAAACTATCAATTTTAATTTCCACTTCCTGACCAGGAATAACAAAACCCACATCCTTATTTAGCACGAGCGCTTCAGCTTCTAATAATACATCTTTCGGCACCACTACCATCAGCGTTTGCGCGGGGCTTACCACCCCACCAATGGTGTGTACAGCCAACTCCTGAACTACCCCCGTAACCGGTGCAATCAAGGTTTGTAATCTGGCTCGCTCTTTTGCTTTAATCAGCTCTTGCTGGGATTGAGAAATAGTTTTTTCCGCCTCAGAAAGCTGTTGACGCCATTGGCGCTCACGCTCAAAGACCGCCTGATTACGTCGATCAATAATATTGACTGCCGCTGCTTGTAGCTCTAATAATCGACTATCTAAAACCGCTAAATCTGTTTCCAATTGCAGCTTTTCTTCTTCTAGCTCTAGATATTGAATTTTTGGAAAAGCATCGCGTTTAACCAGCGAGTCCTGTGCCGCTAATCGTTTTTTAATACTTCTTAATACTTTTTTACGACTAACCAACTCTGTGTGTGTAGATGTTTGCTGAGCCTGGTTTTGCTTAACTTCACTGGCGTAGGTTTTTTTAATGGCCTGTTTTTCACCATATTGACTCATCATTAGTTGTTTAGCTTCTTCAGTTTGGTTCAGCATTGCACCTTTTGGTGGAGTAAAGTGTTGCTCAGGGTTATCACTTAATAGTGCTCGCAACCGGGCAGCATCCAACTGAGCAAATAACAATTGCTCTTTTAAACGCTGGGTATCTGCTACAGCACCGGTAGGGTTTAGCTCAATTAATACATCTCCCTTTTTAACGCTTTGCCCATCGCGCACATGAATGGCTGAAATAACGGCTGTTTCAAGGGGTTGAATTACTTTTGTCCGGCTGCTTACCATCACTTTACCGGTGGCACTGGCAATAATATCAATGTGCCCCAAACTTGCCCATAACACAGCTAAAAACAATAAACCGCAAATTCCCCAGGCAATTTTGCGAGATAATGGTGCGGGCGGCTTATCGGTTACTTCTAAATAAGCAGGTAAAAATTCATATTCATGTCGCTGCCGTTTAACGGGTACAGGCTCATTTTTTAATTGCTGGTAAGCCGCAGCGGCTGTTTTTACATGTTTTCCAATACTCATATTTACTACCCAATCACACTCGCTGCATTGACCATAATTTGGCATAACAACCATTAGCAGCCATAAGCTGGTCATGGTTGCCTGCTTCTACTATTTGCCCTTTATCAACTGCAATAATTCGATCACAGGCTTTAACGGTTGACAAACGATGAGCAATAACGATGACCGTACGCCCTTGACAAATATCAGCCATATTTTCTTGAATGACCGCCTGCGAAATATCATCAAGCGCACTAGTGGCCTCATCAAAAATTAATATCGCAGGGTTATTTAATAGTGCTCGGGCAATGGCAACTCGTTGGCGCTGTCCACCTGATAAAGAAGAACCATTTTCAGCTAATACCGTGTCATAGCCGTCAGGTAGTTCAATAATAAACTCATGGGCACCAGCCAATTTTGCTGCTCTCATTACCTGATCCATCGTAGCGGCTGGCTGGCTGAGTGCAATATTGTCGCGTACCGTTCGGTTAAATAAATAATTCTCCTGCAATACAACACCAATATGACTACGCATCGAGTTAGGATCTAACTGTCTAATATCTTGCCCATCTAATAGCACCCGACCACGTTCAGGAATATACAACCGCTGAATTAGTTTAGTTAAAGTACTTTTACCGGAACCAGAAGGCCCCACCACTCCGATTAACTCCCCAGACTGAATCGTCAGTGACATTTCATTAATAACCGGCGGCAAGTCGGGTCGATAACGGAAAGTAACATTATCAATATCAATGCGCCCTTTGGGTTTCTCTAATAAACGAGCACTTTCTTTATTTTGCTCTGGTACTGTATTTAACACGTCCCCTAGACGATCTACAGATACCCTGGCCTGAACAAACTGTTGCCATAATTCTGCTAAACGAATCACCGGTTGGCTGACATGATTAGCCATCATATTAAAGGCAATTAACTGACCAATGGATAGTTCTAGATCAATGACCATTCTTGCCCCAAACCATAAGACCAGCACCATGGTGACTTTTTGAATCATCTGCACACCTTGGCTTGTCAGCACCTGCAACCATTGTACCTGGTAGTTGGCTTTGACATAGTCATGGGTTTGATTTTCCCAACGGCGCTGCAGTTGAGGCTCTAACGATAGGCTTTTAACTGTTTCTACCCCGCTAACCGTTTCCGTTAAAAAAGCGTTATTAATTGCCCCACATTGAAACAAATTTTCGATTCGGCTTTGCAACGGGTTGGTAATTAGTACTGATAAACCAATATAAAGTGGCACTGACAATAAGACTAACGTTGCTAAAAAGAAGGAGTAATAATACATCACCGCAAAAAATACGATGGTAAAGGTTAAATCCACTAATAATGTCAGGCCAGCCCCAGTGATAAATTCGCGGATAGTGTCTAACTCTCGAATCCGCATTACTGTCACCCCAACACTACGAGATTTAAAGTAAATCAGCGGTAAATTCAATAAATGCTTAAATAACTGGCTGCCTAGTTGCACATCAATTCGCGTGGTGGTATGAGCAAATAAATATTCACGCAAGCCTTTTAGTACAATTTCAAAAATAGCCACAACAACTAAAACAATAACTAACACATCCAGTGTAGATAGCGCCTGATGTACCAATACTTTATCCATCACTACCTGGAAAAACAAAGGCGACACCAAAGCCACCACTTGTAAAAAGAAAGCAGCTATAATGACTTCAGTCAGCAGCTTACGATGACGGATAAATTCAGGAATAAACCAACTAATATCAAATTTTCGCTTCGCCCCATCAGCAACAATTTTGCTTGATACTGTAATAACCTGGCCTTGCCACATTTCTTCTAGTGCAGTAATTTCTATTACTTCTGGACGACCTACAGAGGGCCGTTGAATCAATGCTTGTTTATCATTTAGCTTAAGTAATAAACAATATTCACCTTCTGTCGATAAAAACAGCAGCGGTAATTCTAACCCAGTAATTTTCTCTGTTTTAGCCGCAGTTAATTTAGCTCTTAGCTGCAACTGTCGTGCAAATTGCTTAGTTGCTTGTTTGATTGGCAAACTAGAGAGCTCTTTCACTAGTGCTTCATGCTGTTTTGGATCTTCAACTGCTTGTAATAGTACAGCGATAGTCAGCATCCCTTGCAGGGCTGTTAGCGTGGATTGACGATCTTCAGCGGTAGGCTGATACTTCATTCGACTACTCTTAACAACTTGATAATATTTAAAAACTATTTTGCTTTAGAACCCGCTAAAGCGTATTGCAAAAAAGTTATTTCTTTGCAACACGCTCTCTCAACTATGCTCTAGATATAAACCACTTTTTGTATTCATCACATTTATAACAAGACACTTAATTATTGACAGCCCAAATCTTGGTCAAAATTCACCCAAAAAGCCGGCATATATGAACACAGTCATAGTTAAAATACAAACCAAAACACAGCTAGAACCAGGGAGAAGGTCACAGTTCAACCAATCGATTTTGCTCTGACTACACATTTTTATACACTTTTTTATTTTAAATCAAAGAGTTAACAATACTTTTGGAGTTACAATCACACAAGCTTAAACACCCAAAACAAGACGACATTTCTTATAACTTTGCCTGTAGCCCAATAAGGGAATCAGGTGTTAACTGTGGTTGAGCCAGGTCATTGCATCAGCAACTACCAATTTAGCCCTTATTATTTATCTTGGTTCCCCTTGCAGCCTGGACGGTGCTGTATTAAAACAAGCTCAATAGCAAATGTATTTAAGAAGTTATCCTTATGGAAAAACCGAACCAAACACTAACCCATATTGACCAGCAGGGTAATGCTCAGATGGTTGATATCACAGAAAAGCCTGCCACCCATCGACTAGCAAGGGCTCAATCCATCATCACCATGCAACCAGATACCTTGGCAATGATCATGTCAGGTAGTCACAAGAAAGGAGATGTTCTGGCTGTTGCGCGTATAGCTGGCATTCAAGCTGCCAAGCGTTGTTCAGATATCATTCCCCTTTGTCATCCTCTCATGCTGACCAGTGTCAAAGTGCAGCTGCTACCCGAACCTGAGCACAATCATGTTCGCGTAATCACCGAGTGCAAAGTCACTGGCCAAACCGGGGTAGAAATGGAAGCGCTCGCCGCCGCTTCAGCCGCGACCTTAACCTTGTATGATATGTGTAAAGCCGTGGATAAAGGGATGGTTATTCAAGAAACTAAGCTTCTCGAAAAACAAGGTGGCCGCAGTGGGCACTGGCAAGCGGAGGATTCACAATGATTAAAGTACTGTTTTTTGGCCGCTTGAGAGAGCAATTAGCTGTTGACAGCATCGACTTAAACGACAACGTTGAGTCACTATCTGTGATTATTGAGCAACTAAAGCAACGTGGTGACAACTGGCAGCAAACCCTATCCAACCCCAACCTTAAAGCCGCCATCAACCAAACCATGGTGCCTTTTAATAGCTCTGTAAAAGACGGCGATGAAGTGGCTTTATTTCCACCAGTGACAGGAGGCTGATTCATGATCAGCATTCAGCAAGCCCCTTTTGATATCGCCGCCTTCGACCAAACCCTTCGAGCACACTCACCCAAAGTCGGCGCAATTGCTACTTTTTGTGGGTTAGTAAGAGACTTCAGCGAACGACCGGATGTCACCGCAATTTACCTGGAACATTTCCCGGGCATGACAGAAAAAGTCTTGAGTGAATTAATAGAAGAAGCCAAACAACGCTGGTCAATTATTGATGCGATTATTTGCCACCGAATCGGTAAGCTATCATTGGGCGAACCCATCGTTTATGTCGGCGTCGCCAGTGCCCACCGCAAAGCCGCTTTCGCCGCCTGCGAATTTTTAATCGACAAACTCAAAACCACCGCCCCTTTTTGGAAAAAAGAAATCACCTCTGAAGGTGAACATTGGGTGGATGAACGGGATAAGGATCAGCAGTCAGCGGCGGAGTGGGATTAATCATAAATTAGTTGTTCACTTAGTTGGCTCAGGTTTGTTTATACAAATGAAGCCCTTGATCCACTTAATAGCTTATTATTAAGCCTATCTCATTACTAGGTATTTATACCTATTTAAATATCTAGTTAAAAAAAAGGTAGTTAAGTAGCTAAAGAGCCATTACAATGTGCAGCTTTTTAGTAAACACTCGATTCCGAAGTTTTTAATGCTTGACTAGCACGATGAGAGAGATTCAGAAGACTGGACTACAGGTATTGCTCCATTTCTTCGCCTAGCAAAGAACGATCAACACGACACCTGCAGACCAGTGATGGTGTAGTATATCGCGCTTGTATTTCAATAGCGACTTGATGACGACTTGTGTTGATTACCCCTATTCCCCATGTGATAAAGTTTGTTCAAACTCTAAACGACACCTTGACTGTTTCTTTTCAATCTCCTGGATTAAGTCGTATCCAGTGTCGCTGGTTAACTATTATGCTGATGGGAATTGGTGTCACTGGTGTATTTTGCTGGGCTGTTTTTGAGCGGTGTAGCTTAGGAGCATTCAAGCAGGACCAATTACGTTGGATGTTTTACCATAGTAAAATTGCCTGGTCATTGTTGTTGCAAGCCAGTGTCCGACAAGTACTCAATCACTATCATATTACGAGAGGAGTACTCATTTTTGACGATAGTGATAAAGTCCGCTCCAAGAGAACACGACGTATTAAAGGTGTGCATAAAATAAAACATAAAAAATCCGGCGGCTATGTTCAAGGGCAAGAGCTAGTGTTTATGCTACTGGTGACACCTGTAGCTACCTTACCGATTGCTTTTCGCTTTTATACACCTGATCCAGCGTTAAGTGCTTGGCGTCAGAAAAATAAAGCCCTAAAGAGGCTGGGTATTCCTGGAAAAGAAAGACCCAAAAAACCTAAGCCCAACCCAGATTATCCGACCAAACAAGCTTTAGCACTTGAGATGGTTGAAGCATTTTCATTGTCATTTTCTGATATAAAGATTAATGCGGTCATTGCTGATGCACTGTATAGCACAGCAGAATTCATGGATAAGGCTTCCATTGCGACGGGTGGTGCTCAAGTGGTGAGTCAATTACGCTCCAATCAACTAATCCTTTCCCAAGGAAAAAAAGTACGACTTACACATTACTTTGCACGCCAAACAGGCGTCGATACCAAGTTAATTATCCGAGGCCAAAAAACACAGTCAATCACCATGCTGGCGGCTCGGGTTTATGTGAAAGCCCATGGTAAAAAGCGGTTTGTGGTTGCTTTGAAATATGAGGGAGAAAAAAATTATCGATATCTAGTGGCATCCGACATGTCCTGGCGGCATGGTGATATTGCTAGGGTTTATACATTGAGATGGTTAGTTGAGGTTTTCATTGAGGACTGGAAGCAACATGCTGGCTGGAACCGATTGGCCAAACAACAAGGCGAAGAAGGATCAACGCGAGGCGTGATCATGAGCCTGCTGTACGACCATATGTTACTGCTACATCCAGAGCAATCCGTCCGCCTTGAAAATAAGCAGCCCGGGCTTCCTGTTGGCTGTTTGACTGAGCGAATCAAAACAGAAGCCCTAATAAAAACTGTAGAAGCAGTTGTCACGGCTGATGAACCAAAACAGCAACTGAAAGCCTTTACCGCTGCAATAATCAGTGTGCTTCCTGAGCGCCGCTCGAAAAAGCATTTAGCGGGTTTAGATTTGGGCAAACAAGAGCCCACTGACTCATTAAAATACAGAGCGGCTGCATAAATAAATTAGCAGTTATGTCAACCTAAAAAAACTTCGGAATCGAGTAAACAGCAACACAAAATTGCTAGGACGGACTCAACTGCTTAGTTCACTTATATCTGATGTTGACTTGCTATTATTAATCTTAATCGCTAAGCCCAAGCAAGTATGAGTAAATTAGTTACTATGAATTTCAACAGAACAAAACATCTTTTGTACCTTACACTCATTACTTCCTTTTTTCTATTTATTTTTTTTATAGCTATTAATACCACATTTTTTTGGACAAAAGAGAATTGGTATAAACCTTCAACCAAGAACAATAAATACTTATTGGATATAAACAACCATAAATTCATGGTCCCAAGAAACTATATCTGGTCTTACAACAAAATCAGTCATGATAGAGTATACAGCCCAAGCTTTCATGTTTTATACCCAAGAATGGAACCTAAAACAGAAAGAAATAAAACCGCTTTCGAGCAACCAGGGTGGTCTGAAGGAAAACTTATCAGTTTTATTTTCATAAAATCAAACCAATCAAAAAGCGTTTCTCAAATTATCAAACATGAGTTAGCCAGCTGGACTATAAAAGACAGTAGAAAAAAAATTGGCGATCTTGAAATATATGACTCAACTATAGATGGGAATGAGTTCATCTTAAAGCCTTTCCCAAACAATGAAAAAAGATACTTTAAATGCAGCAAAGAGATATATGTTCCTTTTCCTTCATGCAACACAAGATTTCACTTAAACTCAGACATAATAGTTCAAGTTACTTTTTCGAGAAAACAACTCCCTAACTGGGATACTATTGAACTTAGCTTACGAAGTTTAATATCTAGCTTTTCAACATAGTAAAATTATGCAACTTTAAAGGTACAACTATCTATGACTCTTAGCCCCACTGTATTAAAAAAACTTAACCATTAGCCCCACTGTATTAAAAAAACTTAACCATTCTGCAAATACGGGAGATTATCATACTTATTACTCAACCTTACAAGCAAATGGTGTAGAGTATGCTAACCTTGCTCTTGGCGCTGCTACTAATGGTAATACAGGCAAAGTATGGGCTGATTTTGGCGGAAGATTTGCGAATAAATTTTTAGAAAATAAATATGAAGAAGTAACAGGTAAACCTTTCAATTCAGAAATTCAACAGAAAGTCCGTGAAGGGCTTATTAAAGCTGACTTCCAACTTAGAAAGGAAGGAGAAGTAACTGGAGAATTAATTAGAAAATATCACCATGACGTATTTAGAGATTTAGGTATACCAGAAAGTGCATGGACAGGAACTTTCTTTGACAAAAGGATGGGAGAGTCAGTTTGGTGTTGGGGATGTGGCCCTGAAGAGTTAGGAAATGAGTCAATATTCGATGCTCTTGGAAATTTTGTTGAAAACATCAAGAGCGACTGGACTGGTACTGAAGCTGAATTAAACGAGTTATTACACGATATATTAGGTGATGGGGTATTAGCCGAAACACTTGCTGACTGGAATTATGAAGCAACTAATAGCCCCCTTTGGGCCGCTACTGTATATGCTCTTTATCAGGTGCCTGCAATGTCAGCTGATGGCTGGCTGATGATTTTTGAAGAATTGAATAACCTGGGACATTGGATAGGTCAAAATATACCAACACTATATGATATTGAAGTTGCAGTTAACGACTTCTTCGAAAGCGCCTTAAACTGGGTCCCTAGTCGTGACCCATTAATCCTAGACTTAGATGGTGATGGTATTGAAACCATTGGCGCTAGTGGCCAGGCGTTATTTGACCACGATGGTGATGGCATCAAACATGCCACTGGCTGGGCTGCCCCTGATGATGGCATTTTAGTTCGTGACCTTAATGGTAATGGCACAATTGATAATGGTCGCGAGTTATTTGGTGAAAATACTCTGTTGAAAAATGGCGAAAAAGCCACTGATGGTTTTTCTGCTTTAGCCGATTTAGATGATAACCAGGATGGTATTGTTGATGCTAATGACGCTGCATTTGACCAATTAAAAGTATGGCGTGATTTAAACTCAGACGGCCAATCAACAGAAAATGAATTATTCTCCTTAGCAGATGTCGGTATTGCTGGAATTAATACGGGCAAAACGCTGGAAAACCGTCATGTAGGTAATAATAATTTCAGTACCGCAAAAGGCTCATTTATTAAAACAGATGGTTCTGAAGGTGAAACCGGTGCCGCTGCCAACCTGAATTTCAGCGAAAACCGTTTCTTCCGTGAATTTCCTGACAAAATTGCTATTCCCGAAGAATTACAAGATTTACCTGGTATGCAAGGCTCTGGTGCAGTTCGCGACTTAAAAGAAGCAGCTGCACAAAGTGGTCAATTAGCAGGTATTCTCAAGCAATATCAAAAAGCTCAGACACGTGATGAACAATTAGCTTTACTTGATGAGCTACTTCAATCCTGGGCTGATGCCAGTGGCTTCAAGCACTTTGTTGATCGCCTCAATGACACTGTATTTGAAAACAAATACAAAATACATAATGGTAATGGCAAAGGAAAGTGGATTAATGCTGGTGACACTCGACTAGAGTTTCGCATAACCAAATCAGCCGAAGAAATTGGCTCAGGGGTTTCTGTTGAATCTACTGGCGGTGGCGGCGGTGGTAACGTTGGGTTTGAAGGTGGGGAACCAACTAATGCTCCCTATGATGGAGGAGACTTAGTTGTTGGTAGGTTTGCTGATAGACCTAGTGTGGAAGCATTAGCAAAAATTAAAATATTAGAGGCTTTTAATCATCAAGAGTTTTTTAATTTTAATCCTGAGCCACTCATTGAAGAAAACCAAGAAGATGAAACTAGAACCTTTGATGCTTCAGTTACTGTAGAAACAGGCGCTACTCGTCGCAGAATCTCTAGGGGAAGGCGTGGTATAGATATGTCTAGACCTCCTGCTGTTAGATATATAACAGATAAAGATTTACAGTTAAGTCAGCAACAGATTGAATTCATTAATGAATCATATCAATCGTTACTTGAGTCAGTGTATAACTCATTAGTAGCCCAAACCAGGCTAAAAACTTACACAGATGAAGCAAAGCTATCTATCGATATTAATAAAGGACTAGCTATCGACTTCTCTGGAATGGATAACAAAATCAGTGAAAAAATTTCTTCTGACCCAGTCAATGGTTTTATCGATTTTATTGATTTAATCAAAGTACGAGGTGGTGATTTATACTCAAAAGGCTGGGAAATTAATAAAACTCAGCTACAACAACAAGTTTCCAGCTTAACAGCAGAGCACAAAGCGACCTTAGCAAGCAAAGGTTTTGCTGTAGCTGTTGATGATATTTCTAAATTTACACCCACAAGCAAAGATCATGTGCTCTATTTTGGCCAAGAAAGTGATGGACAGATAAAGGGTACTGCCAACACCAATATTTTATTTGGCAGTAATGGAAATGAGTCCATTAATGGCTACGGAGGAAATGATCTATTAGTAGGTGGCTTAGGCAATGATTACCTCTATGGCTCCACTGGTGACGATGTTTTAGATGGTGGTGACGGTGATGACCGTTTATATGGCGGAGCGGGTAATGACACCTTGAGAGGTGGTGCTGGTACAGATGTCTTGCAGGGCGATGCTGGCAATGACACCTATCTGTTTGCCGCCGGTGATGGTAACACCAGTATCAGTAACTATGACATTGGTACTGACCGTCAGGATATCTTGCGCTTCTTGGAAGGCATCGTGCCCAGTGATGTGGTCACAACCCGCAGCAGTGATCACCTCAAGTTAACCTTACAAAGCACCGGTGAGGTCATTACTGTCTCCAACTACTTCAATAAGGATGGCAACGGTGGCTACGCCCTGAATGCCATCGAGTTTGCCGATGGGACTCGCTGGGATATCGATACAATCAAAACCCTCGCCCAACAGGCTACTGCGAACAATGACTACCTTTATGGCTACGCCAATGAGGACACCTTAAACGGCCTTGATGGTAATGACACCATTTACGGTGCAGCCGGTAACGATACCCTGTCCGGTGGGGCTGGTAATGATAATGTTCAAGGTCAGGATGGCGATGACGTAGTGTCAGGTGATGCCGGTAATGATTATGTCTATGGCCAAAATGGTAACGACACCCTGCACGGTGGTGACGGTGATGACCGTTTATATGGCGGAGCGGGTAATGACACCTTGAGAGGCGGTGCTGGTACAGATGTCTTGCAGGGTGATGCTGGCAATGACACCTATCTGTTTGCCGCTGGTGATGGTAACACCAGTATCAGTAACTATGACATTGGTGCTGACCGTCAGGATATCTTGCGCTTCATGGAAGGCATCGTGCCCAGTGATGTGGTCACAACCCGCAGCAGTGATCACCTCAAGTTAACCTTACAAAGCACCGGTGAGGTCATTACTGTCTCCAACTACTTCAATAAGGATGGCAACGGTGGCTACGCCCTGAATGCCATCGAGTTTGCCGATGGGACTCGCTGGGATATCGATACAATCAAAACCCTCGCCCAACAGGCTACTGCGAACAATGACTACCTTTATGGCTACGCCAATGAGGACACCTTAAACGGCCTTGATGGTAATGACACAGCCGGTAACGATACCCTGTCCGGTGGGGCTGGTAATGATAATGTTCAAGGTCAGGATGGCGATGACGTAGTGTCAGGTGATGCCGGTAATGATTATGTCTATGGCCAAAATGGTAACGACACCCTGCACGGTGGTGACGGTGATGACCGTTTATATGGCGGAGCGGGTAATGACACCTTGAGAGGCGGTGCTGGTACAGATGTCTTGCAGGGTGATGCTGGCAATGACACCTATCTGTTTGCCGCTGGTGATGGTAACACCAGTATCAGTAACTATGACACCAGCGCCAGCACTGACACATTAGAAGTCAACCAGCTAACTAGTGCCTGACAGAAAAAGCAGTTATTTTCTCTTTTGGCTGAAATTTTCTCTGTTTTTATAAATTAACAATGACCATTTATGTCATCTTTTTGCTTGAAGGTGAAAATATGAATGCTTTCTGTACAGTTACTCCTAAATTTACTGTTTAGCAGTCAGCCGGACCTCTCCAGCCTAGATTGAATGTGTTGTTTTATATAATGGATCGAAGGTGCTGCAGCTAAGCTGCTTTTTTTCGTGACCTTTTTGCTTGGTGAAATCGTTCCTCTTTTTCTTGCTGATAAAGTAAGGCTCCCAATTTTTGAACATTCCGCGCTAATACCGCTAATGAAACATAACGCCTAAAACCATTAATGCCGTGATCTGGGCATCGATCAAGACCATGCACTTCGAGTGCATTAATCGCTGACTCAACAGCTGAATGCTGTTTTCTTGCTTTTTTAAACTTTTCATCACTTTCGCGTTTTTTTTCTTTTATTGATAAACGCCCTTTTTTCGGCAGCACCACTTTTTCTAACTCGCTGGCCAACAGCAACTGATTATCGGGTGAATGAAACCCTTTATCAAAACTACACTGGTGAAGCATAGGAAATTTGGCTTGGGTTGCTCTAACCATCACGACGGCAACATCAACATCTTGCTCATTTTCCATCACTCTATGGTGAAGGATAAAACCATGCTGACACTCCATTACACATACTTTAACGCCTAATTCCACTGGTACACCTGCTTTTCCTTTGCTTACCCACTCGGTATGGGGTTGAAATATTGAATATATCTTTTCATCATTTGGGATCTGTTCGCCCTTCAGTACTCGCCTGTGAATCTGCGACACTTGCCGTTGGGCATGAGAAAGATTGTTGGCAATATGTCGTAATGTCCAAACCGGGGCAGCAAGTAATTTGAGCTTCTCTAAGGTGAATTGGACTTTATCAATAAACCATTGTGTTTTGTTCAGGTAGTGTGTATGTGCTTTTTGTTTTTGTGCTTCAGCACTTTTAGCTTTTGACTGATTACTTTTCCGTGCACTTTTAAAGAGTTGTTTAAGCTCTATAAGATTATGCCTATGTTGTCGCCAATCACTTAAGCGATAATCCCTGCATACATTAGCCATCTGCTCAATCACTGTTCTCATGGCATCCCATAATAAATTGATATCGGTAGGGTAATGCACAGACGTTTCAACCACAAATGAGTCACAACGAGCTTGAAGGCTTTCTTCTTCGTTTTTTTTTAACAAAGTATGTCCAGCTTCCACAACTACCGTATTAATCTTATCCAGAATCTCTGGAGTCAAAAGCGATACATTATCTTTTAGCGTCTGCAAATGGTATTCAGTAAGGTCTTCCCAGTTGACGCCATGCCCTAACATCGCGCGAATGGTTCGGTGCTGATTCACCAGCTCGTGCAAACGATCATAATCACAATTTAAGTTAAGGCGCAAAACACCCATCACCAGTATTTTCCACAACTCCATACCAGGGCGACCACGATTTAGACTAACCCTATTCGCTATGGCGCTTTCTAAAATAGTGAATACTTTATGTCTAATTTCTGGTGTGACATAAATGTGTTGCAATCCCTTTAACAACTGAGGCACATCATCTCTGGATTTTGGATCAAACCTAATCTCTGAAATATCGGTTTCACCAAACTGAAGTTGTGGGTTTTTAACTAGCCTCATGCTATTTTCCCTGTGAAGTTTTGCTTATTTTAACTGAAAGACTAGGTAATTTAAGCATTTATTGTAATCAAGAAGGCAAACTTCGATAACATGTATCTTGCGCTAGGCCTTGGTAATAAAGAGGTTGCTCTTTTTCGGTCAGACACTAACTAAAGATGATCTTTGGTTTAAAAAGCAAGGTAATAACTTGGTAGTTGATGTTGTTGGTTCTGATGATCAAGTCACTATACAAAACTGGTATTCTGGTGAAAATTATCAGCTTGATAAAATTGAAACAGAAAATGCAAGGCTTGATTTATCTCAACTAGATAATTTAGTGCAAGCAATGGCTGCTTTCAATGAATATGAAACTGCTGATGGTAATTTAACACCTGACGCTCAAGTTGCTTTAACCCCCATGCTAGCAGCTGCGTGGCAACCTAAAAACTAATTAGGGTAAATAAAAAGCTCAAGGGACTGGGCTTTTATTTTTCATTAGACTCTCGATTCCGAAGTTTTTTTAGGTTGACATAACTGCTAATTTATTTATGCAGCCGCTCTGTATTTTAATGAGTCAGTGGGCTCTTGTTTGCCCAAATCTAAACCCGCTAAATGCTTTTTCGAGCGGCGCTCAGGAAGCACACTGATTATTGCAGCGGTAAAGGCTTTCAGTTGCTGTTTTGGTTCATCAGCCGTGACAACTGCTTCTACAGTTTTTATTAGGGCTTCTGTTTTGATTCGCTCAGTCAAACAGCCAACAGGAAGCCCGGGCTGCTTATTTTCAAGGCGGACGGATTGCTCTGGATGTAGCAGTAACATATGGTCGTACAGCAGGCTCATGATCACGCCTCGCGTTGATCCTTCTTCGCCTTGTTGTTTGGCCAATCGGTTCCAGCCAGCATGTTGCTTCCAGTCCTCAATGAAAACCTCAACTAACCATCTCAATGTATAAACCCTAGCAATATCACCATGCCGCCAGGACATGTCGGATGCCACTAGATATCGATAATTTTTTTCTCCCTCATATTTCAAAGCAACCACAAACCGCTTTTTACCATGGGCTTTCACATAAACCCGAGCCGCCAGCATGGTGATTGACTGTGTTTTTTGGCCTCGGATAATTAACTTGGTATCGACGCCTGTTTGGCGTGCAAAGTAATGTGTAAGTCGTACTTTTTTTCCTTGGGAAAGGATTAGTTGATTGGAGCGTAATTGACTCACCACTTGAGCACCACCCGTCGCAATGGAAGCCTTATCCATGAATTCTGCTGTGCTATACAGTGCATCAGCAATGACCGCATTAATCTTTATATCAGAAAATGACAATGAAAATGCTTCAACCATCTCAAGTGCTAAAGCTTGTTTGGTCGGATAATCTGGGTTGGGCTTAGGTTTTTTGGGTCTTTCTTTTCCAGGAATACCCAGCCTCTTTAGGGCTTTATTTTTCTGACGCCAAGCACTTAACGCTGGATCAGGTGTATAAAAGCGAAAAGCAATCGGTAAGGTAGCTACAGGTGTCACCAGTAGCATAAACACTAGCTCTTGCCCTTGAACATAGCCGCCGGATTTTTTATGTTTTATTTTATGCACACCTTTAATACGTCGTGTTCTCTTGGAGCGGACTTTATCACTATCGTCAAAAATGAGTACTCCTCTCGTAATATGATAGTGATTGAGTACTTGTCGGACACTGGCTTGCAACAACAATGACCAGGCAATTTTACTATGGTAAAACATCCAACGTAATTGGTCCTGCTTGAATGCTCCTAAGCTACACCGCTCAAAAACAGCCCAGCAAAATACACCAGTGACACCAATTCCCATCAGCATAATAGTTAACCAGCGACACTGGATACGACTTAATCCAGGAGATTGAAAAGAAACAGTCAAGGTGTCGTTTAGAGTTTGAACAAACTTTATCACATGGGGAATAGGGGTAATCAACACAAGTCGTCATCAAGTCGCTATTGAAATACAAGCGCGATATACTACACCATCACTGGTCTGCAGGTGTCGTGTTGATCGTTCTTTGCTAGGCGAAGAAATGGAGCAATACCTGTAGTCCAGTCTTCTGAATCTCTCTCATCGTGCTAGTCAAGCATTAAAAACTTCGGAATCGAGTAGACTGTAATTTAAAACGTGGTTCCCAAGTGCCACCCTCCATCATATAATTCTCTTCCCTTTTAGAACAAACCCCTTAAAAATCACACATTTAGAACGGCAGTATAGACATATTAAAACTGCATACCATTTCACAAAACAATAAAGCTTGTCGGACCTTAAAGTTGCCGACCTGTTATTATTGCCTCGCGATTAAACAATAAACCACCTGTCTACTTTGGGTGATTTTTATACCGTTATTTTACCCTGCATTAGGGGTGTATCTTAATCGCATCAACTATTAAGGCGTCACCAACTGTATTTGTGGTTACACATCTAAGTTGAGCAACACCAAATAAATAACGTCTGGAGCTATTTCCAGCATTATCTAGGCAAGCAGCACTACACAAGCTGTTTTTATGCCTATTACAACATATAAGGAAAAGGCAACTCGATTATGGCTAAACATGTACTGCCAATTACTTTGGCTCTTGGCTTAAGTCATTTAACGACGGCGGTTTGGGCAGCTAATCAAGCACCTATTACCCAAGGCCACAGCGAGACTATCAGCAATTCTGGCTCTCATAATAGTTGGGTTTGGGCACAAGACTTAGATAAAGATGCTCTCACTTACAAAGTGGTAACACAACCCAAGTTTGGTGAAATAAAAATGGATCCAAACACTGGTAAATTTACCTATACCCCCACCTCAGCTGTCGACTATGATGAGTTCTATTACCAAGTGACTGATGCAACCGGTAAATCCTCAAATAAATCAGTTGTGCAGCTAAACTTTGACCTTGAAGGCCTAGCAAACCAGCCAACGCATACAACAAGCTCTACCCAAAAATGTAAAGTGTCTGGTTTTGTGACTGGCATTGACCCAGAAACAACAGCGAAAGTCACCTTAACTTCAGCAGCTGCCCTGCAAACCCAATCAGTAACAGGCAATGGTCAGTTCTGTTTTAAGGGGTACTCTGGTGCAGCAACCATCGAAGCTCATGCATCTGGTTATGTGTTAGCAAACCATCAAAGAAAAGTCACTGCAGAAGAAATTAATTTCAACTTCACAAAAACTTCGACTGATGAATATTCATACCATTTTAAATGGGAAGATACTGAAGAATACGACAAGTCAGAATACCAAACTCATGTTAATAAAAAGCGCACTATTACGTTTCTGAATCAAACAATCGAGGTCGTTGATAACTCAGCGTCTGACGCACTACTGCATGACTACAATATTGTATTAGTAGATACGTCTGATCAAACCTGGTCTTTAGAACATGCTAACCGCTTACTCAGCACTATGAGAATGATTCCTCAGCAGAAAAGAAATTCTTATGGTGAACAAAACTTAAGCCAATCTGTTTGGGAAATTACCAGCGAAGAACTGACTGATGACATCGAAATCATCACTCAGGATAACGTTCGCAAAATACGGATTAATGACAAAACATTTATTAATGCAGCTCCTCGCTTAGTGGAAATTGACGGAGTGAAAGGTCGTTTTTTTTCTAAGAGGCTACACCATGCACTGGTAAATGCTGTTACCGACTTTGGTAATGACAGCGCTGCCGTAGAAAAAATAATGAATGAACGCTTTGGTGTGAGTTTAAAAGCCGATATTAGTCAGCTAACGGCCGGCATCACCAACGAGTCTGCTAACTACTTCCAAGCATTTTTACCAAGGGAAAAAGTTAAATTAATTAATATTTTTGAAGATATGCCTACCGGCATGCATAGTATCAAAGGCCTAAGTCACCTGGTCAGACGGAAGAATGGTATGGAACACCCAATCCATCCTACCGCACCAGCTGTTGCTTGGAGAACGGGTAAAAATTCTGGCAATAATGGTTATATTGAGTTTATGGAAAGTGCTTTTCGTCAGCAGTCTGACGACTATATTCATCGCTTGATAGTTCACGAAAAAGCACACTTTATTTATGGAAAAATGCTGACTGAGCAAACTCAAAGTGAATGGGCTGAAGTCGGTGGTTGGTATTTAAACCCAAATGACAGTGATGGCTGGAGTACATCCAAGCAAACAGAATTTGTTTCTGCCTATGCCCATGCCAAAAACCCCAATGAAGATATGGCAGAGTCCATTTCTTATTATATCATCAATCCTGATAAATTACGCTCAAGGTCTCCAAAAAAATTCGACTTTATTCAAAAGCGAATTATGAAAGGTAGTCAGTATATTTCTATTATTGATCAAGATATGACTTTTGAAGTACTTAATCTGTATCCTGATTATATTTACCCAGGAAAGATCAAAAATGTAGAAATTGGCGTAACCACTGAAAATAATGGTGATAAAAAAGTTAATATCACTATTAAATTACATGCAAAAGATAGTCAATTAGAAGGCGCCACCGCAACATCTGTACGAGTATTTAGCCCGATTGGCACTTATAAAGATTTCTGGTTAAAGCCAGTCAACCAATCGGGAGCTGAAGTAAAAGTGGGGACCCTATTAAAAGGCAGCTTCACTATTGATAAAAATGCGCCTAGTGGTTACTGGCGACCAGATCAAATTGCCTTAAACGATAACAATGGCAATCAGCGATTTAGTGGTGTAGATGACTTTGGTTGGAAGCTATACATCGGTAATGATAACCCAGATACCACACCACCTGCTTATGTACCGAATAGTTTAAGGCTTAATGTTAGTCAAGATAATAGTTCTTTTGCAGAACCGGTAAACAAAGTCACGGCTGAGTGGCAAGTCATTGAAAAAGTTGGTATGGCTGATAGCTATCCTTGCTATGGCACATTGGTGCATGAGTCAGCAAAACTATACTCTATCTATAAATATGGTGACTTCAATGCAGCCACCAACACCTGCAAGCTAGCCTATATTATGCCAAACTATATGGCTGCTGGCTCATATAGCATTCATCAAATCAGGATGAAAGATAAAGCCCTTAATGAAGGTAAATTTGACTTCTTTAAGGAAGAAGCTTCTCCAAAAGTTACACTTAACTCTACTACCCCTGATACACAACCACCCATACTAAACTTAAATCAAATCAGTGTTAACGCAACGCCTGTTAACCCAAGCAATCCTAACGGAGAAACTATCGTTACAATTCGTTATCAAGTAAACGATAATAACTCTGGGTTTAATTATGCGAGAATGAAACTCCGTGATCCACAAGGTGTTACCCACAACTTCATTCACCAACCAAACAATGATGGGCGACTGTTCTTTGAAGGTAACCCTAATACCCCTAAAGTGTATACCAAAAAAATTCACTTACCGGCAGGTTCAATACCCGGTATTTGGGGGGTTGTTGAAATGAGTGTTTATGACATGGCAAGCAACTATCAAAACCATAACTTTACTGAAGTTGCTTTAGTTGAGCCAACCTTTAACGTGCTTAACGACTAATAAAAAAAGCGCCGAAAGGCGCTTTTTTTATTCCTATTTAATTAAACATATTCATTCTGCATCAGGTTGCATTTCTGGTGCAGCATTCTTCACTGCAGGAATCGACTGACAGTACTCATAAATACGACTAATATTTGAAAAATCATTTAAAGTAATATTAAACCGATTAGCATTATATACTTGGGGTATTAATACAACATCGGCTAACGAAAACTCATCACCAAAACAGAATGTACCTGCCGTATTCGTTAATTGTGCTTCTAGTGCAGCAAACCCTGTTATCACCCAGTGGCTATACCATTGCTGTTTTTGTTGATCAGAAACACCTAGCTGCTGAGTTAAATACTGCAATACCCGTAAATTATTTAACGGATGGATGTCGCAAGCAATGGCAAGCGCAAATGCTCGCATAGCCGCTCTTTCTGCATTATCAGCAGGTAATAATGGTCGCTCGGGGTAATGCTCTTCTAAATACTCTAAAATAGCCATTGACTGCCCGAGAGTCATACCATCCAATTGAATAGTGGGTACCAGCTCCTGAGGGTTCAGTGCTTTGTAGTTTGAGTGATGCTGTTGCCCACCCTCGTTAACTAAGTGCACAGGAATAGTCTTATAAGGTAGTCCTTTCCAATTTAAAGCAATCCTTACCCGATAAGCCGCAGAAGAACGCCAGTAGCTGTATAGGTTAATCATTTCATGCCCCCTTATAGGGTGAAATCACCTGTTCTATAGCACCAAAAATAGATTGGCCTGACTTATCAAACATTTCTATTCGTACTGTATCACCATACTGCATAAAAGGAGTCACAGCCTTACCTTGTTCAATTACTTCCAGCATTCTTTTTTCAGCGAGGCAGCTTGAACCTTTACTTCGATCATAATTAGATACTGTCCCTGAACCAATAATAGCGCCAGCACCTAGCGGCCGAGTTTTTGCTGCATGAGCAACTAGGGTTGGAAAGTCAAAGGTCATATCAACCCCTGCTTCTGGTGCACCAAAAAACTCATTATTGAGCTTACTATGCAGAGGCAAATGTACTTTTTTTCCATCCCAAGCATCCCCCAGCTCATCAGGCGTTATCGCTACAGGAGAAAAAGCACTAGAAGGCTTACTTTGAAAAAAACCAAATCCTTTTGCTAATTCGCCAGGAATTAGATTACGTAATGACACATCATTCACCAGCATAAATAATTTAATATTTTCTGCTGCTTGTTCTGGTGTAACTCCCATTTGCACATCATCTGTCACCACAGCAATTTCTGCTTCAAAATCAACCCCCCAACTGGTATCTGCCATTTCAATGGGTGCATAGGGTGGTAAAAAGACATCTGAGCCTCCTTGATATATTAACGGCTCAGTCCAGAATGACTCTGGCATTTCTGCACCACGGGCTTTTCTTACTAATTCAACATGATTAACATAAGCACTCCCATCCGCCCACTGATAAGCACGAGGTAAAGGTGATAAAGCATGTCGCTGATCAAAAGGCCGGGCATTTTTTACCCCTCCTTTATTTAATGCCTGATAAATTTCTTGCAAAGCCGGCTCTGACTGCTGCCAGTTATCCAACGCCTGTTGTAGAGTATTGGCAATTTCTGGCACAGCCACAGCTTCTGTTAATTGTTTATTAACAACCACCAGCTGACCATCACGTGAATTATTTTTTATTGAGGCTAATTTCATATTGAATATCGTTAATTTTATAGTTTTAAAATAAATTTATATTTAACAGTTCCATTCAGACTGTCGCAAAAGCTAGCGGATATGGAGTGACAGGGTGTTCTAAGCTGCGACAAGGAAGTCGCTTTAGCTCTTGATGGGCCCAAGGATGGCACTTCAAGAGCGGCGGAAGAATACCCTGTTATTCCATATCGGACACTAGACTTATTTTCAACACCTTTTTGCGACATCCTCATCACGAGAGTGTTGGTAATACCTTTATTTCACCTGCCAACTATTGACATAATTAGCATCTTCTACAGCTGTAATACCCTCCCCTACCTCTAAGGCATCACGAGTATCGAGCATCACTGCGACTTCATCAGTAAATTTTTTCTTATATTCTCGTCCAGCCTGAAAAGCTTTAGGGTGTGGTCCATGGGTAAAACCAGCAGGATGGAAAGTCACCATCCCTTTATCAATATTGTCACGGCTAAAGAAGTCTCCCGCATGATAAAAAAGCACTTCATCGAAATCATCGTTATTATGATAAAAAGGTACTTTCAACGCACCAGGGTCACTCTCAATCGGCCTTGGCACAAAGGTGCAAACCACAAACCGACTGGCTACAAACGTCGTATGAGCAGAAGGCGGTAAATGATAGCGGTGACTCATTAATGGCCGAATATCCCGCCAATTAATACGCGCTACTGATAATTCACCATGCCAGCCAATTGCATCTAATGGATTGTAGGGAAACGTGACTACCGAGATTTGATCATTACGTTTAATTTGCACTGACCAAGGAGTCTCTGTTTGCTGAGCTTTAAACGCATCATCAATAGCAGGTACATCAAGCATCGCTGGGTCAAAAATAGCTTGATCCCCCACTAGCCCTTTTTCCGGTAATTGATAAGAGTCATTAGTAGCCTCTATCATTAATACCTGCATAGTAGCAGCAGGCTCCAGACGCCACATAGTGCCTCTGGGTATCACCACATAATCGCCAGCAGTCAGAGTTAAATGCCCATAATCACAATAGAGTTCGCCATCCCCCTCATGGATAAATAATAAATCATCACCATCTGCATTGCGGACCAACGTTTCCATAGCATTATTACATTGCCAAAATCGGTATTTACAATGAGCATTATATAATACCGTTGTCGCCTGCCATGGAGAGCCAGAGATTTGCTCAAGATCATTTAAATTAAATAACCTGGGCCGAAGCGGCCCTTCCCACTGAGACCAACCAGTGGGTGGATGCTTGTGATGCATATGGCTACTAGGGCCAAAAAAACCACTCCGCCCTAATTCACGTTCGTAAATCGCTTCTTCAGGAAAATCCGCATGGGCCTGGCGAGATATAGTGCCTTCCTTGTGAGGGAACCGTATCCATTTACGCATCGGCTAATACTCCCCGCCGTATTTGGTCTTCTTCAATTGACTCAAATAATGCTTGGAAATTACCTTCACCAAAACCTTCATTACCCTTACGTTGGATAATTTCAAAAAAGACAGGGCCAATCACTGTATCAGTAAAAATTTGTAATAAAATGCCGTCTTTTTCTGGCGCACCGTCAACTAAAATACGTAAATCTCTTAGTTTATCAAGATTCTCACCATGGCCTGGCACCCGCTCATCCACTTTTTCATAATAAGTGTCTGGGGTAAACATAAAGCGTAAGCCGCGCTTTTTCAGATTTACCACGGTAGCATAGATATCATCAGTTGACAGGGCAATATGCTGAATCCCTTCACCATGGTATTCACGAATAAACTCTTCTATTTGTGATTTATCATCAGACGACTCATTAATTGGTATTCTAATTTTCCCACAAGGAGCCGTCATTGCTTTGCTGACAAGTCCAGTCAACTTACCTTCAATATCAAAATAGCGAATCTCTTTGAAATTACCCAGCCGCTCATAAAACCCAGCCCAAGCAGCCATATTACCTTGTCGCACATTATGGGTAAGGTGATCTAACTCCAATAAGCCAGCATCGTTATCTCTTAGTTGTTCTTGCCAATCTGGGTAAAACTTAAAATCGATATCATAAATGCTCTGATCACCGTAACGATCGACAAAATAAAGCGTGCTCTCACCAATACCATAAATTGCAGGAATATTTAACTCCATAGGCCCCAGGTTGCCTTGGAACACTTTGGCACCACAGCTAACCGCCTGTTCTAATGCACGGTTGGCATTTTGCACTCGAAAAGCCATGCCACATACACTCGGACCATGTTGGCGAGCAAACTCCTCTGCCTGAGAATGAGGCTCTGAATTAACAATAAAGTTAATATCACCTTGCCTAAATAGCCACACATCCTTTGATCGATGTTTCGCAATTTCAGTAAAACCCAGCTGTTGAAAGAGTTCTTTTAAAGACTGAATGCCCTGGTGGTCAGGTGCCGTATACTCGACAAACTCAAAACCATCAGTGCCAAGTGGGTTAATCGTTGCATGACTCATCATTATTATATTCTCCGTCATCTCACTTAGTTTTTGACTCCATAGTTAAAGGAGTACTCCAGATAACGGGGAAAATAAACAGTAGTGATATATATCAATAGATGGGTATATTTCCACTATTTTGTAAGCTTTCTGTTACAGCTAAAAACTGAACTTAGAAATGATGATATCGGACAGCATAACAGCTGCTCTGCTGTCCATATAAGTTGCCAACAATGTAAACCTAAGTTGACGCTCGATGCTTCCCAATTCCATACTCTTTCAGTTTTTTAGCAATAGCCGTGTGTGAAACTCCTAACTTCTTAGCTAACAGCCGCGAGCTAGGATAGGCGGGATAAAGCCTGGTCAACAACTCACTTTCAAAGCGTTTGGTTGCTTCTTCCAAAGAGCCTTCAAAAGCGTGATCAAAGTAGCCATAGCCAGAAGCATAGGATGGCAGGTGTAAATCTTCTGGGCTAAGCTCTCTACCCTCTGCCATTGATGCAGCTCGATAAACAGCATTTTCTAGTTGTCTCACATTACCTGGCCAAGGGTATTGTTGAATTAAATTACCACAGGCTTTACTTAGCACTAACTGCTCCCCTAAAGAGAGAGAAAAGCGTTTTAAAAAGTGCTCAGCCATTGGCACGATATCGCCCTTTCTCACCCGAAGTGGGGGCAACGCTAAAGACAACACATTTAGTCTATAGAACAAATCTTCACGAAAAACGCCCTGCTGGCACAATGCAGGTAAATTTTTCTGAGTAGTACACATAATTCTTACATTCACTTTAACGACTTGTTCACCGCCTATTCGACGAAATGTGCCGTCTTGCAGTAGCCGCAGCAATTTTACTTGTAACGTCGCTGACATCTCCCCTATTTCATCTAATAACACTGTGCCACCATTGGCCTGTTCAAATAGACCTTTCTTGCCTGACTCAGGGTCATTACTGTATGCCCCTTGCACATAACCAAATAACTCTGTTTCAGCAACACTGTCGGGTAATGCAGCGCAATTCAGTACCAAAAAAGGCTTATCAGCCCGACTACTGGCAAAATGACAAGCCTTCGCTACCAATTCTTTGCCTGTACCCGTTTCTCCTGTAATTAAAAGCGGGGCTTCTAGTTTAGCTAAATGGCGAGCCTGTCGGATAACGTGTTTCATTGAAGGACTTACTGTGAAGATATCACTAAAATCAATCGTTTTAGCCTGATTCAAATCACTAGGCTTGGTCTCCCGCTGACTCAGCTTAAAACAAACTAATGCGCCAACTACATTATTCCCCTCTTCTTCAAGAATTTCTATCGGTAGGATATCAGCGCAAGCCTCCTGACTATGCCAACGTAACATCTGGCTATGAGGCGCGCGATCGTCTTCCTGTAACCAGCGCGCTAAATTAATACCTTTAAACCAGTGACTGAAAGCACTACCAATAAATTCATCAGAACTAACACCCAGTAATTTTAATAAAGCCTCATTGGCTATTGATATATTGCCTTTAATATCCGTGGATAAGACAGGCGTTGGTTGGGTTGCCAATAATGCCAGAAACTCATGATGTTCTCTTTCTACTGGCATACAAGCCACGGTTCGAACATCCTTGACCCCAACTATATGGCGAATTGCAGGCAGCAATGACTGTAATGCTTCAAACGGTAAAGTAGGTAGACTTAAGTAGATAACACCCGCCAGATCAATTTCGACCCCTCTTAAGTTGATCTGCTGGTTAGAAATAATGCGAAGTACTTCTTCTGCTATACCTAAACGGTCCTGGCAAGTAATTTCAAGCCGCATATGCGGTATCCGTATCCATCAATGAATCTTATTTTTTCTAAGGCTTGAGTGATAGACAACTAACCCCGAAGGTGTACACCTACCGTTGTACAAGCCGTAACCGGATACGATGTTATTACAAATTGCCCGTCAATGGCTATTAACAAAAAGCATGAGAGGACGTTCTGAAGCAGCAAAAGCCCTAAATGTCATAAATGACCTTTAGGGCACTTTTAGTGTAGTACAACTATCTTTCTAACAATTCATCTGTTTTGGCGGCCATAATAAAGTCATTTTTATGTAACCCCTTAATGGCATGGGTCCACCAAGTAACAGTCACTTTACCCCATTCCGTTAAAATAGCTGGGTGATGAAAAACTTCTTCTGCCAATTCACCTACTCGATTAGTAAACGCTATTGCTTGCTTAAAATTTTTAAACTTAAACTGTCGTTCGAGCTGCATGATACCATCCCGGACTTCGACTCCCCACTCAGGTATCTGGCTGATTAACTCTTTCAGCTCTTCATCAGATACTTTAGGGGCATCCGCACGACAGGCTTCACATGTCATACTTTTTAAATCACTCATTTTTTTTCCTTATTTTTATTAAAAATTTTATCGTAGTTAAATTCAAGAAAACCTTAGCAATATAGCTAAAATTCAAGATTTACTTATTGTTAAAAACTACCTTCCATCGTGGTCAAGAATGTGGATAACAAAGCCTAAAGACCATTCGCGGAGTATATTATGCAGTCATCGTTTTTGGTGGATACTTAGGCGGCAACAACCCTAACTTTTTCGCTTTTTCCACATAAACCATTAAATCCATTTTTGATAATTCAAATAAATCATCAATTGAATTAATAATAAAGTAAATCGGCTGCATTATATCTATGCGATAAGGGGTTCTTAACATAGTGACCAAATCAAAGGGCTCTCGCTCTGGTTTATCACTGTCTAAGGCATATTGGGTTTCACCAATAGAGGATAAAATACCACCACCGTAAATACGTAACCCTTCAGCTGATTGTAACAAACCAAATTCAATGGTTAGCCAATATAGTCTGGCTAAAAATACTCGGTCTTGTTTCGATGCTTTGTAGCCTAATTTGCCATAATGATGAGTAAAAGCAGCAAAAGCAGAGTTGGTTAACATGGGACAATGCCCAAAAATCTCATGAAAAATGTCGGGTTCTTGTAAATAGTCTAACTCCTCCTTGCAACGTATAAAGGTAGCCACTGGAAACTGTTTATTGGCTAGCATTGAAAAGAATTTATCAAAGGAAATCAGTGCAGGTACTCGCGCCACTTCCCAACCCGAGGCAGCTTTTAATGCCTTATTTACTTCATCCAACTGAGGAATTCGGTCTTGAGGCAACTGAAGTGCATCTAACCCTGCTAGGTACTCATCACAAGCCCTACCTGGAATACAGTCCATCTGTCTGGTAATCAACTGATGCCAAACCGCATTTTCATCATCGTTATAACGAATAAAGCCACTCGCATCCGGTTCTTTAGCAACATACTTGGTGCCCTTAGCCATAATGTCCCCTTATATCTTATAGTAATTAGAGATCAGCCACCTGAGCAGGCTAATTAAGTGGGTTTTATCCAACATATACAAGATAAGACAATCAGGTAAACACAACAGCACAGATTGAAAGGATATTAAGCTGTAACGATAAATTTACACTCGATTCCGAAGTTTTTTTAGGTTGACATAACTGCTAATTTATTTATGCAGCCGCTCTGTATTTTAATGAGTCAGTGGGCTCTTGTTTGCCCAAATCTAAACCCGCTAAATGCTTTTTCGAGCGGCGCTCAGGAAGCACACTGATTATTGCAGCGGTAAAGGCTTTCAGTTGCTGTTTTGGTTCATCAGCCGTGACAACTGCTTCTACAGTTTTTATTAGGGCTTCTGTTTTGATTCGCTCAGTCAAACAGCCAACAGGAAGCCCGGGCTGCTTATTTTCAAGGCGGACGGATTGCTCTGGATGTAGCAGTAACATATGGTCGTACAGCAGGCTCATGATCACGCCTCGCGTTGATCCTTCTTCGCCTTGTTGTTTGGCCAATCGGTTCCAGCCAGCATGTTGCTTCCAGTCCTCAATGAAAACCTCAACTAACCATCTCAATGTATAAACCCTAGCAATATCACCATGCCGCCAGGACATGTCGGATGCCACTAGATATCGATAATTTTTTTCTCCCTCATATTTCAAAGCAACCACAAACCGCTTTTTACCATGGGCTTTCACATAAACCCGAGCCGCCAGCATGGTGATTGACTGTGTTTTTTGGCCTCGGATAATTAACTTGGTATCGACGCCTGTTTGGCGTGCAAAGTAATGTGTAAGTCGTACTTTTTTTCCTTGGGAAAGGATTAGTTGATTGGAGCGTAATTGACTCACCACTTGAGCACCACCCGTCGCAATGGAAGCCTTATCCATGAATTCTGCTGTGCTATACAGTGCATCAGCAATGACCGCATTAATCTTTATATCAGAAAATGACAATGAAAATGCTTCAACCATCTCAAGTGCTAAAGCTTGTTTGGTCGGATAATCTGGGTTGGGCTTAGGTTTTTTGGGTCTTTCTTTTCCAGGAATACCCAGCCTCTTTAGGGCTTTATTTTTCTGACGCCAAGCACTTAACGCTGGATCAGGTGTATAAAAGCGAAAAGCAATCGGTAAGGTAGCTACAGGTGTCACCAGTAGCATAAACACTAGCTCTTGCCCTTGAACATAGCCGCCGGATTTTTTATGTTTTATTTTATGCACACCTTTAATACGTCGTGTTCTCTTGGAGCGGACTTTATCACTATCGTCAAAAATGAGTACTCCTCTCGTAATATGATAGTGATTGAGTACTTGTCGGACACTGGCTTGCAACAACAATGACCAGGCAATTTTACTATGGTAAAACATCCAACGTAATTGGTCCTGCTTGAATGCTCCTAAGCTACACCGCTCAAAAACAGCCCAGCAAAATACACCAGTGACACCAATTCCCATCAGCATAATAGTTAACCAGCGACACTGGATACGACTTAATCCAGGAGATTGAAAAGAAACAGTCAAGGTGTCGTTTAGAGTTTGAACAAACTTTATCACATGGGGAATAGGGGTAATCAACACAAGTCGTCATCAAGTCGCTATTGAAATACAAGCGCGATATACTACACCATCACTGGTCTGCAGGTGTCGTGTTGATCGTTCTTTGCTAGGCGAAGAAATGGAGCAATACCTGTAGTCCAGTCTTCTGAATCTCTCTCATCGTGCTAGTCAAGCATTAAAAACTTCGGAATCGAGTTACAGCTATCACCAATTAAAGGGCACCTCTAAAACCACATTCAAAAAGATGGGGGAATGAGTAGACTATATGAGATTGAGTTGCTGAGCAGTTTTACTATCAGCCCAGCTCGTATCCGAAATAATCAAGAAGCTGCTTTTTGTGGATCTAAATCAAAAAACGGCGAGTCTTTAATAATGGTATCCAGAATCCACTGGTCTTGTTCCTGAGAAAATAACCAGATTTCATTATTGGGCTTTAATAATTTATCCCCTTCTGCCAACCGTCCAGTCGGCTCATGGTAGAGATAACTCACCATTCGACTGTTTACAATAACCCAGATTAAATCTCGGTCTGGGTATTGGTAGTTAAAACCGCTGACTAACTTAGCATCTAATAGTTTTTGTTTATCCAGCTGATAACAGTATTTTTTTTGTTCCCAGCGAGCAAATAGCTGGCTCATTTGCTGTAAAAAGCCTTCGCTGACATAGCCTTTTAAGCCTTCAACATTTTTTTGCTGCCTTGCTTCATAAAGTTTGGTAAACAACGCTTTGATTTGTACTTTCGATAAAGCAGTATTGGAAGTCTGGTCATTTTTTGCAGTTGCCTCACTAAGCAACTGTTTGGTTCTAGCTAGGCGCCAACAAAGTACTACCAGAATACCCCCTATCAGCCCAACCAAACCAAACAAGATTTCTGTTCTTTCTAAATATTCCATGTAAAACAATCAACCCTGCTATACCCTTCGCTTTGAGTATGTATGTTAACCATTCAGAGCCAAAATCAGAGCCAAAAAAAATCCGCGAGTAATATAATGCGACTCTCTAACGCTCAAAAAACAAAACTATACGCAACATGGTGGGTGGAAGCACTTCACTAGTCCACAAAATTGAGGGCATCTCTAAAAGATGGATACAGACTTGGACAGCTGTTTAAAAACCATACAAATATAAAGAAAATTTATTCCACTATAGCCATATGCTACAGTGGCCTAGCTTAAGGAAGCGCGATACCTATAGTAAGACAGCAAAATAAAACGTAAACCACTACAACAATAATAGAAACAAATAAGGATAACTAATGATTTACCAAAAACCAGGAAGTGAAAATGCTTTGATCAGTATTAAAGCGCGTTATGCCAACTATATAAACGGTGAATGGAAGGCTCCTGTTAAAGAGCAATATTTACAAAATATCAGCCCAGTAACAGGTGACGTTTATTGTGAGGTTCCTCGTTCAACAATTGAAGACATTGACCTTGCGTTAAATGCAGCCCATCAGGCTAAATCAGCTTGGAGGAATACTCCTGTTACAGAGAGAGCAAATTTACTATTAAAAGCGGCTGATCGCATTGAGCAGCATACAGACAAGCTGGCACTCATTGAAACCTGGGATAATGGTAAAGCGATCAGAGAAACCCTACATGCCGATTTACCTCTTGTTGTTGACCATTTCCGCTATTTTGCTGGCTGTATTCGGGCTCAAGAAGGCAGTACTGCGGATATTAATGCAACCACTGCCAGCTACCACTTTTATGAACCCATTGGCGTGGTTGGTCAAATTATCCCCTGGAACTTTCCACTTCTGATGGCTGCTTGGAAGTTAGCTCCCGCACTGGCCACAGGTAACTGCATTGTGCTCAAACCTGCTGAACAAACTCCTGTATCAATTTTGGTATTAATGGAGTTAATTGGCGACCTATTCCCTTCAGGTGTTATCAATATTGTGAATGGTTTAGGCCAGGAAGCAGGTGCCGCTTTAGCTAGTAGTAACCAAATAGCCAAATTAGCGTTCACAGGTTCTACCCCCATTGGTAGCGAAATCCTCAAGCAAGCCGCCGAGAAAATAATTCCTTGCACCGTTGAGCTTGGCGGCAAGTCACCCAATATTTATTTCGAGGATATACTTCAACAACCAGAAGCGTATATTAATAAAGCAGTTGAAGGCTTGTTATTAGGCTTTTTTAATCAGGGAGAGGTATGTACCTGTCCTTCTCGTGCATTAATTCATGACCGTATTTATGATGAATTTATCGAGTTAGTGTTAAATCGAGCAAAAACTATTAAACAAGGTAACCCCCTAGATACTGATACTCAAATAGGTGCCCAAGCCTCTGCCGAACAAATGGACAAAATCCTCAGTTATATGGATATTGGACGCCAAGAAGGTGCAGAAATTTTACTCGGAGGTCATAAAGCAACCGTAGCTGAACACTTAGCCAATGGTTTTTATATCGAGCCTACCATCATGAAAGGCAACAACCAAATGCGGGTTTTTCAAGAAGAAATTTTTGGCCCTACCATTGGCGTCACTCGATTCAGCAACGAAGCTGAAGCCATTAGTATCGCCAACCAAACCCAATACGGCCTAGGCGCTGGGGTATGGACAATGGATATTAATCGAGCCTATCGTGTTGCCCGACAAATTGAAGCCGGACGAATCTGGACCAACTGTTATCACCAATACCCAGCACATGCGGCTTTTGGTGGTTATAAAAAATCCGGCATTGGCAGAGAAACCCATAAATCAGCATTAACCAATTACCAACAAGTAAAAAATATATTAATTAGTTATGACACTGAAGCATTAGGTTTATTTTAAGAACACAGCAAAAAGAACTGTTTTTAGCGTCTCCCTTAACCCAAGAGGGTGTTGCAAAAGGTTATGAGCGAAGCAAAGACAAGACAAAAATCGGCGAAAAGGCGGAGTTTATAATTAATAAATACTCCGCACATCCTGTGCTCCACCTTAGCAGGCCAGCCAGAGGCTGTTCAAATTTGTTCCAGACAAATTTGTGAGTACTTTGAGCCGGTTTTTAACGCTGTATTTGCAAGCGCAGTAGTTTTGCGACAGCCTCCCAAGCTGAGGATATTCTCTTCAGCTATCCACAAGTAATGTTTTTAAGTTTTCTGACACCATTTGCTATTTTTTAGACCACACTATTAACTGTGGACAACTTCTGTGCAGATACTCGTCAAAATTACCACACAATAAAACTAAGACAATACAACAAATATATACCGTGTTGGCTTTATGTCAGTCATTACCTACCAGGAACCTCCTAATAAAATCAAACACCTATAAAAATAATAGTAAAATCAAATAGTTAGTTGATTGATTGGGATGTTAAATTAGCAGACAGGTTGTGTAGAAAAAAGCTATAACAAACATCTATGCAAAAGCACAGCGCTATTAGCATCATAAAAAAAATGTGGCATTACCCACAGTATTTGTGGATAAGTCTGTGATCAAGTTTTGATTAAATGGCGAAAGGCTGCAAGCTTGTGGCTACGACTGCAAATTGATCACTTTTTGATCAACACATACCCAACTCTTTCTTTTTATGTAAAATTTTTCAATTTCTCTGTGAATAAGAATTAAGTGCGTGCCTTCTAAAGGTTTATACCTTAATGAGTGACCGAGTGAGGCGCTAACGTCGATTCCATATAAGCGGTTTCAGTTAATTGCTCATATTTTTCCAATAGCTGCTCTGCTGGTAATGCCGGTGCAAATAAATATCCTTGACAAATATCACACCCTTCCGCCTGCAAAAAACCAAGGGCTTTCTCATTTTCTACCCCTTCTGCAATCACTTGTAGCTTTAAGTTATGTGCCAAGTTAATGATTGCTCGCGCAATACTTGCTGCATCCTGATCATCTGGAATATCTTCAACAAACATTCGATCAATTTTTAAAGTATCAATAGGCAACTGCTTTAAATAACTTAATGATGAATAGCCTGTACCAAAGTCATCAATGCTGATACTAACTCCCCGCGCTTTTACTTGATTTAATTCCTTAATTGCAAAGTTAATATCATGCATGAGCATACTTTCTGTGATCTCTAATTCCAGTAGCTGAGGAGGTAATTGGCTATTATGTAGTGCCTTATCCAGCACTGATAATAAACTACCACTCAATAGCAAACGTGTAGGCAAATTAACTGCAATAGAGGTATAAGGTGGAACTTTGCCGTCTGATATCCAAGCTCGATGCTGTATACATGCTGTTTCTAACAACCATTCACTAACGGGTAATATCAAGCCAGTTTCTTCAAGCAGAGGAATAAATAAGCCCGGTAAAATAATCCCCTCTGTTGGATGTCGCCAGCGCAGTAAAGCTTCAAACCCAGCAATACAACCAAAATGAATATCAATTTGTGGTTGATAGTAAAGAACCATTTCTTGATTAGCCAAAGCATAATGCAAGCGACTTTCCAACTGGATACGATACTCTGAAACCGCTTTCATCTCTTTAGAGAAAAACTCGTAGTGGTTAGGCCCTAACTGCTTTGCTTTATTTAATGCTATATCGGCTTGCTTTAGCAGCGTTTCATGATTATCTGAAGGGGAGGTTAGTAAGCTAATACCAATACTGGCAGAAACAAAAATTTCCTTTTCTTGTAATTGAAAAGGGACACTTAATACTTCTACAACATGCTGCCCGACAACAGCTGCATCATTTTGATCAAATGTATCCTCTAATATGATTGCAAACTCATCACTGCCTAATCTTGCTATGGTGTCTTCTTCTCTAACCGCTTGACCTAAGCGCAAGGCAACTTTTTTCAATAGGTCATCACCTGCAGCATGACCTAAAGTGTCGTTTATTACTTTAAAGCGAGATAAGTTAATAACCAGTAATGCAACCTTTCGCTTTCTTCGACGAGCACGTATCACGCCTTGTGCCAGCCTGTCTTGAAATAATGCTCGATTAGCTAAGCCTGTCAGAGGATCATGGTATAGATAATTCAGTAATTTCTGCTGCGAAAGAAACTGCTTAGCATTATCCCTTAACAATACCATTACCCACTGCTGCCCTTGAATGGATAATGACATCATTGTCATCATGACTAGTTGCGTTTTATTCTGGGCATTTAATAAAGTTACTTCTCGCCACTGATTTCCCTCTCCAAAGCCACTATCACTTCCAGCAAGCCATTGAGGTAAGTGCTCTTTATCATTCAGCTGTAACTCAGGAAACAACTGACTTATATATAAGTTATTTTTATCAACGTCGCTTGTTATTCCCACCAACTGCATTGCTACTGTATTTGCATGCAGTAACACACCTGACTGATCAAATAATAACGTACTATCTTGAATAGCATCTAAGATCGCAAACCAAGCAGCTAAATCCGCTGCATTATTAACAAGTAAAGGTTGCTCTGTAATTGTTACTAATGCACCTCGACTGTCTTTTTTTTGAAAAGGCAGTAGTTGACACCACAACCGGCGCTGACCTGACTGGCTAGATGAGTAGGAGGGGATACAAAAACTGGTTCCATGCTGGGCTAGCTGACCTGAATTGCTTAAGTCACGGACTAGTTCAATCCAGTCAGGCTGATATTGCCCATTTGCTAATGCTGTTAACTCTCTTTCAAGCGCTTTATTTTTTAATAGCCACTGGCCTTGGGCAGTTAAAATGCCTACCCAGGGCTCATTACAGCTTACACTAGCCTGTTTTGTTTTAACCTGATGATCGTAAAACCGATCGAAACTCATACACAACCCTGTGTAAATACTGCAATATCAAAGATTCTTTATTGCAGTTAGCTGCCATTCCCTTAATTAATAACTTGCCTTAAACAGCTATTAGTTATTAACAAAGCTAGTTACTAGCATTGAGCAAATATACCTCCAGTATAGTGTATTGATAAATCTTTGGGCAAAACTATCAACAGGCCTTGCTACCTAGTTACCCACAAAAACTGTGGATAAACCTGTTAATTTGTTCTGATCAAATCACACTAAAGTCGAGCTAAAAGCACTTTGAAAGGGTGGCTGTTTTTTTAACCAAGATGTAAATCTACACGCTACTGTTTTGGGAAAGTCTTTATAAATAAGGGAGATTGTTTAATAGAGGAGTAATCATGGCGATTAGAGGGCGTAATAATTAAGCAATTATTATTACACACAAAAACCCACAAGATTATGTGGATAACCTTGTGGGTTTTTATTTTACTTCTTGCTTCAATATGGCGCGTCCGGGAGGATTCGAACCTCCGACCGCCTGGTTCGTAGCCAGGTACTCTATCCAGCTGAGCTACGGACGCGTTGCTTGTGGGCGCGTAATATAGAGTTTTTTGCCATGAGAGTCAAACTAATTTTTAGATTATATTCAAATGAACTATAAGCAGTAAAATCAGCTTACCCAAAATAAAAAAGCCCGATTAAATCGGGCTTTTCTAAAATGGCGCGTCCGGGAGGATTCGAACCTCCGACCGCCTGGTTCGTAGCCAGGTACTCTATCCAGCTGAGCTACGGACGCACATCTTTGATACTTCATTTCCTATAACAAAACCGCAAACAAAATTGCAGCTCAGCCTTGCCTAAATGAAAGCATCTACAACAGGCAAAAAAACTTTGGCGGAGAGAGAGGGATTCGAACCCTCGATACGGCTACAAACCGTATACTCCCTTAGCAGGGGAGCGCCTTCAGCCGCTCGGCCATCTCTCCTTAGCGACGCGCGAAATAATAACAGATTCGCGCGAAAAGCAAAGTACTTTTTATAAAAAATTTAGCTGCCTACTTTTTCCTCTTTTTCTTTTTGAATACGTTGATAAATTTCTTCACGATGCACAGCAACTTCTTTTGGCGCATTCACACCAATTCTTACTTGGTTGCCTTTAACACCCAAGACAGTTACGGTCACGTCATCGCCAACCATGAGAGTTTCACCAACACGGCGAGTTAAAATAAGCATTACTATCTCCTTCGCTTATTGAGATTAAACAACAACCACAGCTACTTGCAAAGCTATATAATCTCAATGGCTTGTAAATACTGATGTTGCTGCTACTTCTTCTACTACTGAATCAAACCAATTTAGTTAGATGTTATCACTGCTTGCAACAATGATTAAATTTTATACACCCACCTATAAATATAGTGTAGTCGCTAGGTGAGTGTAATCTATGCGTATTTTCACTAAACGCGAGTTTATTTAACCTTCACCACCAGGCACTTGATCAAGTTCAAATGCTGAATGTAATGCACGCACAGCAAGTTCTAGATATTTCTCTGCAATCACGACAGATACTTTTATTTCAGAAGTGGAAATAATTTGAATATTAATCCCTTCTTTTGCTAATGCATCAAACATGGTGGTCGCTACACCCGCATGGGAGCGCATCCCTACCCCAACAATCGATACTTTGGCTATTTTATTATCACCTTCACACTCACTAGCACCTAGCTCTTTAGCCGTTTCTTCCAGCTGCTCCATCGCTTGTTGGTAATCATTGCGATGTACGGTAAAGGTAAAATCTGTAGTCTTATCTTCCGCGACATTTTGAATAATCATGTCGACTTCTATATTGGCACGACTGATTGGGCCTAATATACGAGAAGCAACCCCTGGAATATCCGGAACCCCTTTAACAGTTAACTTAGCTTCGTCACGATTAAACGCTATACCAGAAATCAGCGGCTGCTCCATAGAGTCCTCATCTTCTAATGTAATTAGTGTACCTGGCCCTTCTTTGAAACTATGCAAAACTCGTAGTGGGACACTGTATTTGCCCGCAAACTCTACTGAACGAATTTGCAACACCTTTGAACCCAAGCTGGCCATTTCTAACATTTCTTCAAAGGTGATTTTTTCCAGGCGTCGAGCATTATCTACAACACGTGGATCTGTGGTGTATACACCATCAACATCGGTGTAAATCTGACATTCGTCCGCTTTTAGTGCAGCAGCCAATGCAACAGCCGTTGTATCTGAGCCACCACGGCCTAATGTAGTGATGTTACCTTCTTCATCAGCACCCTGAAAACCAGCCACCACAACAACCCGACCCGCAGTTAAGTCATTGGCAATTTTTTCTCTTTCAATATCTTCGATTCGAGCTTTATTAAACGCGCTATTGGTTTTGATTTTAACCTGGCTGCCTGTATAAGATCTGGCAGGGCACCCCCGCTCGTTTAACGCCATCGTTAATAAAGCAATGGTTACCTGCTCTCCAGTAGAAAGCAAAACATCCATTTCTCGCGGGGTTGGCTTCTGTTGCATTTGACTGCCAAGCTCAATCAGCCGATTGGTTTCACCACTCATTGCCGACACAACAACGACAATATCATCACCCTTCTCACGAAAAGTCTTAACTTTGTCGGCTATTTCTTGGATACGTTCAACGGTGCCTACAGAAGTACCACCAAATTTTTGTACGATTAATGCCATATTACGTTAGTTTTTGCATTCTGCGTTTATAAGTGTGACGAACTAATCAATAACCCAGCTAATATATTCGCTAACGTAGCATAAGCTTTCGGTTCTGAATCATTTCCGTCTTCTTTGGCAACATTAGGGTAAAGCGACTTATTATAAGATGGTTAATCAGTACGCACTACCCGTTTTCAAGTTTTTGCTCTAAAGCTTATTAGCTAGCCAACCCTCAACCGAAGCTAATGCTTCTGCTACTTTTTCTGGCTGGCTACCACCACCACGGGCAAAGTCTGGTCTACCACCACCTTTACCACCCACTTGTTCTGCTACAAATTTCAATAAATCGCCGGCTTTAATTTGACCACATAAGTCTTTAGTAACACCAGAAGCGATCGCCAACTTATCATCAGCGACTTTAATGCTTAGCACTACAACACCAGAACCTAGTTTATTTTTTAACTGGTCAATCGTGTCAGGTAACGCTTTCTGGTCGACACCAGTTAACTCTGCCGCTAGCATTTTTACACCCGATATTTCCTTAACTTGGGCCATTAAGTCATTGCCTGCCGAGCTAGCTAATTTCTGCTGTAATTGGCTGAGTTGTTTTTCCAGCTGGCGCTGGCGATCTAACAAGTCCTGCACTTTAGTTACCACATTATCACGACCGGCTTTCATCCAACTGGCAATAGTCTGCAAATGTTGTTCACTTTGCTTAAGCCAGGCAAAAGCGGCTTTACCTGTTATTGCCTCAATCCGTCGTATACCAGCAGCAATCCCCGTTTCAGCAACAACCACAAACGTACCAATATCACCAGTACGATCTACGTGGGTACCACCACACAATTCCACAGAAAATCCATTGGTTCCCATACTTAGCAGTCGCACTTGCTCACCATATTTCTCACCAAACAGGGCCATAGCACCTTTTTGTTTGGCTGTATCCATATCAGTGATTTCTACCGCCACAGGAGTATTCGCACGTATTTGCTCATTCACAATGGCTTCAATTTGTGCAATTTCTTCTGGGGTAACTGCTTCATAATGAGAAAAATCGAAACGAAGTCGTTCGCTATCAACCATCGACCCTTTCTGCAATACATGATCACCTAATACTTCACGTAACGCTGAATGTAATAAGTGCGTAGCTGAGTGGTTTAACGCGGTAGCCTGGCGTTTTTCTTGATCAACAACCAGCTCTACTTGTTGGCCTACAGCTAATTTCCCTTGTTTTATAGTACCTATATGTAAGTGGTGATCAGTTTCTTTTTGAGTATCCATCACCTCAAACTTACCACCGTCCCACTGTAGTAAGCCTTTATCACCTACCTGGCCACCAGACTCTGCATAAAAAGGGGTTTGATCTAATACTAATACGGCCTGTTGCCCTTCAGTGGCATGTTGCACAGCCTCACCACCCACTAAAATATGACTAATCGTGGCTTGATGGGCCAGCTGTTGATAACCGGTAAACTCAGTTTGCCCATCCAGATTTAAGGCTGCATTGTAATCGACAGTTGCCTTGCGCTTTCTATTCGCATCAGCCGTTTGCTGCATTAAAGCTTCGTAACCAGCAATATCCAGAGTCAGCTCGCGCTCTCTGGCTATATCGTTAGTTAAATCAACAGGGAAACCATAAGTGTCGTATAAGGTAAAAATCGTCTGCCCAGGAATGACCTTGCCTTTAAGCTCCGCAATAACATCCTCAAGAATTCTCATTCCATTATCGAGGGTTTTACTAAACTGCTCTTCTTCTTTTAATAATATTCGCTCGATATGCTGTTTCGACTCTACCAGCTCAGGGTAAGCATCTCCCATAACGTCAATAAGCGCAGTTAGCAATTTATGGAAGAATGGCCCTTTAGCACCAAGCTTATTGCCATGGCGAATGGCCCGCCGGATTATGCGTCGTAAAACATACCCACGCCCTTCATTAGAAGGCAGCACCCCATCACCGATAATAAAGGCACAAGAACGAATATGGTCAGCAATTACTCGTAACGACTTAGCAGAAAGATCGACTCCACCTAATAAATCAGAAGCTGCTTTTAGTAAGTGCTGAAAAATATCGATTTCATAATTACTATGCACATGTTGCATAACAGCAGCAATCCGCTCTAGTCCCATGCCTGTATCAACAGATGGCTTAGGTAGTGGCTCCATTTTGCCATCCACCGTGCGGTTAAACTGCATAAACACCAGGTTCCAAATCTCGATATAGCGATCGCCATCATCGTTTGGCCCACCAGGAGGATCGCCCGCGATATCAGGACCATGGTCATAAAAGATTTCTGAACAGGGACCACAAGGGCCTGTGTCACCCATCGACCAGAAATTGTCTTTTTCTCCCAGACGAGAAAATCGGGTTTGATCTATGCCAATTTCATTAAACCAAATATCTTCCGCTTCTTTATCGTCTTTATAAACCGTGACCCAAAGCTTTTCCTTAGGCAGTTTTAGTTCTACAGTTAAAAACTCCCAAGCAAAACGAATTGCTTCTCGCTTGAAGTAATCACCAAAACTGAAGTTGCCCAACATTTCAAAGAAAGTATGGTGCCTGGCGGTGTATCCCACATTTTCTAAGTCGTTGTGCTTTCCACCAGCTCGAACACAACGTTGCGCAGTGGTTGCCCGAGTATAAGAACGTGCTTCTCTTCCTAAAAACACATCTTTAAATTGGTTCATCCCTGCATTGGCAAATAGCAGGGTTTTATCATCAGCAGGCGGCACTAGGGAACTACTCGCTACAATTTCATGTCCCTGGCGCTTAAAATAATTTAAAAATGCTGATCGTATCTCTGCGCTTTTCATAGTGGCGTCCCATCAGGGCTTAATTAAATATATCTAAACTCATTTATGGCAATGTATGGTGTGTGGTAGCTGCCTCATGAATGACAACCATGAATAACAACCAACCATGAATAAAAACATTGTGCCGCTAGGCAAACACACCCACACATTGCTAAGCAAATATGACAAACGGAGGATTATACAACGATAAGAAGATTTACGTCACTCTCATCCTATTTTGTTATGTAATAATATTCATGATTCAAAAACTCATCCATACGGTATTTCAAAAAGCCTCCGTCAGATAGCGCTATGGCGTAACAGGCACCCTTTAGTATTCCTATTACTGAGGGAATTCACGTCTTATTATTACTCCCCTGCTTCTCTTAATTCTCGCTACACTATTAGCATGTGCACTAATTGATAACCTGGCCCGACTGGCCTGACACAGGTGACAAGGATATGACGCTTAAGTTTATGGATGAGCAACAGCCAGCCAACTTTAATAACATCCGCCAACTAAGACTTAAACTAACAACTATCCTGTCCTCTGCACATTTACCAGACGATGCTCAGCAAAATTTCACTCTCGCGTTTAGTGAAATAGCGACGAATGTGGTCAAATACAGCTCGCCACCAGCGAAATCTATTCAGGTGGTTTTCTTTCAAGATAGCAACCGCTGGGTATTACAAGTTTTCGATGATGGGGGACCATTTAATGACTTTGCCAATAAACTAAAAACTAGTCAGCAGTCGCTAAATTCAGAAGAATTACATGAAGGAGGGGTAGGCTTAGGCATAGTGTCGTCTCGGTTTCCAAGTTTTCAGTATACAGCCGCGCCAGATGAGCAGTCACTTAACTGCTTTGAAATTACCAAGCCATATTCTCCTATTAATAAGCCTTCTGTAGCCATTATTGATGATGATGCTACAACGCTGGCTATTTTAAAGCACTATTTAAAAGACAACTATCAAGTTTCTGTTTACCAAAACCCCAGTAAAGCCGTAACAGATATTACCCGCCACCCCGTCAGTATTGTTATTTCAGACATGGAAATGCCTGGCTTAAATGGCCTGGAAGTACGACAACGATTTGCAGCCAACCAATCTACCAGCCATATGCCATTTATTTTTCTTACTGGGCATGCCGAAACAGAGTTTTCTGCATCTCATGCAGGTATTGATGATTTTTTAATAAAACCAACCAAACAAGAGAAGTTAATCGCAGCAATTGAGCGATCCTTAAGCCGATCTAAACACATCAAAGCCACCTTAGGCGACAAGCTTGATCATGATGTAACCAACACTTTACGTATACAAGTACCACCCAAACTAGGTCAGTTTGAGTTAGCATTAAAAATGGAAGCAGCAACTGCAGGTGGAGGAGACTTTATTTACAAAAGTGCTGATCAACACACTATTATACTTGGCGATGTGATGGGCCATGGCGAACAAGCTAAATTTTTTGCCCACGCCTTTGCTGGTTTTTTTCATGGTTTATTCCATGCCTGCACCCAGCACTACTCTGACCCAGGTGAAATTTTAACTGCTCTATCTAAAGCTGCAGAAAGCAATGATGTTATGCAAGCCACGATAGTCACCTGCTTAGCACTTAGAGTTATTGATGAAAAAACATTATTAATTGCTTCTGCCGCTCACCCTGCACCTTTATTTATCAGTGGTGGTCACATAGAAGAAATTGAGTGCTCCGGGCCACTGCCAGGTTTAATGCCAGAGGTGACCTACCACACAACCCGGGTCGTATTTCACCCTGGCCAGCAATTAGTTCTTTATACAGATGGTTTATTTGAGTCTGCAAAAACACCCAAAGGGCGTAAACAATTAGAAGGAAAGGTAAGAGAAACGTTGCTTGCCAATTGCACCAAACCTGTTGCCCAAGCGATTGATAATGTTTATCAAGCCTTTCAAGCGCAAGCGACAAAACCTTTGCCCGATGATACATCAATCTTAATGATCGGATTAGCCTAGAACTCATTAAGGACACCTCTAATCATTGTTTGCTGTCTCTGGCCTTAGTGAAGAGTATATAATGGTCAGCTTGATAGTTAATGGTTTGTATTACTGATTATGATAGATGTAATTTTCGACCACCCTGATTTTGTTGTTATCAATAAACCTATAGGGGTAAGTGTACATAAAGATGATCAAGCAATAAGCTTTATTCAGAGGTTACAGCAACAATTAAATGAACCTCAATTATATTTAGTCCACCGGCTTGATAAGATTACCTCAGGATTGCTGATTTTAGCTAAAAATACTGATGCAAATCGCCAGCTCTCTTCTGCTTTTCAGCAACGAAAGGTTGATAAATTCTATATTGCTTTAACAGATAAACGACCCAGAAAAAAACAAGGGTTGATAACAGGGGATATGATTCGTTCACGACGCGGCACATGGAAATTGGTGAGAACAAATAATAACCCGGCAATTAGCCAGTTTTTTAGCTACGGTTGTGGCGGCGGTTTACGCTTATTTTTGATCAAACCTTATACAGGAAAAACACACCAGATTCGTGTGGCACTAAAAAGCCTAGGCTCACCTATTATTGGTGACCATTTATATTACCCAAACCCAGACAAAAATATTGACCGCAGCTATTTACATGCCTTCGCCTTACAATTTCGCTACCACGATAAATTAATTCAACTACACTGCATGCCCACCACTGGTCACCTATTTTCATTGGATACAATACAACAACAGCTTGTTCAACTAACCAAGCCTTGGATTCTTAAGTGGTCTAAAATAAAACAAAATAATAAGGAAGCGCCATCTTAGGTTTTTTTAATGAACAAAACTTTACTCACACTGCTTTATTGCACATTTCTCTGTGTGTATAGTAATACGTGTTTAAGCCAAGCGTTCTCACCCCCTAATATGTTAAGAATTATCGTTCCCTATGGGCGTGGCGGAGGCTCAGATCAACTATCACGAGCTATGGGAAATGCAATCCAAAAAGCAACAAAAATTAAGGTGATTATTACTAATAGGCCCGACCGAGGTGGTGCAGAAGCTGTAGACATTTTTGCACGCCTTAAACCTAAAGACTGGGTAATATTACAAGCAACTGACAATCTGATAGCAAACTACATTAATGGTATTATTAAATTACATCCAACTAAAGAACTGATACCAATTGCCATTACACAATTAACCTTTAGTCAGATTTACATTCACCCCCAGAATCCTCATTACAGTAACTGGCAGGAATTTCTTCAATACGCTAAAACCAAACCAACAACCATTGCAAACGTTGGTAACCGTGGTTCAATGGAGTATTTAAGTATCCAGGGGATTGAGTTAAACCTTGGAGTTACTCTCCATCAAAAAAGTTATGATAGACCAAATCACCGCTATCAAGCGTTATTAAATGGTGAAGTGAATGCTTTAATAGAGCAGCCAGGCGATGTTGATATGCTTCTTAATATCAAGTCAATTAAGCCAATACTGACTTTATTAGATAAGCGACCTTTAGTGTTTAAAGAGGTACCCTCCTTACCTGATGTTGGCTTGTCACTCACCCCCCTTTATCGATTTAGAGGTTTTTTTGCCTTAAAAGCAACTCCTAAAAAACAATTAAAATGGCTAGAAACCATTATCAACCAAGCCTGGCAAACACCAGCATTTCAAGCATTTAACAAAGAAAAACACATGCATTTGCTTGATAGTTATATGGACTCAAAACAGGCAACCCTATTTATTAACCAACTAATAGAGACATATCGAAACATGTCAAATAAAACACAAATCAATTAAAATTCACGCTACCTGATAACGTCCATTATAAAACTGATCTGATGCAATTAGAGAAAAAGCATCTTTGGCATCCCATAAAAAACTTTTTTTATCTTGCCACTCCACTGCTCGATGAAACACTAAATGACAAAGATCTGCTGTAGTGTAGCTTGCTTTGATAATATTAAGATGTTTTACTGCCGACCGCATTGCAGTAAAGAACTCATTCCAGCTTTTAGCAGAAATGATTTGTTGGAATCGTGACTCATCAAACTCCATTCCTGGGATAAGTGGTCTACCCAGGCAGTTAAAAAAACTGTCATGCCCTTTAGAAGGTGTGGCTCTCGCTAACAGACATAGCAATACCTGCAGCCCCATTTGCTGCTTTTCTGGCCAGCGTATTTTTTGGGCGACTTTTGTATAAATTAACCACTCTTCATTAAATTCAGCTAAGTCATGAATGTACAACAAGTTTCGCTTTTCATTAAATGCTAACTTGCGGCGCCAATTTAACACATAATATAAAGAAGGTAGATGCATGCTCTTAAAGGTTAACATCCTGTCTCCCCCTTACTTCCACAATGAATGATTATTGAATATATAGTGTAGTAGTCAGCAAGCAGAAGTTTTTCAATTATCCACCAAGAGAGGGTTTATTATTATTATTCATGAGCAGCATGAAATAGGCCCTCTACAACATCATTATTCAATATAAGCCCTCTCTTCATATGCACTTTTTCTTCTAATAACTAAGTCATTTATTGACTGTTATTGCTTATACTTACTAACAAGGGCAACTCTGTAAGCTGTTGAGGTGTGAGGTTATGTCTGACAAGCTGCTTATTCTTGATCTTGATGAAACATTAATTCATGCTGAGCTGGTTCCTCTGGAATTACCACATGCCTTTGTCGCATGTCCTTACTTTATATACACTCGACCTTATCTTGATGAGTTTCTAGCGTTTTGCCAGCAACACTTTAAGCTTGCAGTGTGGACCACAGGCAACCAGCTTTATGCCGATACTATAGTGGCTCATCTGCTTGGTTCAGCAGATCAGTTAGAGTTTGTCTGGGCCAGAGACCGCTGTATTAGCCATTACCATTCTGAACTTGATTGCAATTACTACATAAAAGATCTGAAAAAGGTTAAACGGCATGGCTACGATCTAGAAGATGTACTAGTCATTGATGACTCGCCAGAAAAGCTGGAAAGACAGTATAGCAACCTGATTCCTGTTGCTCCTTACTATGGAGAGCCAGCAGACAAAGAGCTTAAACTACTAATGAGCTATTTAGCTTCAATAGAAGAAGCCGACAATATTCGTTCAATAGATAAACGGAGCTGGCATCAACAAGTGGCTTAGTCGCGCTTGATATTCCATGTTACTGAATCAGTGCAATCCAGTATGGCACTCGCACACCAAGCACCATGAAGCAAAATACTATAAAGATTAATATGACTGTGCGGAAAATTGGCAGGAGGCATAAAACAGAGTTCCTCTGTATTAATTAAACCAAACCCCAGACTATTCATCGGCCACTGACTATTTATCCCTAATCCCATTGCTTTTAGGACCGCTTCTTTATGCGCCCATAACTTAATGAAGTGACTGAATTGCTGGGCTTCTGGTAGCCGTGCTAAATCCCTTTGTTCTTGATCAGTACAAACACGTTTGGCCAGTTTAGGCCATGGCCTGGGTCGGCTAAGTGACTCAACATCAATACCTACTGGGTTCTGTTGGGTAACCAGCAAAGCTAAACAGTCACTACTGTGGGAAAGATTAAAAGACAGTTGAGGGTCTTCAAGCAAACCACTCGCACACCAGTCAATAACCGGTTTACCATACTGGCCAATAGCAAACTGCCATTGACTTGGCTTTAGAGATACATAATAACTAAGCGTTTTTTTTAAAAATACCCTAGCGGCTAAAAACTGTTGTTGCTTTACAGTCGAGCGATAGCGATTTAATCGTGTTAACTCTTCGTTACTTAGCCACTCACTAGGAACTATATGAGCGGTTTGTACTGACTGACAAAGCCAAATATCTACTCGATTTCGATCAACTGTGTTAGCTGCTTTATTCAAAACGGCCTCATATAAACTGCTTATCTAAACTCCTGGGGCTTAATCTCTCGATGGCCGCGCCTAAATAACCCTTCGCTTTGAGTATATACCACTTTATTTTATACCTGAAAATGATTCATGATAGGTATACAACACTGTAAACAGCTAAAAATATATGCTTAGCTAATTACTTTTATCACCACATTTACCCTTGGCAGGTCACGGCATAAAATAAACAATCACTTTTAGCAATGATTGGGTTAGTCGTTATCATAAAGGCTTTCACCGGCTGCTTAGGAAACAGTTGATTACCTTCTACTCGTAGCAATTCCTGAGAAATATCTTTGCCCTCGTGAGAAACCACTTGAAAGCAGTCTATCCCCCTTTCCCCTAACCAACCTAATTGAATATCTGTATCGACGACGCCAAAATTTAAATGCTCAATATTCAGAGGTAACGTAATATCCACACCGTCAACAGGCGCCATGTTATACGCAATCGTTGCATCTGGCTTCAGCTCTATACGCACAGGATTGTAGAGAATTTCTAACTCTCGATCTGTAGCAGAATATTGAAATACATCATCAAGCGACAAAAAGCGATCAACAGACTCTATAGCCAATAGATGTGCCTGTTCATCTTGTGTTCCCCCACACTCAACCGTAATCGTCGGTACATCTTGTTCAGATAACTCCATTAGTGAACCCAAACGTAGATTAGTGACGATTAGCCGATCGACAAAGTGAGAAACCAGCGTCTGATGAGCCAAGTCATTGCAAATACTCACTGCAAAAGCAGGCCCAGAGCCTGATGTATTATGAATATCAATTAAACACTCTGGCTGCTCTTCCTTTAAAAAGTCTAGAAATGATTTCGCCACATGCCCTGGATAATCATCAAAAGGCTCCTTAAAACAACGGTTCAAATCCCTCTCATCAGGTAAGTGACGATAAAAAAATCTTGGATGCTCCAGTGCAGCAGTGACAGCACCAACAAAAAACACTGTATTTACTGCGGGTTGTTTTCCCGACTTAAGCCAATTAAAAACGGCATATAATCCTGATGGCTCATTACCATGCAATAGTGTGGATATAACTCTAGTACGGCTGTCATCCAATCCTGATAATTGAATAATAGTTGGCTGCTTTAAACGTGAAAGAAACTCATCAATGGAATGACCAATTTCTTCAGGGTCAGGCTGAGTCCATACGTTTATTAGTGATGATGTGCTTTTATTCATGGTGAAATACTCCATTCACAAACTGGCTTGCCACTCCGGTAGCCTTGAATATAGCTAGCTAACATTTCCGCAAATGCTTCTTCTCTATTGAGGGACTTTAATAAATGATTAGTCACTAGGCGTTGCCATTTTGCACCACAAATACGCTGTTCAATACGCCCTTGCATCACATTCATCAACCGCTTTATTTCAGTATGACATAGTGCTGTTGTCTCCAGTGCATGACATGCTTTTGGCAACAAGTGCTTAGCTATATGCAATACAGACTCTTCATGCAGATGAACCTGTGTTTTTGCAGGCCAAACCAAACGCGCATCCATACCATACTTAGCAGCTCGATAAAAATTATGCTCAGCATAATTAAATGGTAAAACAGAAGTTAAGTGTTTAATATCAGGCAATACAGCCATAGCACATCCTATGGCAAACAGTGCATTTGCACTCATATCTATTAACGTTGGTCCAGCCGGCAAAGAACGCATTTCGATACGCAAATGCCCACCATCAGCATCATCATATATTGCTCGGTTCCATTGCCAAGTCGTGCCTTGATGAAGTCGTAATTCTTCTAATTTAGGTGTTTTTCCTGCTGCTAAACTCGCATGAGGATTCTCTTCACCAATAACAGGAATAATCGGTGGAAACAATGCTGCTGAAGCCGCAAATAATTCCCAAGCGCTTTCCCTTACCCAGCCATTACCAAAAAATACTCGCGGCGGATGACGCCAACTTTGTTCATGGGATGAACGACTATCGATAGATTGCTTAAACAATGCAATGCGCGTTTCGGCCCACAAATGATGGCCAAATAAACTGGGTGAATTCGAAGATAAGGCTAAAACAACGGGTGTTACCAACTGGACAGCATTTAAGTAATCTGCATATTGACTGGTAGGTACTCGCCAATGCACTTGAAAAGAAGTACTTGCCCCTTCTAGCGTAACATCATCAGTCTCTAATTCAATAGGCTCCTTACCATCAATTGCAATCTTAAAAGGACCACCGCGCATTTTACACAAGGCATGGGAAAGTGCCCGATATCTTGGAATATCGGTCATTGTTTGATCATGAAAATCTTTTTTAGTTAATGTTGGCAGAATACCTATTGGTATAACTTGCCCCCTATGTGGTGTTGCGGCTTCGTCTATTTTTTTTATTGCAGTGTTCAACTCCTGTTCAATCGCCATAAAAGGAGAGCCGCTATAAGGCTGAGGAGTTAGGTTATACTCTAAATTAAAGCGATTAAGCTCTACCGTTAATTGAGGGTCTTGAAGTAAAGCATTAATTTCCATGTTAATAGGCAAGAGCTTACGTTGATGATCAACAATATAAAACTCTACTTCAGCACCCAATGATGCTTGACCTACCCCAAAATCTGGGTCAGACAATAGCTTTTTAAGTACATCTAAGTCATCACGAACCTTTTGCTCAAAAAGCACAAAATCTTGATTTGAAAAAGTGTCTGCTTCAATTGAAAGCCCCATCGTTATCCCTAACTTATAATTATGTTCAAATTATTGTAACAATTATAGCATCACAATAAATTACCCTTATAATCAGTATATACCTAGCCATCGTCGAGTGACGAGACCCAATTTATTCTCTAGCTACAATATTACTTTTCCTTGACATAGGCCCATTATGCCTAAAAAGAAGCACTCAAAATAATTCACATCAGTTGCGGTAGTAGCAAAACCAGCTAAAACCAGGATGCTTTCAGAAGTTGCCACGCTGGCAGTAAAATAACGCGATGCTCGACTTTTAATAACTTGAAATGACAAACCCTAACCCCATCCTAAGTTTTGCGAAAACAGGGATATAAAGGAAAGGGAATGTCACTGGAAGAGTTTATCATAACTACTTATTGTTGGGTCGGTGATGTTTTAACTGATTTATTAAAACGACGGCGATTACGTCAGCGAGGAATTAAGCCTTCACTGTCGGATGCCGAAGTCATTACCATGGAGTTAATTGGTGAATTTCAAGGCCTTGATGCTGATACCGCTATCTGGAAATACTTCAAAGAGCATTGGAAAGCTTATTTTCCAGGCATAGGCTCAAGAAGCCAGTTTGCTAAACAAGCTGCTAATTTATGGGCGATAAAACAACAGTTACAAAAGCAAGTAACAACTGAGCTGGGTACTATTAATGACCCTATACATGTTGTTGATGGCTTTCCTTTGCCTGTTAGCCACTTTAAACGTGCAAGAAATTGTAGCTGCTTTAAAGGAGAGGCTGAGTATGGCTATTGTGCATCCAAGAGGGAAACCTATTATGGCTTTGAAGGGCACCTCATTATTGACTTTCATGGAGCCATAGCAGGATTTACATTAACCCCAGCAAGTGATGGCGAAAGGGAAGCTGTATGGGAGTTAACAGAAGGTATGCCGTCAGGCATGTTGTTAGGGGATAAAGGTTATTTGGGGGCTGAATTTAAAGCTGAATTGTTAGAGTTAAAATCGCTTCAGCTAGAAACCCCGGTTAGAGATAACATGATTGATCCTTTACCCAAATCCTGGAGGAGCCAGCTTAATCGGTTACGACGACGAGTTGAGACAACCATTGGTCAGCTAGTAGAGAGGTTTAATATTCAACGGACCAAAGGCAGAACCCTGTGGAGTTTGACTAATCGAATGACCCGCAAGCTGTTATCGCACAGCTTATGTGTATTATTTAATAGGAACCAAGGCAATGCTCCACTACAGTTATCTAAATTAATAGGCTGAAAAGTCGAGCATTGCGTTAAAATACAATAAAATGAAAAATCATTTTATTTGAGATATGCTTTTTTATAGAAACAGTGATTCACAAATAAATGATATCTCCATTCAATCTTTTCCTGCTCTCTTTTCCTACTCTCATCGCCCTTTATCTATCAATTAACCATGTTTTATCCAATTAGATGAGAAGCATCAACTCAATTGAAGTGATACAACTGAGAGGTAGTTTTTGTACCTAAAATTTGTACCTTGAAGTTCATCTCGATTTTTGTGACAGTAGCATATTTGGCTTACCTCTAGATTCGCATTTTTTAATATAGGATATAACCCTATGAAACTAAAAGCACTTTGTACACTGCTTGCTTTTTCTACTCTTGCTATCAGCTCTGTTGAAGCCCGTGATACACGGACAATGTATTCAATTCAAGAAGCATTGAGTAAGCCTGCAGCCAAAGAAAAATTATTACCTAACGTACCATTATATTTTGGTAATCAACCTACACCTAGAGTCCTAAAAAGACTTGGGGAGTATATGTCCAACAAAAAAACCAATGCGTTTAATAAATCAGATAAAGAAGCCTGTCAGTGGGTTATTTTGTCAGCATTAATTTCTCTGCAGCAACGTGCCATACAAGAAGGCGGCAATGCAGTTGTTAATATCAAGTCTTACTATAAGAAAAATGAAATTTCCAGCACGACTGAGTTTGAGTGTGGCGCAGGCGCGCTAATCGCAGGCGTTACGTTAAAAGGAACCGTGGTAAAACTTGCTAGATAAAGCAGTATAAAGAGCCTTCTTAACGATGAGAAGGCACCTTACTTTTTAATACGTTTTACACTTGTAAGCGCTATAGACTTTGTAAAGAGTATACCCTTTACGAGTGATGTCTAGATTCAGCTTTCCATCTTCAGCTGTTGCGTAATCGTTGTATATAAATTATTTACCCAACGATTATAGTTTCGATGAATTTTTCCATCTGATTGAAGTAAATTTTGGCTATCAACATAGATTATATTGAGATACTGCCGATCATAGCTAATTTTAACTGTAGCTTCATGAGTACCTCTAACCAGTATACTGGCTAAAACACTGCCATCATCCTGTACTCGTGGCACCCAGCCTTTTAATTGACATGCTTTCATCACAGCAACCTTTACCTCTCTCAACTCATAAGCCTGACCATCTAACCGAGAAGGAAGTAACTGTTGTTCAATATTATGAATGGCAGTTGTTCGACAGGCACTTAGATTAAGTACCATCAGTAAAATAAGTATTTTTTTCATAGTCTCTGTTATGTCAACCGCTCAATTGCAAGTTAGTATTAACAACAATCAGTTACTACCTATTAATTAAAGGTGGCTATATTTCAAAAGTAGATGAAATAACTTGAGACAACAAACTGAGATGATTAAAAGAAACAAATCATCAACCACTAATTTTCACGTAAATGTTTAGTTTTCTCTATCATAAAGTCAATAAACGCCCTAAACTTTGGCAACATGACATTCTTCTTATCATAAAATAAGTATCCTTCCATTTTTTTGGAAAAGATATCTACAAACAAAGGAATCAGTCGCCCAGACTTTAAATAGGGCCTACATATCAACTCGGGACAATCAATAATTCCCAACCCTTGTAAACCTGCAGAAATAACTGCATCAACAGAGTTAAAGGTAATTTTTGCAGGGGGAATAATCGTTTCGATATCAGCAAAAAACTTTAATGTCTGTTGTGGTGAGCGGGTTTTATGGTAGATAAATTCATGATTTTTTAAATCACCTATAGATTTAGGTGTTCCAAATTTTTTCAGGTAAGTGGGTGATGCCGAAAACAAAGCTGAAACTGATAGCAAACGCCGACAATATAAGTCACCAGGTAGTTCTTTATAACGATTGCTAAACCCGACTAATATATCCACCTCTTGGCGACTGAAGTCTGGAATGCGATCAGATATTTCTACATCAAGCTGTATCTTAGGGTAGCGCTTATAAAACTCTGATAAGTGCTCAATTAAGTAACGATGCCCAGTATAAATAGACGACACAACCCGTAGCTTACCTTCAGGCTCTTGATGAACACGATCAGCAAACGACTCCGTTACTGCCAGTAAGGCTTGCAGCTCTTTACAGTGATCATAGAATCGAGCGCCTTGCTCAGTGAGTTTTAGTGTACGAGTTGAGCGTTGTAGTAAAGAGAAGCCAAGCTCTTGCTCAAGCTTCTTCATCTGGATACTGACGGCAGCTGCGGATAGATCAAGCTTGCCAGCTGCACGACTAAAGCTTTGTTTTTCAACCACTTCGATAAAAGTCATCATGTATGGGATTGCAGTAACCACCGATTTACCTTCTCAACTATACCCTTTATACACTTCGCATTGGGTATATTAAATAATATTTAATAATCTATTAAAACTAAACATATTTATTAAATTTAGTCAATCAATATACTTTGGCTTTTACCCTTACAAAAGCTAGTTGAAGCCATGAGCACCGCAGTACAGAGCGACAAACTATATTCCCCTCCCATCTATTTACTTATGTTACTCATGAGCTTTGCCTCTTTGGTAGCCGTTGTTATTACTCCAGCATTACCAGAGATAAGTGAAACCTTTCTAATTAAGCCAACTCAATCCACCTGGTTGGTAACAGCCTTTTTGCTGGGGTATGCCATAGGGCAATTACCTTATGGTATATTGGCTAATCGGTATGGACGTAAAATGGCCGCACTAGCAGGCTTAGTAGTTGCGTTGGTAGGCAGCTTAATTCAATTGATAGCCATTGTAGAAAGCAGCTTTATATGGCTAGTAATTGCCCGAACAATCATCGCTTTTGGTGGTGCATGTGGACCCGTTGTAGCATTGACGGTGTTATCTGACTGCTATGACGAGCAAAATGCCAGAAAAAAATTATCTACCCTATTTCTTATTTTTGCACTTATGCCTTGTGTCGCCATCACAATTGGCGGCTTTTTAACACAACATTACGGTTGGCAGAGCACTATGCAAATTGCGAGTGTTTATATTGTGTTTATTTTAATTGCTACTTACAGTCAATTGAATGAAACATTGCCTGAAAGTCAGTATAAACCCATTCAATTATCAAGCAATTTAAAAGGAATAGTAAACGCTTTTAAAAGCCCTAACTACTTGGTTTTTACTTTATTAGCAACCGCGGGCACTGCAACTGCTTATATTTTTAATAGCCTTTCTCCTTTTTTATCTATTACCGTTATTAAAATGAGCCCTCAACATTTTGGGCTGCTCAGCATTATTACATCAGTAGGGCTACTCATAGGTTCTTATTTATCTGGCAAAGCTAGCCTTAAATACTGTGGCAGAAAAATTCTGATGTTTGGTGTTATGATTCTACTCTGCAGCAGTATCATTTTATTTATTCTGTTTAAAGCAACTATTATAAATACCTTCAGCTTATTTGTACCGGCATTTTTCTTATTTATAGGCGTAGCGCTAATTCTGCCTAATGCGACAACCCTTGCAATGACTTGCGTTGAAGATAAAGCCAATGGCGCAGGGTTGATGAATACAAATAACTTACTACTGACAGGCATCGGTGTTTCACTAAGCAGCCACTTTGCAAAAAGCAGCCAACTGACATTACCTATCGCGGTGTTAACCATTTCTGTTGTATGCGTAGCTATGCTTGTATTGATAACAAAAAGTAAGTAACCCAAGGCTGTCGCAAAAACTTTGCGGATATGGAGTGCTCCAAGCCATCTCTAATAATTGTTTATGGCCTCTGCGCAAGCAGACGGGGTCTTGAACAAGCATTTGGCATTATGCAGGCGCTTCCAACAACCTGCACTTAGTAAAAATAACAAACCAACTAATGCTAAAATGGTTTAATCCCAGCGCTTAAAAATTAACGAGGTATTTACTCCACCAAAGGCAAAATTATTGCTGGTAACATACTCACAGTTTAGTTCCCGGCCTTCACCCATAATATAATCAAGCTCACCACACTGGTCGTCGACTTCGGTTAGATTAATTGTGGGGGCAAACCAGTTGTTATTCATCATTTCAATGGATAACCAGGCTTCAATTGCTCCACAAGCCCCGAGAGTATGTCCCAAATAGCTTTTTTGAGAGCTGATTGGCATGATATTGCCGTATACTTGTTCAGTCGCTCGGGTTTCTGCAATATCGCCTCGATCAGTGGCAGTACCATGAGCACTGACATAACCAATGGCTTCGGGTGCTAACTCAGCATCTTTTAGCGCCAGCTCCATTGCAATAGCCATGGTTTCAGCATTCGGCTGGGTAACATGGGCGCCATCCGTATTGGAGCCAAACCCAACAATTTCAGCGTAAATGGGCGCCCCTCTGGCAATTGCATGTTCTAACTCTTCAAGAATTAGCGTGCCAGCCCCTTCTCCAATGACTAAGCCATCACGGGCTTTGTCAAACGGACGTGGCGTTAATTCCGGGGTATCGTTTTTAGTGCTGGTAGCAAATAGCGTATCAAATACCATGGCTTCCGTCGGACAAAGCTCTTCTGCACCACCCGCTACCATCATATCCTGCATACCATATTTAATGGCTTCATAGGCAAAGCCAATAGCCTGACTACCTGAGGTGCAGGCACTACTGGTAGGAATAAGCCGTCCAGTTAATCCAAAAAATAAACCAATATTAACTGCAGCTGTATGACTCATCATTTGGATATAGCTGGTAGCCGTTACCCCTTTACAACTACCCTCTGTAATCATTGAACCAAATGCTCCTAATGGTTCAGTGCTCCCCACCGAGGAACCGTAAGCAACGCCCATAGAGCCTAAGCGAATTCTAGGGTCATCGAATAAACCTGCACTTTCTAACGCCAATTCAGTGGCACGAGTAGCCATTAAACTCACTCGCCCCATACTGCGAATTTTTTTGCGCGAATAATGGGAAGGGGTAGAAAAGTCAGGTACTGGCCCCGCTAGTCGGGTATGCAATCCTTCAAATCGCTCCCACTCTTCCATTCGGGTAATGCTGCTTTGCTTGGCTTTTAAGTTAGCCTGCACCTGTTCCCAGCTCTGGCCAATTCCGGTAATACAGGACATGCCCGTCACTACCACACGACGCATTAGCATAACCCCCCATTAACAGAAATCACTTGTCGGGTAATATAGGCTGCATCTTCTGACATTAGATAATTCACTAATGACGCGACCTCTTCAGGCTTACCCACCCGACGAGCTGGAATTTGCTTAACAATTTCAGTAACGGGCAAATCATCTGTCATATCAGTATCAATTAAACCAGGCGCTACACAATTAACCGTAATTTTTCGCTTTGCTAATTCAATAGCCAATGCTTTAGTGGCTCCTATAATACCCGCTTTTGCTGCACTGTAATTCACCTGTCCTCGATTACCAATTAATCCTGAAACTGAAGCCATGGTGACAATGCGCCCTGGTTTTCTGGTCTGTACCATCGGCATGGTTAAGGGTTTCAGTACATTATAAAAGCCATCAAGATTGGTATGGATAACTCGATCCCAATCACTGTCTGTCATGGCAGGAAAGGCATTATCTGCCGTTAAACCGGCATTACACACCACTCCATAATAAACCCCATGCTTGCTAATATCTTCAGTTAACACTGCTTCACACTGAGCCCGGTCGCTAATATCAAACTGAAGCAATGTTGCACTCAGACCAGCTGCTGTTAATTGGCTGACGACAGACTCTGCCTGTTGCTGCCCCTGGCGATAATGCACCACAACCTGATAGCCTGACTCAGCCAAACGCAACGCAATTGCTTTACCAATACCACGGCTGGAGCCAGTGATTAAAATTCGTTTTTTGCTATTACTCATAATTGTTTAAAAAATTCTGCGGGGTCATCTGGCTGAAATACATTAATACTGGCTTCAGCAATTAATGCCTGGTGATTAATAGTGCAATCAAAAACGCTTAATCCTTCATCTTCATATTTTTTGCTTGCTCTCACCTGATAAGTATTACCCATTAATAATGCATCAACCAAACACGTATAACGTCGTGTACCTAATAGAAATCCTATTTTTACTGGCTCATTAGCTAGTTTATGCTGAATACCCGCAAATAAACCGATCGTTTGAGCCATATACTCTAAACCAAACCAAATCGGTACTCGCTGCTGTTGAGGGCTTAAAAAATATGATTGTTCATTAACAGTAAAGCTTGCTTCAACAAAGTCAGCGCCATAATCTTCCACCCGATCCAATAAAATCATGGGATGATCATGGGGTAATAATTCCTCTGGCAGCCAATTGGATTGTGCATTACTCATACTATTTTTCTACCACATTATTTCTCACACCATCTACCCGATGATCTATCACACTGTCCTCTACCATTCTACCCCCCTACCCTACCTACCACCTTACCAATCACTACGCTGATATTATTACCGCCAAAGGCAAAGGAATTACTCATTAAATTGCAACGGCCCTTAGCAACTGTAGAGACTGTTTGAGTAAACTGTTGCCCTGGCTGAACTAACGCTAAAGCAGGCAAGTCATTATCATAACAATTATCCCACACTTGTGGTGGTAGTTGGTGTTGTTGATTGTGATCAGTTAGTAACAACCAACAAAAACCTATTTCTAAAGCACCTGCCGCACCTAAGCCATGACCAGTGAGTGGTTTTGTCGAGCTACAAGGGGTTTGACTGCCACACACTCGATTAACGGCTTGCGCTTCCATAGCATCATTTTGCTTAGTGGCTGTACCATGTAAATTAATATAAGCAATGGCTTCAGAAGATAACTCTGCATCCACTAGTGCCTGTTGCATTGCCTGCTCAGCACCCTGACCTGCTGGGTGCGGGGCAGACATATGATAAGCATCAGAGGACTCACCAATACCCAATAGTTGTATTCCACCCAGTTCACGGGTAACTACAAACAAGGCTGCCCCTTCACCAATATTAATGCCATTACGATTAGCACTAAATGGATTACAAATGCTATCAGACACAGATTCTAGTGAGTCAAACCCATTTAAGGTTAATCGACATAGGGTATCGACTCCACCCGCAATGACGACATCACAGATACCTGCTTGCAATAATTGGCGAGCCGACGCTAATGCTTTGGCACTGGATGAGCAAGCAGTGGAAATAGTGTAAGCTACTCCCTCCAAGCCTAAATAATTAGCTAAAAATTCCGTACTGCCACCAATTTCCTGTTGCAGGTAATGGTAGTTTTCTGGAAACTGTTGATGCGCTAATTTATAACGTGCAGCCTGCTCTCCCTCTTCAATTCCAGAGGTGCTAGTGCCTAGTACCAACCCCACTCGCTCTTTGCCGTATTGTTTAATGCAAGCTTCTACTTGGTCGGCAATTTGTTGGTAAGCAGCCAATAACAGCTGGTTATTCCGGCACTGATAGCGCTGCCACTTTTTGCCCAACTCAGGTAAAACCTCCTGAACCACGCCGACAATAACAGGCTTTTCTGGAATAAAATCATTCCGAGACTGCATTCCTTGTTGTGAGCCTGTAACCAACCCTTGCAAAATGGTTTGCGGGTCACTGCCTAACGGACAAACCATACCTAGTGCTGAAAGTTGAACGGGTATTTTCATAACGACCTATTTAAATGACTTCCTTTCATAATAACTGCTTTTCAATAGTCTTAATCTGTAGGCTATAACCATAAACCAGGTGCTTAAGTTGTACTGTAGCGCGCCACGGGTCTGCATGGTCATACTTAATTTCAATAATAGGTTTGGATTTATTATAAATAATTCTTGTGTGGATATCGTCTTGAGCAGTTTCAGCTACTTGATAAGCAGAACCATTAAAAGCTGACTTGATAGCCTTAACATTGGCAAATGCTAATAAAAAGTCGCTTAATAAATAGTCGGCTTTTAGCTGTTCTGGTAATAATGGGCTTAATTCTGCACTTAACTTTTCTTGTTGGTATTCCAAGGTTATCAGCCGATGGCCTATACTGGTTAACCCAACCATGACTAGCTTTGAACCATCAGATTCCAATTGAAACAACAGCGGGTTCTCCTTGCCTTGAAAATTACCAACCAGCTCTTGAGTAGCAGAAAAACCTTTCCCTAGTGCTTGTACTGTTGGTAACGGTATTACAGATGACTGAGCAAACTCACCCTTCACTGTCTGATTAATGGTACGAAAACCACAACCAGACAACAAACAACCACACCCGATAATAGCCAGTAATGCTTTTAACCACCCTTGTTTTTTTAAAATCGCCAGGATCAACTACACAGCTCCTTTAATACATTAAGCCGTCGACTACAATCTGCCACATAAGGGTTAGCTTCATCCCAGGCATAACCTGCCAAAATCGAACAAATCATGCGCTCTACCCCTTGCTCTTTTTGCCTAAAGAATAAAATATTCTGCAACGAACCATCGTACCAGGATTCAACAAAGCAGCGAAAGGTATCAATTCCCTTCATTAAAGGTTGGTGGTACCTCGTTTGCCAATCAACTGTTTCACCTGCCACTTGTTTAGCAATCAATCCTGCTGCTAAGTGAGCTGACTTTAATGCAATGGTTACCCCAGAAGAAAATACTGGGTCTAAAAACTCTGCGGCATTACCCAATAAAACAAACCGATCGCCCCACAGCTTGGAAACATTTGCAGAATAACCAACTATTTTTTGAGCTGGATTTATAAACTCTGCATTGGCTGTCAGCTCGGCTAACTCTGTCGCCTCACTGATAAATTGTTGCAATTGATGGGTATTATCCTCATCCTCATCCATTAACGCTGGTGGAACCACCACACCAATAGAAGAAGTGCCGTCTGAAAAAGGGATTAACCAATACCACACATCCTGATACTTAGGATGAATGGTGATCAGAATTTTATTACGATCAAAATTCTCATCGACAATATTATCCTTAATATGAGTAAACAGTGATTGCCTAACGGGAAAACAAGAAGGGGTTTCTAAATCAAGCAAACGCGGTAATACCCGACCAAAACCGCTGGCATCTGCTAAAAACTGGCTATAAAAGCGGTAAGCATTGCCTTGCTCGTCAACACAACACACTTCTACTGCTTCTGCTAAAAAGTTAACCGCAGTTACCGTATAACCATACTTAATCTGTACACCTTGTTGCTCAGCTGCATCAGCTAACACCTTATCAAAGGCTGCTCGTTTAACTTGGTAGGTGGTACCCCACCCAGAAGAAAACTTTTCCCTAAAGTCAAATTGAGTACACCGGCTGGCACGGCGAAATACAGCACCATTTTTATATTGAAACCCAGCTTCAACCACAGGTTGCAATAAATTGGCCGCTTCCAGATACGTCATGGCTTGGGGTAACAGGCTTTCACCAATGCTAAACCGAGGAAAGTGTGCCTTCTCAAGCACCAACACAGATAACCCTTGCTGGTTTAATATTGAACTTACAACTGCCCCTGAAGGCCCCGCCCCAATAACAATAACATCAAAAGCATGTTGCTGATTTTTCATATAGTTTGTACCGCTAACTATTTAGAAATTTGTTTGGCTGCCAAAGGCGCCAAAATAAAAGCACAACCAATACCGACACTAATGGTCAAACCAAAGCTAAATACAACAGGAATATCACTTAATGCCAGCAAACCAAATGACAGTAAAGTGGTACATGCCGATAAAGCAACAGCCGTAAAGGTAGCGCTTAATGAGTGACTATCCGATTCTTTTATAAACAAGGTATAATCAATTCCGATACTCAACACCAAAATAATGGCCAGGCAATTAAATAAATTATAATAGCCCACCACTTGAGCAATACTGGTTATTGCCAATAAAGCTGCAATTAAAGGTGGCATTAAAATAAATAACGCATCTTTCCAGCCGTAACGGAACCATAAAAATACTGCAATCAATAAATAGGCAATAGCCACGAGCTTGACTAGCTGCATACGATAACTGGCAAACGTGGTTGATACGGTTTTAGCTTGATCAATTAGCACCACCCCCGCCTGCTGCTCAGCAACCAGGTTAGTTAATGCTTGATAGTCCATGATATGATTAAAGCGAATAACCGATGCTACTTGTTTATTGCCTGATAGTTGGTCCTGACTTTCACCGAGCCAAAGGGCCTTAACCCATTGATTAGGAAACGCAGCAAACCAATCATTAAAGCTCAATGCTTGTCCTTTGGCTGCTAATAAGTCTTGTTGATACTGTTCAACTACTGACGTTTGATAGCCTAAATCCGTTAGTTTTTGCCAGATACTGTCAGCAGCATTTTCCCCAATTTCAACCAAGCGGGCTAATAACTGATGATGTTGCTGCTGCGTTGTAATGGCCGAAATATAGTCAGATAACGCAATAAACTCCCCCACCACCGGCTGCCCAGTTTGACGCAGCTGCTTGACGAACAGTTGTTCTCTCAATAATAGCTGCTCTGCATTATCAGCAAAAATAATGACATAGGGGCCAACATCGGCAAACCCGGTAATGGATTGGATTTTTTGCTGTTCTTGAAGCAGTTGCGCAGACAATGCCTGTAATTTTTTTACATCATCATCAGCGGTTAACTGGATTATACCGGCTAAAGCGATCAATAATAACCCCAAAGTAATTGTTGTTTTTAAACCTGTATTTTGCTGCTGCCACTTAATTAAATAGCTACTAAGCCATTTACCCAACACCCCCAAGCCTGGTCGATAAAAGCCTTTTGCAGATAAAACAGGATAAGCCACAACCACGGTTATAAAAGCAACGGTTAATCCAACAATACTGAACACACCCATTTGTTGCAGCCCAGGAAATGGTGCTGTCACCATTGGGATATAACCCACCGCACTGGTAAACAAACCTAGTCCTAAGCCTGGCAAAATAGCTCGAATACATTTCGCCGGATGCCAATCATCACTTGCTGTATATTGTTTAGCTAAGTAATGAAACGCATAGTCAATCGAAATACCAATTAAACTCGCCCCGAAAACCAAAGCAATGATATGCAGCTCACCAAAAATTAATAAGGTAGCTGTAAAGGCAACTAAAACACCTGTGGCAATTGTAAATAAAGTGAGTAATAGCGGTTTTATACTTCTAAATAAAACCAGCACTAACAAGATAATACCCGCCACGGAACCAATACTGATCAGAGAAATATCTGCTTTGGCCGACTGTTCTCCATAAGCTTTATGAAAGACAACACCCGCTTTCAATAAAGTTAAATCAGGGGATTTGGTTTGTAACTGTTGCTCAACCTGTTTGATATCATTAACAAAATGTAGCTGTTGCTTATATTCGTCGGTCAGCACCAGTGTCATTAATACATAAGTTTGGCCATCTGCTTTGGCAAGCAAATAACCCTCTTCCAATTTCAGTTTGCCATTAACTGAAGGTAGCTGAGTCAAAAAATCATAAAATAAAAACAGTGGGTCGTTTTGGATAAGCTTCGAGTTTGCTGCTGACAGCAGGCTATACAGCTGTTGTTGAGCATTAGCCACTAGGCCATCTATATCGTGGTTTTCTAGCTTACTTACCGTCTTATCAGCCAATAAACCAAATCGATAGGGAAAGTAAAGCTTGGCGATCGACTGGAAGTTACCTTGATTAAGCTGGAAAAAACTATCTGTCACAGCCGCATGCTCTGTTAGTGTTTGATGCAACTGTCTCGCCTGACTCAACGCCGTTTGCTGATCTGCATGACCTACCAATAGGACAACGTTATTAGCCACTGATTTTACCGATCGGTCAATAAAAACCTGCGATGGCTTTTGTCGTTTAGAGGTCTCTGCTTGTTCAACTTGCGGTAACAGCTCCAGAATATCCATTTTGAGTGGAATACCCTGCTGAAGCTGAGTAACCAACAGAATAAGGCTGCTCACAATTAATAACAACCAACTTATAAACAGCAGTCTAGCAGTAAACAAGCCTTTTGGTTTGTTAATAGCAGTCATCCGGTTATTTCGCGTTGACATCAGCAGATGTACTGCTGTTTAAAGGCGCAATACTTGAGAGGTTGATTTGGCTGAAGTCACCAGACTGCTCTCGAATTTGAATCATATTCACTCTGTCACTGCCGGTCACTTTAATCCAGCTGATTAACTTAGTTAACTGACTGGTCTGCTTTGGTTTTAAACCCAACTGCCAATTATTTGCGGTATGCTGCCAATATAAGTCAAACTCTTGCTGTAATTGCTTAATATCCGCATTCAGTAATGCTTGGAAGCTTTTTGCATAGCGAGAAAAGCCTGCCGACTGGCTCTCGGGTTTGACTTGCCATTGCCCTTGATTGAAGTCACTGCCACTACTCTTCCATTCGTATAGCCCAGTTGAATTCACTTTAATCCGGTTTTTAGTGGGCTGCTGAGTATCCCAAATCAATCCCTGGTGCTCACTTAAATTGAACTTACCGGATGACTTCAGTGGCCGGCTTAATACTTTAATATGCTTTTCCTGGTTAAATTCTCCTTTAATATTATTTTTCAAAACCAGTTTTTTATTTAAAAGCTTAATAGCTGGTGCTGGCTGCTGTAATTTCTCAGCCATGGAAAAATCAGGCGTTTTTGTTGCACCATTAACAACCCCAATCAGTAATAGGGTTGTTAGCGACAAAGCCTTTAGCAATAATTTAATCATCCTCAACCTCTACTCCTAATTTTTCAAACAATACTGCTGGAGAACGAAAACAGGTTTCGTGATTACTCAATTTAACAGCCATTTGTACTGTATGGCCTTTAGTTAGGGTTTCACCTGTTTGCTTATCTTTAATCTGATAAGTAATTTTTAATCGGTTTTCGTATTCCACCAATGTGGCTGTTACCTGGATGGTGGCCTCAAACTTTGCCGGACGAATGTATTTAATTCGAAAATCAACAATTGGCCACATATAACCTGACTCTTCCATTTGCCGATAGTTATAACCAAAAGAGTCCAATAATTGACAGCGGGCAATTTCAAAATATTTAGCGTAATGACCATGCCAGGCAATTTGCATCATATCCACATCATGAAACGGCACGGTTATTTCAACTGTCTGACTAAATTCCATTGTTATTGCATCCACCATTGATCAAGCCTTTTCATTTAGGGACCATATCAACTATATAATTCCCACCTTTGTTGCTTAATATATTCTACTGTCTGCCGCAATACCTGCTCTAAAGGCCGATCTTCTTCCACCAGTTCAAAATAGCTGAATACATCCTTATACATCGCCTGAAGTGGTTCGCTTAATGACGATAAATGCAGTTCACCCTTACGCGCTCGTAATGCTAATGCTTGGTGAATAGCTAAAACAGCTGCCGCAACAACTTGTTCTGTTAGCTCTAATACGCGCAAACAATCACGCGCAGCAATGGTTCCCATACTGACTTTATCTTGGTTATGGCACTCTGTAGAACGGGAAAACACACTGGCTGGCATGGTGAGCTTTAACGCTTCAGCTGTCCAGGCCGAAACACCAATTTGCACGGCTTTAAAACCATGGTTCACCATCAACCGCTCTTGGATGGCGCCAGTTAAATTTGCTGGTAAACCGTTATTAAATTTAGTGTCCATAATCAGTGCCAACTGCCGATCAACTAAATCCGCTAAATTGGCCACCGTGTTTTTCATAGAGTCCATCGCGAAGGCGATATGGCCACCATAAAAATGCCCACCATGAAGTACATGTTCACCTTCCGCATCAATGATTGGATTATCGTTAGCACTGTTAATTTCATTTTCAATAAAGGTTCTAAACGTAGGCAACGCATCTTGTAATACCCCAATCACATGAGGTGCACATCGAATTGAATAACGATCCTGCAGCCGATCAGACTGTTTAGGTGATTCAACATGTTGCAAGTCAGTGCGTATCCACTTAGCCACTTCCATCTGCCCAGGGTGGGGTTTGACTGCAAACAGTTTTTCATCAAAATGGTAGGCATTCCCCTGCAAAGCAATACTGGCTAATGCTGTCAAACGGGATGTTAACTTCGCTAAGTAAGCTGACCGCTGGTAAGCGTCACAAGCCAGTGCCGTCATCACAGCAGTACCATTCATTATGGCCAGCCCTTCTTTTGGACGTAATTTTATTGGCTGAATATTTTTTTCCGCAAAAACCTGTTTAGCCGACAACTGTTGTCCTTGATAAATAACATCCCTTTCCCCCATTAATACCGCAGCAACATAAGAAAGTGGGGTTAAGTCGCCACTGGCTCCAACGGAACCTTCCTGGGGAATAACAGGTGCTATTTTTTGGTTAATCAATGTGGTTAATAACTGCAGCAAATTCAAACTGACCCCAGAAACTCCTTTGGTTAATGAGGTTAAACGTACTGCCAATACGGCAATCGCTTGATCAACAGTTAAGTATTCACCTAAACCACAACCATGAAATCGGGTTAAATGAACCGGGAGTTGTTCGACTAATTCTAGTGGTACGGATACAGTACAAGAGTCACCATACCCTGTAGTAACTCCATAGATCACGCCTTCTTCATGGAGCAGTTTATCGAGAAACTCACACCCCTGTTTGATTTTATCAATAAAAGATTGATCAGAAGACAGTTCAACCTGCTGATCGCCGACAGCAATACTATTGATATCTTCAATGGAGACCCAGCTTTGATCTGAAATGGCAATGACTTTTTCAGCGTTTACAGCAGATTGAACCATGGATATTACACCCTAATTACTTTATAGTTTTTTTCACAGCATTCGTTTGCGACGTTACAACTTTGTCTTGCTGCCAAAAATCAAAAAAATTAAACCACTGAAGTGGTTGTTTTAAACAAAACGTTTCTAAATGACTAACATAGATTTGCGCAGTTTTTATTATTTCCTGCTCTCTGACTTTTTTACCAAAGGGTATTTTTTCAGTTATTTTTTCAAAATGTACACAGTAGCGACGCTGAGCTTGATAACACAGCAAAAGATATACAGAGCATTTCAGTAAGCCGGCCAAAATAAATGGCCCTTTGGGGAAAGGTGCCTGATATCCTAAAAAGTCCAGGTAACAGCAATTAGCAGGGTCATTTACTGAAGTACGATCCCCAACAATCACAATAAACTCACCTTGCTCAATTTTCTCACTGAGCATAATGGCTGTATCCGGACCAATTTCTGTGACTTCTATTAAACTCAATTGCGCTTCTGGATTAATTTCTCTAATGATTTTATTAAAAGCGACTGCATGTTTGGTATGCACTAGCACATTTACTTTTTGCCCATATTTAGCATAAGCAAGTGCTCGACAGATTTCGCTATTACCAAAATGCGCCGTAATAAATAACGCACCTTGTTTATTCGCTAATAAATTATTGAAGAGCTCACCATTAATAATATCAACATCTTTTACCGTGATTTTATTTGCCCAGACCGCGCATTTGTCCAGCGCCGCTTTACCAAACTGCATAAAGTGTTTAAAGCTGTCTTGACTGCTGACTAATGCATCTGGAGTCATTTGTTCTGATAAGTGCTGTACTGCTTTATTATGTCGTGTTTGCTGTTCCGCTACACGCGACAAATAGGTTTTTGATGCCTGTTGCGCCGCCTTATTGGTTAAATAAAAGTAACCGATGATTGGATAAAGCAACAGGCGAACTAATTTGTCGCCGCCTAACCGAAACATCCATAATAAAAACGTTAACCCCCAAATGCTGCCCCGCTCTCTGATTGACGCCCAATGGGTAGTTTGCTGGTCAAATAATTTGCGCTTAATTAAATTTGGCAGCCTTAACAACATACCACACACCAGTCGGGTATGCATTTTGCTGATCAACCAATTATCATGCCATAAATTAAAATGGGATATACCATTTTCAGGGTAAATTACTCGGGTTGGATAAACTTCCACAGGAATCCCATGCCAGATCATTTTAACCAGCACTTCGATATCAAAATCCATCCTCTCACCCACCACCTGATCCAATACGGTAACTGTACTGGACAGTGGGTAAACGCGAAAACCAATCATTGAATCAGTCAATGATAACGTTTCTAGCCACACCCAAAAATGCGTAAATAAACGCCCATACTGTCGTGATTTAGGAATAGAGTCGTCATACAAGGGCTGTCCTGTCACCAGTGCTTCAGGGTGCTGCCTGGCTGTTGCCAAAAGCTGAGGAATATCTTGCAAGTCATGCTGACCATCAGCATCGACTTGCAATGCATGGGAATACCCTTGTAACCAGGCTGTTGCCAGTCCTTGTTTAACAGCAGCGCCTTTTCCCTGGTTTCTCGCCAGCGTCACAAGTGTTAAGCCTGGATTATCCTGCTTGAGCTGGGTTAATGCTTGCTTGGTAGATTCATTACTCCCATCATCCACTACAATACAAGGCAGGTTAAGTGTATTTATGCCATCAATAACCCCAGCAATGGTTTTACTGTGATTATAAATAGGGATCACTACACAAGGGGTAAACTCGCTCAAGGATTCCCCCATACAATCCGACCGGAAGAAAATACGTGTTCTTTATTGGTAAAACTGAATTTTGTTTTACCACTAGCTAAGCGTTCCAAACTCAAATACAAAGTGGTAGGCGGCATGACCAATTGCTGAAACTTGATGACTTCCAGTTGCTTAACTGATGCCTGACCTAAACCCAATTGCAGGGCAAAATGAATGGCCCAATCAACCTGCACCACCCCAGGCAACACTGGTTGATTAGGAAAATGGCCTGCAAAGTGGGGCAACGATTCGGTAATTGTCAATACAACCGTAGCCTGTTGGTCTGCTTGCTGTTCAATTGAGTAGTCTGGTAATTCCATCGTTCACATACCCTTCGCGAATTGCTGTGAGCATATACCGCTTTTGCTTTACACCTAGCTTTCACCTAAAAAGCTCATTGTTTCTCAAATAGCGCAGTTAAGGCGCTTACAGACATTTTACCTTGGCTATTTTCAGGTAATTGATTCACATACCGCCATTTTTTGGGTAGTAGTGTCCGCTCAAAGTGGTTGCTTAATAATTGAGTAAAGTGCAAATTCAGTGACCTTTTACCCAGCTTATGCAGCTTTTCCTGCCCTGCTGTCGTTAATACAATCGCTACCCCTACTTTGGCTCTCGCCCCTGTCTGCAAGCCAACAGCAGCCACTTGGCTGACTTCCTTACATTGTTGCAACACTGCCTCTAGTTGGGCCAGCGATAATCGCTTTTCTTCAATTTTTACAATTCGGTCAGCTCGCTCTTTTAAATAAAACTGCCCGTCTTTTTGTAGCTCAATCATATCACCCATCACAAAGTGGGAATGATCTGAACTAATAAAAGGTGAACTAACTTGTAAACAACCTGTTTCACAATCCTTGCTAACAGCACAGCGAGGCAAAGGAGTCCAAGCGGAGTTTTCCTGAGATTGTTGGCGCCAGGCTACCCCCCCTGTCTCTGTACTACCCAGTATTTCAACAGGCAACTGCTGTAGTCCATCAACTATTTGCCTAGCAACCTGGTAGTCCAGTTTTCCACCTGAAGACACCACCATCGCTAACGATTCAACCGGGCTGTCAATTGCATCTGGCAATCGTTTTAACAATGCAGGGCTGGCTATCCAGACAACTCTTTCAAACTGGCGGGAAATGGCTAGCAGCTCTTCTGGATAACTAACCAGTGGGCTGAAAATAGGGCTACCAATGGTGAGAGGCCATAAGATTTTAAATAAAAAGCCATATATGTGCTGATGGCTAACTGTCGATATAAAAACCGCTTGCGACGTGTTTTCTCGCCATAAACCATTAAGCACAGCGACTTCATCAATCAGCTGACCAAATTGCTTGGCTATCAGCTTAGGCTTGCCAGTCGTACCTGAGGTATAAAAAAACAACGGCTGTTGACAGCTCACCGAAAACAACTGTTGCTTACTCAGATCAAGTATTTCTTTAGGGTCTGACAATGCTTCTAAGACTACAGGGATATGATGATCATTGCCGGTGGCTAATGAAACATCGGTTAATAATGTATAATTTTGAGAAATTAAGTCGTTAAAAGTAGCTGTTTGTTTATTGGGAATAATCACTATCGCTAAGCGAGTTTTCAGTGCCGCTAATAAGGCAATAATAAAATGTACCGAGTCATCACAATAAATGGCCCAGCCTTGAGTATTTACCCTATTACTCAACTTTTCTGCAAAACCTTCAACCGACTTTAATATGGTGGCAGTTGTCACTGTTTGCCCAGCATTCAAATAACCAACGGGTCGCTGAGTTAAATTACCGCTATTAATTAGCTTTTCGAGCTGCTTAAAACAGGCTGGCTGCCAATTTTCATTAGGAATCAAACCTGCTGCACTATCATTCAACACTGTTGATTCCTTTTCTTTACTTGTTGCCTAACACACCACTCACCGGCAAATAACAACCCCATTAATAAATAGGCAATAAAGCCGTTATACCAAGTCCAGACAGCAAAAGAACAATAAATTGCCGTAAATGCGGCAATTAAACCATTCACCGCAAAAAAGCATACCCATACCATGGTTACCTTTCGAGTGTAGGCTATTGCTTCATCAGGTAAGTCTGGTTCCTGCAATCTAGCTAATCGCTCAATCATTGAGGGTGGAGATTTCAGCGTAACACCAAAAATAACCAACATAATAATATTCATAACTACAGGGTATAGCTTTAATGGCATTTCATGGTTCAACACCATTGTGCTCAGTGCCAAGAAAAAAATAGCAACTCCGCCCCACAATGCAGGCTTAAGCAACTGAAGATTATTACGCACAACACGGCTCAATGTCAGCCGTGCCATAATCAGGATAAAGAGTAGTAACCCTATCCACCGAGGTTCTAAATACTTTAACCCCATTAGCACAATAACCGGATAAAGTACCCCTAATATAGCAATAAGCCCATTCAACCAGCGCATCAGCAATCCTTGCTGATCTTTGGTTTGAATGGTGCAGCGATAATAATACTGAGTGATAAATTCATAGAATGGCTGCTACGCAATACATACTTTTAAATGAGTTGCCGCTATTTAACTAACTGCTCAACAGCATTGACCACATCATTGACTGTTCTTACGGCTTTAAACTCTTCAGGCTTAATTTTTTTATTGGTCAGTTCTTGCAGCATAATGACTAAGTCAACCGCATCGATACTATCGAGATCAAGCTCTTCATATAAGTTTGCTTCAGGAGCAATGTCCGCTTCATCAATTTCAAACTTATCAACCAATATTTCAGTAAGTGCAGCTAAAATATCCTGACGAGATTGCATGGTTTACTTCCTCTCTTACTTATTTGCTTCAATAAAGGCAGCAAGGCTATTAATGGATGCAAAATGCTGCTTATTATCTTCAGCATTGGCTTCGATTTTAATGTTGTAGCGCTTTTTCAACGCTAAACCAAGCTCCAATGCATCTATTGAATCCAGCCCTAATCCCTCAACAAATAATGGTTCGTCATCAACAATATCTGCAGGCTCTACATCTTCTAAATCCAACACATCAACTATTAACGTTTTTAACTCTTCCTTTAAGCTAGACATAACTACTACCCTTATGTGTACTGACTTTCTAAATACCGGGTTAATTGCCTAGTGGCCCGAGGCAGCTCATTTACCTCGGCTAAAAACGGCTTAATTTCCACTAAGTGTTTAACCTCAACTAAAAACTTCACTTTCCGATCAGCAACCTGATACCACTTTTCTTGTTTGGTTAAAGTGGTTGGCTGACAGCTAATGTCAACTAAGCGAATATCTGCTTCTGCCCTTAATGCAATATTAGCTGCCCCTCGCTGAAACCGAATAGCCTTGCCTGGTGTGGTTCGAGTTCCCTCAGGAAACAAAATTAAACAGCCCCCTTGGTTTAATGAGGCTCTACACTGGTTAATTAATGTTTCTGGGTCTTGATTACTGATATAACCGGCTGCTTTCACAACCCCTTTTAATAATGGATTATGCCAAAGCGCCTGCTTCACCACACAGTCGGCTTGGGGCAAAGCTGCTATCAGTAACACCACATCCAATAAAGAGGGGTGATTTGCAATAATAACACGTCCCTTATCAGCTCTTAGATTTTCCAGCCCTTTAATTTCATAACTCATAACACCTAAGTAATCTAAAACTTTGAGATAAAACCGAAAGCTACAGCTGATCAACCGTTGAGCCCGATAACGTCGTTGCCACTGATCACGCCACACCAAATTAATCAGAGGAAAAGCCAGCAAGGCAAGTAGAAATCCACCCAGGCCAAACAATAAAAAGCTAAAGCCAGTGGCTAGCACCCGCCAAATTAAATAGAGCTTTTTCATTACAACTGCTCGTACTTCCACACCATTCGGTCGGTAGATACTTGGGTGTGTTGCTGGCCTAATAATAAAAATCGAATAAATGCTAAAGCTGGCGATGATATTGAAGGCTTGCTCTCAATCTCTGTCTTTTGATAACTCATCTGAATAGGTGTACCACTTTGCTGGGATAACATCATTCCCACACTAAAACAGGGATTAGGCTCATCCTGAAAAGCCTGATAAAAATCAGGTAATGGCATATGGGTAAAGATCAACAAAACTCTATCTACCTCAGCAATAGATAGTTGTGATACAGCCTCAATTAAACTATTTGGAAAAGTATCTTTACCCGCTGCAATAGCCGTTGTGGCAGCATTATCCTTGAATAACACACCATACCAGCCTGCGGTGCTGTTATGCACTGATAAGCCAAACTCTGTAGGTGATAACGGCTCATCTATAGCCAGTTGTTGCAGCATATGTTGCATCCGCTGGGCCTCACCATGGCGGCTGGCAAATATTGTGCGGACCGAATCAATTTCAATTTTTTCCAGACACTCTTGCGCAACCGTTAAGGCCATTTTAGCCTGCAAACTCAGCCTGCGCCGTTGCCTAGCTGGTAGCCAGTCTAGTGTTGGCTGTTCTTCAGTTGCAGGCATACTGGCTGCACTCTCAGCCCATTGCTGCCACGCTGTTTGACTATTCAGGCCTGGTGCCCAAGCACACCAGTTTTCAATTGAAAAAGTTAACTGCTGCATAATAATTGAGACTAGTGTTATCTCCCAATTTAAGTGGACTTAAGTGGGCAAAGCCACCTATAGCGATTCCCACTTAGTTTGGTAGGCGTTTCAAAGGGTGGTAGTAATACACTGCATAATAGCCAATTTAATAGCAGACCAACAAAAAGCGGGCACTATATCATATCCCCTGTTTTTTTGTGAGTCTCGCAAAAAAAATTGCTGTTTAAGGCGTAACATAGCCAAAGCATTCGAGAAGAAGGGTATAAAGGTTAAGATTCAGAATGAGTTGTAAGAGCTTGTTGGATTATTTCGAAATCAAACCCACGTTGAATTAAATAGCGCTGTTTTTTCGCTATTAATACCAGATCACTTGGTTCTGGGTTAAACTTTTTTGCTAGTGCTGCCCTTGCTAACTGAAGCCAGTCAACATCCTGATTGACTTTTAATACCTGCTCAACAAGTGATTGATCAATTCCTTTTTGCTGCATTTCTAGTTGAATCCGCTTAAGTCCTAGTCTTTTTTCAATACAGCGTCGAAAAATCATTTCCGCAGCGCGCTGATCAGACAAATAGCCTGCTTCCCTTAGCTCTTCCAGCACAAGCTCTACTTGTTCACCAGCAAAGGTACGTGATTTCAATTTTTGTTTTAATTCTTGAGCAGAGTGCTCACGACGAGCAAGCAGCCGTAAAGCTGCTTGTCGTATTTTTTGAGGTGAGGAGTTGTTCATCTATAAACTATTAAAACACTAACCAAATACTGCTAATAGCAATACCTACTGCCCTAGCAACTACACTTCTTCAGCAACAGCTTCTTGTGACAGGGCTTCAATGCCAAAGTGCTGGCGAATTTTCTGTTCAATTTCCGTCGCTATCTCTGGATTGTCTTCTAAAAACTGAGCAGAATTTGCCTTACCTTGCCCAATTTTATCGCCGTTGTAGGAGTACCAAGCACCGGCTTTATCAACAACGCCTTGCTTAACCCCTAAGTCAATCACTTCACCCATATGGTAAATACCTTTACCATAAAGAATTTGAAATTCAGCCTGTTTGAATGGTGGCGACACTTTATTTTTGACGACTTTTACTCGAGTCTCGTTACCAACCACTTCATCGCCCTGTTTAACTGAGCCAATACGACGAATATCCAACCGGACCGATGCATAGAATTTCAATGCATTACCACCCGTTGTAGTTTCAGGGCTACCAAACATAACGCCAATTTTCATCCGGATTTGGTTAATAAAAACAACCAGACAATTCGCTTGCTTGATATTACCAGTGATTTTACGTAACGCTTGAGACATTAACCGGGCTTGCAAGCCAACATGGGCATCCCCCATATCGCCTTCAATTTCTGCTTTAGGTGTTAAAGCTGCTACCGAGTCAACAATGATCACATCCACCGCACCTGAGCGCACCAGCATGTCAGTGATTTCCAATGCCTGCTCACCCGTATCAGGTTGAGAAACATACAGATCATCAACATTTACCCCTAGCTTTTCTGCGTAATTAGGGTCTAATGCATGCTCGGCGTCAACAAACGCACAGGTAGCACCTTTGCGTTGTGCTTCAGCAATCACTTGCAGGGTTAGCGTCGTTTTACCTGAAGACTCAGGGCCAAAAATTTCTACTATACGACCTTTGGGTAGGCCACCAATGCCCAAAGCAATATCCAATGACAATGAACCAGTGGATATGGCAGGAATTGCTTCACGCTCATGGTCACCCATGCGCATGATGGCACCTTTACCAAACTGTCGTTCAATTTGACTTAGCGCTGCATTAAGCGCTTTCTTTTTGTTATCATCCATTAACTCACCTCATAAGCTATAGATTTAATTTAACAGCAGATTTAATGTAACAACCTGGGGGTTCAATCTAGACACTGTATATTTAAACAGTATTATTTCATACAACTCTATACTCAGCCAGCAAAATTTGCAAAAAAGTTAATCAATATTTTTTAGTAACACCTTTAATTATTAAAGTGTTCCAATATGCCTTTTAAAGCTTCAACTACTGCTTGCTCTCTAACTTGCTCTCGATCACCCGAAAAGTGATAACAACGACTTATTGCGGGCTGCTCATGGAGTTGCCAGGCAACCCATACAGTGCCCACTGGTTTTTCGGCACTCCCACCGTCAGGGCCTGCAATTCCGCTGATCGCAACAGCAATATCTGCTTCACTATGAGCAAGCGCTCCATCGACCATTTCCATTACTACAGCTTTACTGACTGCACCAAACTGGATTAACGATTGCTGTGAAACCTCCAGCATTGATCGCTTTGCTTCATTAGAATAAGTAACAAAGGCTCCTTCAAACCAGCTTGAGCTACCAGCAATGGCAGTAACGGCCTGCGCGACCCAGCCACCAGTACAAGACTCTGCAGTAATCAACTTCAGTTGTTGATTAATTAAAAATGCACCGACTTGCTCAGCAAGTGCTTTTATTGCATCACTCATCACATTTCACTTTTGAATTAAAAGGTTAGTTGTCGACTATTCAACCAGTGAAGCGTATATATACAACAATTGTTTTCACAAACCTATCTTATCAATAATTAAGTTACGCCTGAGTCTTAATCTAACGCCATTAATTGCGTAGAATTACCGCCCGATTTCTTGTCACCAACTGAGCAATTAGTATCCAATGGCAAAAGTAACAACCCAAACCTCAAAACATACACCGATGATGCAGCAATACTTGCGAATCAAACAGCAACATCGTAATGAGTTAGTGTTTTATCGAATGGGTGATTTTTACGAGCTTTTTTATGATGATGCCAAAAAAGCCTCTCAATTATTGGATATTACTCTCACTGCGCGTGGCAATTCTGGTGGTGAGCCGATCCCAATGGCCGGCATCCCTTTTCACTCTGCTGATAATTATTTGGCCAAACTGGTCAAGCTGGGTGAGTCAGTCGCCATCTGCGAACAAATTGGCGATCCAGCTACCAGTAAAGGACCCGTAGAGCGAAAAGTGGTCAGAATTATCACCCCTGGTACCGTCAGTGACGAAAACCTGCTGGAAGAACGCAAAGACAACCTACTTGCAGCATTTCACCAGAACAATGACCATTATGGCATTGCCACACTTGACATTAGCAGCGGCCGATTTCAGGTAGCAGAAGTATCAGGGGAGGAAGCATTCTTCGCAGAATTAGAGCGACTAAATCCCGCTGAAATATTAGTAAGCGAAGAAAGCCCTTTGCTGGAAAAACTCAAACACCGTTCTGGTGTTCGTCGTCGGCCCGTCTGGGACTTTGATTTTGAAACAGCCATGAAAATGCTAACCCAGCAGTTTCAAACCAATGACCTGGCAGGCTTTGGCTGCAACCAATTAACCATCGCCATTGATGCTGCAGGCTGCTTACTACAATACGCCAAAGAAACTCAGCGAACCGCCTTACCCCATATCCGCGGACTCAGTATTGAGCGCCATGAAGACAGCGTTGTTTTAGACGCCGCCAGCCGTAGAAACCTAGAGTTAGTCACCAATTTATCAGGTGGTAAAGAAAATACGCTAGCAGCAGTATTTGATAAAACTGCCACTGCAATGGGTAGCCGGTTACTATGTCGCTGGATTAACCGCCCACTCAGAAATCAAGTGGAGCTGAAACAGCGCCAACAAGCATTGAGCGCCTTGTTAGCGGACTACAGCTATGAGCCTCTCCATCAATCACTCAAGCAAATTGGTGACATTGAACGGGTATTAGCTCGGGTAGCACTTCGATCTGCTAAGCCTCGTGATTTCGCTAAACTAAGAGATGCCTTACTGCAATTACCTGAGCTGCAAACCCAGTTGGCCAATATCCAATCACCTCTCATTCAACAGCTTGGCCAGATTATTAGTGAGTACCCAGCACTGACCGAGCTACTACAAAGAGCCATTGTCGATAATCCACCTGTGGTGATTCGTGATGGCGGTGTTATTGCTGAAGGTTATGATGCAGAGCTAGATGACTTACGCAATATCAGCGAAAATGCCAGCGAATTCCTATTGAAGCTCGAAGCTCAAGAACGGGAAACCACTGGGCTTTCAACACTAAAAGTGGGGTATAACCGGGTTCATGGTTATTTTATCGAAATCAGTCGCCAACAGGCTGAGCAAGCTCCAACACACTACATTCGGCGGCAAACCCTAAAAAATGCTGAGCGCTTTATCACCCCTGAATTAAAAGAATTTGAAGATAAGGCATTAAGCAGTAAAAGCCGGGCACTCGCAAGAGAAAAAGCCCTCTATGAAGGCTTGCTAGAGATGCTGCTAGAGCATTTAGCCCCTTTGCAGGATACAGCCGCCGCCATCGCAAAGTTAGATGTTTTACAAAATCTGGCTGAGCGAGCTGACAGCTTAAATTTATCTAAGCCTACTCTGTCAGCAAAACCAGGCATTAACATTATTGAAGGTCGCCACCCAGTCGTCGAACAGGTATTAGCTGAGCCTTTTGTTGCCAACAATTTACAGTTAGACAGCCAGCGCCGCATGTTAATTATTACTGGCCCCAATATGGGAGGTAAATCCACCTATATGCGGCAAGCAGCGTTGATTACCTTACTAGCCCATATTGGTAGTTTTGTACCTGCAACAAAAGCTACCATTGGTATTGTCGACCGGATATTCACCCGGATTGGCTCATCAGATGATTTAGCAGGCGGCCGCTCTACTTTTATGGTGGAAATGACTGAAACGGCCAATATTCTGCATAACGCCACTGAGCACAGCTTGGTATTAATGGATGAAGTCGGCCGGGGCACCAGCACCTTTGATGGCCTATCTTTAGCCTGGGCCTGTGCCGAATACTTGGCCACTCAAGTCAACGCCTTTACTCTATTTGCCACCCATTACTTTGAGTTAACCGCTTTACCTGAACATGTAACCAATGTGGCTAATGTTCATTTAAATGCCACAGAGCATGAAGATCGTATTGTGTTTCTCCATGCAGTGCATGATGGACCAGCCAGCCAGAGTTATGGCTTACAGGTCGCCCAGCTAGCAGGTGTCCCCCATCCAGTGATTACTCAAGCCAAGCAAAAGCTAGCTCAACTAGAATCGACTAGTAGTCAAACCACATCTGAAGCAGCTGTAGAGAACACTCCACCACCGCAGCAAAAACCTGCTAAGACACCTAAACCAGCCGCCCCCTTGCAATCGGATTTATTCTCAATGGCAACCCATCCAGTTGTAGAACAATTGCAACAAGCCAATATTGACGATCTCACTCCGCGGCAAGCGCTCGAATTGCTATATCAACTCAAGCATCAAATATAAAGGGCAAACGCAGTGCTTATAACAAGGCACTGTGTTTATTTTCTTTAATCACTAATTGATCTAACCATAGGGAAAATTTTTCTAGACTTCCAACGCTTATAAGCTGGAATTATCTATTAAGCTGTTTTAATAACTGATAGACTACCCCACCGTTGAAACCTAAGTATTTTTATTTATGACAGATAGCCAAAATAGAGTTATCTGCAGGACAGCTAAACAAGAACAACTATGCTTGTTTACAGCTTCCACAATAAATTGATGAGCCTGATTTAAAAATGGAGTAACCCACCATGACATTCGTTGTTGGTGAAAACTGCATAAAGTGCAAATACACAGACTGTGTAGAAGTATGCCCTGTTGACTGCTTTTATGAAGGTCCCAACTTTTTGGTCATTCATCCTGACGAGTGCATTGACTGCGCCTTGTGTGAGCCGGAATGTCCAGCCAATGCAATTTTTTCCGAAGATGAAGTACCTGAAGACCAGCAAGAATTTATTGAGCTAAACGCACAGCTTGCGGAGGTTTGGGATAATATTACCGAGAAAAAAGATGCACCCGCTGACGCCGATGAATGGAATGGTGTTGAAGGAAAACTGCAACATTTAGAAAAGTAGGCAGCTCATCTTCTACTGTTTCAGACTGAGCTATAAACTATGTTTAGCGTATATCTGAGGGCCAGCAGCTTGGCCACTTGCTGTTACTGCGGCCTCTCAGAATCAGCTTTTAACAGTTAACTAAATAGCGATTCACTGGAAAGACCTTGTTTTTCCAGAATTACCCGTAACCGTTTTAGCGCTTCTACCTGTATTTGCCTTACCCGCTCTCGAGTCAAGCCAATTTCTCGGCCCACCTCTTCCAAAGTGCTAGTTTCATAACCCCTTAAGCCAAAACGTCGAGCAACAACTTCACGCTGCTTTTCAGAAAGCTCAGATAACCACTTATCAATACTAGTGTTGAGATCTGACTCTTGTAAAAGCTCAGCTGGATCAGAGTCATGCTCATCAGAGATAGTATCTAAAATTGATTTATCTGAGTCTGGCCCCAGCGGGGTATCGACTGATGTGACTCGTTCATTGAGTCCTAGCATCCGTTTTACATCATCTACTGGCTTATCCAGCAAATCAGCAATCTCTTCCGGTGAAGGCTCATGATCCAACTTTTGGGTTAGCTCTCGAGCAGCGCGCAAATAAACATTTAATTCTTTCACCACATGAATCGGTAGTCGAATGGTTCGAGTTTGATTCATAATGGCTCGTTCAATTGTTTGCCTAATCCACCAAGTGGCGTAGGTTGAAAAACGAAACCCTCGCTCAGGGTCAAATTTCTCAACAGCCCTGATTAGACCTAAATTACCTTCCTCAATTAAATCGAGTAGTGACAACCCTCTGTTGACATAGCGGCGAGAGATTTTCACCACCAGTCGTAGGTTGCTCTCAATCATTCGCCTTCTACCCCCATCATCCCCCTTTAAAGCCAAGCGCGCAAAGTGCACTTCCTCTTCTGGAGTAAGGAGTGGTGAATAACCAATTTCATTGAGATAAAGCTGAGTAGCATCAAGGCTTTTATAAAAACTCTCTTCATCTTCTTTATTTTTATTTGAAGAACTATTTGAAGAGCGGGTTCGTGAACTCTTCTCAGAAAATCCTGAGTCGTTTTCTATATTCTCGTCATCTCCACGTTCGTCATTATTATTATTGAAGTGAGAACCTTCAACGTCCTCATGAAGATAATTTTCAAAGTCAACTTGTTCCCTTTTCAGTGCCATAGTCAGTGATCCTGCGTTGTAGTTGGATTAATTATTGTTTTTTTAGCCATGACAGCTACTAAAGACCCACTGTTCATGATTTAACGCCAGGTTTTATTATTATCTGGGCAGAAACTTCAAGGGATTAACAGGTGTGCCATTTTGCCTAATTTCGAAATGCAATTTCGCCATTGTGGTACCTGTTGCTCCTATTTCGGCAATCTTTTGCCCAGCCTGAACCTTATCACCTTCCTTGACAAGCAGTTTTCTATTGTGGGCGTAAGCACTGAGAAATTGATAGTTATGCTTGATAATTACCAACTTCCCATAACCCAATAGACCACTACCTGCATACACTACTTTTCCATCCGCGGCTGCATTAACAGGCTGACCTAATTTTCCACCAATATCAATACCCTTATTAACCTTACCTTTTGTAGTAAAATTTTCAATTACTCTGCCTTTTACTGGCCAGATCCACGTTATTTTGCCTGATTTTGATGTCTGCTTTTTTACACTTTTTTCTGTCGGCTTTTTGACTTTTGTTACACTACTTGAGGTTTTGGGTTGCTTTTTTGTTATTCGTTGAGATCTTTCTTTTGATCGCTTTTTGGTCGGACTAGCGTTTGACAACCTAATTCTTTGTTTCGGATGGATTAAGTAGGGGGAGCGAATATTGTTTGTGCCTGCTAACTCCCTATAATCCCAACCATAACGCCAGGCAATGGAGTAAAGGGTTTCCCCAGGTTTGACAATATGCACTCCCTGGGTCACTTTAGGGCGCTGAGTACGATCTGCAACAGGCGCATATGTCTTTGTTGTGACACAGCCAGGAACAAAAACGAAACAGAAAGCCAGACAGAGTAGGCAAATAAAATGTGCAATATTTTGACTTTTAGGCACAAACAAAATCACAAATTTTTCAAACTTTTTCCAATCAATTAAGCCGCTTTGTTATGTCTTTCTAGAATAAAACCATACTAATGTACTAAAAAAAAATCTAAAAACTATCAGGTTTTATTTTTAATCAAACGGTTAATTAAACAGCTTTAAATTGCGTTATTTTTACCACTCTCATTATTTCTAGAGGCAGCAGCAATCGTTTTAAGAACGTGTTTTTAAGAGTTTTTGCCCTTTATCAATGGCAATAACCAGCACAATCGCCATTAGCATTATAGTAATTGCCACTAGTAATTGATCTGATTGCCCGGTAGATGCCTGAAATTGCCAGGGAAGAACATTGTGCTGAACAAGTGGTACTTGTTCTCCATGACTATTTAATCGAAATGAAATCGTTTGTTTCCACGGCCACACTTTACTGAGAGAACCCACCATTAAACCCGTTAAAAAAGCCAGCGTTACTTCTCTTTTATGCTTTAATAACCAATGCAAAATATTTGAAAACATCATTAAGCCAGCCAAACAACCTGCTGCCAGAACAGCTAACACCACAAAATTAAACTCTTTAATAGCGAGCATGACATGGCCATATAAACCAAATAACAATAAAATAAAGCTACCCGAAATACCCGGTAATATCATGGCACATATAGCAACCATACCACCCAAAAAAAACATAGGATAACTGGCAGTAATTTCTGCAGGTGTAGCCGTCGAGACAGCAATAGCCAAAACGCCACCTACTACACCACTAATAATGCAACCGATTCCCCAACGATTGACTTCCTTGCCTACATAAAAGGAGGAAATAACGATCAAACCAAAGAAAAATGACCATAACAAAATAGGGTAGGTTGCTAATAAATAGCTAATAACTCTAGCGAAGGTTAAGATACTGAAAACAATACCTAATAGCAGAGTAAAGAGAAAATTGCCGTCTATATATTCCCAAGCTGCCTTAAAGCCTTTGGTAAACAAGAGACGAATGGCTCGGTGATTAATATGACTGACAGACTGAAGTAAACGGTCATAAATACCGACAATAAATGCAATGGTACCACCCGAAACACCCGGCACAACATCAGCTGCTCCCATTGCAGCCCCTTTTGCAAATAGTGTGGCAAACTCCAGTTTCTGACTCATGCAATAAACCTTGTTTTGACAAATTTAAGGTGGAAAGACCACCTATTAATTATTTCTTCAGTTTGATTAAATATTTCTATTCAACTCACTACTCCAGCTAATCCAACTCATTCAGCTAGTCTAAGCCAGCCAATAAAGGCACAAAGCGTACCTTTTCAATTTCTCGTATTTGTTCACCAGTTGCTGTTTTAGTAACAAGATACAACATTTGTTCCTCATAATTGCCTACTGGAACAATCATTCGCCCCCCCACAGCTAACTGATCAATTAATAATTGGGGTAATTGAGCCGGCGCAGCTGTCACCATAATGCCATCAAATGGCGCTTGTTGCTCCCACCCCATATGACCATCAGACACTTTTAAGCAAATATTGTGAAGTCCTAATAAATTCAGTCGTTTAGCCGCTTTTTTCTGTAAAGATCGAATCCGCTCTACGCTAAAAACCTCATCGGCTAATTGAGCTAGGACAGCAGTTTGATAGCCTGACCCTGTACCCACTTCTAATACTCGCTTCAATGCTCCATCAGCTACCAATAATTCAGTCATCCGCGCTACAATATAAGGCTGCGACAAGGTCTGACTAAAACCAATCGGAAGTGCAGTATCCTCATAAGCTCGGTGGGAAAGAGCTTCATCTACAAATATATGGCGAGGGGTTTGCTGAATAGTATCCAGCACCAGGCTAGAGGTTATGCCCTCTTTTTGTAAGCGACTAACCAAGCGTTCACGGGTCCGCTTTGACGTCATGCCTATTCCATTAAGCATCAACTCATTCATAACAGAGCCTCCAACCAAGGTTCAACATGGGAAAATGCCTGATAATGGGTTTTATCCACTTGTAGTGGTGTAACAGATACATAACCTTGCTCAATGGCAAAAAAATCAGTCCCCTCACCAGCATCTTCCCCCTTACCAACGGTGGCAATAAAGTAGCCTTCTTTACCTCTTGGATCAGTTAATTTTGCTGGTTTAGCTGGCCTGGTTCGATGCCCCAGTCGAGTTAACAGAATACCGTTAAGGGCAGTCAATGGTAAGTCAGGAATATTGACATTAAGAACAGTGCGTTTAGGCAATTGCAACTCATCAATACCTGTTATCAGTTGCCGAATAACATAGGCAGCCGTCGATAGGTGAGTAGGAGAACGAGAACAAAGAGAAACAGCAATTGCCGGATGATTTAGAAATCGTCCTTCAAATGCAGCTGCCACCGTACCTGAGTAAAGCACGTCATCGCCTAAATTAGCCCCCAAGTTAATGCCAGAAATAACCATTTCTGGTACTGGATCAAGCATCCCATTAACAGCCAGATGCACACAGTCAGTGGGTGTACCATTAATACTAATAAAACCATTAGCATGTGTTTCTGGACGTAATAACTGATCTAGTGTCAAAGAACTGCTGGCACCACTACGATCTCGATCAGGTGCTACAACCTGACAGTCAAAACAGCTACTGAGAGCATCGTACGATGCAGCTAGTCCAGGAGCAAACACTCCATCATCATTCGAAAGCAATAATTTCATTTTTTTCAAATATTACCCGTTTACCAATCAACCAACTCTCGAACGACAGCTGTAGCATAAGCGCCTTTCGGTAAATAAAACGAAACTTCTATACTATCTTGTTGCTGTTGCCAAGCAAGTTGTTGAGGGTAAACCACTAGCGGCCGCCTGGCCATGGCCACCCCTCCTGATACAAGCCCTTCGGTTAACAGCCCTTCTTCCTTTGCCAGTTTTGTTTCAATTTCTGCCACTTGCAATTGACTTAACAAGCGGCCTTTTCCCCATAAAGGCGCAGTAGCAATTAATTCAGCCTGCTGCCATTTTTGCTTTGCCGTATCATCGATTTTATCGGGTAAAATAAGCGTGTTACTGTCGTTAAACTGCAATACATCACCCGTAATTAATTCATTCCATAAATTATTTTCGACACGAAAGTTTAATACCTTATTAAATACATAGGCCCTGGCTGCAGACCAATAAATATCTTGTTGATTTTTTTTCGGTCGCCATTCACCAGCAAACCATTGATTCGCTCTGGTTAAATTATTATTGCCATGGCCAAAGCGCTGAGCACCAAAATAATTAGGCACCCCTTGCGCTTGGATACGACTCATTCGTTCAGTCAGGTGATTTTCATCTACCTGGCACTCTCTTAAACGAATTACAAAACGGTTACCAGCATGACAGCCCCTGGCTAACTTCCGCTGATGACGAACAACTTGCTTTATATTAACGCCATCAATATTCAACTGTTGCCAGTCCGGGCCCTGCTTACCAGGCAAATGTAAGCTGAACCATTGGCGGGTTACTGCTTGACGATCTTTCAGGCCACAATAGCTCACTTGCCGCTGAGATATACCCGCATAAGCTGCTAACTGTTTGGCTACCCAAGCCGTATTTTGCCCGGTTTTTTCCACCCAAAGCAGCTCATGCTCTCCCTCTTCCGTTGGGGTAATACCTAATACTTCTTCAACGACAAAGTCTTCACAATAAGCTTTAAAAATAGCTTTAGCCAAAGCCTCGCCATGGGCTTTGGCTAATTCGGTAAAATCTAACCAGCTCACTGACATGCCTCCAATAACACCACAGCATGAGCGGCAATCCCTTCCTTACGACCGGTATAACCTAATCTTTCTGTAGTGGTTGCCTTGATATTGAGCTGCTTGTCACTGACAGACAACAACTCCTGTAAACAGTCTTTCATTAGCGAAATAAAAGGCGACATTTTTGGTGCTTGAGCAATGATCGTCATATCGGCATTAACTAATTGCCAGCCTTGCTGATTCACCAGCTGATAAACATGACTTAATAGCTGTCGACTATCAGCATTTTCAAATTGTGGATCGGTATCAGGAAAATGCTGCCCAATATCCCCTAAAGCAGTGGCACCTAACAATGCATCACACAGCGCATGAATTAATACATCACCATCTGAATGTGCAACCAACCCTTGGCTATAAGGGATTTTTACTCCACCAATGGTGATAGCCTCACCAGGTCCAAATTTATGTACATCAAAGCCATGACCTATTCTCATGCTGCTCTCTCTATTCACTGCTCTACATTAACCTACTTTCAATCGCCTTGAACTTTTACCCTTCAACTGTCTGATGTTCTAGACAAAAAGCAGCTAATGGTAGGTCTACTGGTCGTGTCACCTTTAAATTATCCTCACGCCCCTCTACCATTAATGGTGAGTAGCCCAGCTGCTCGACAGCAGAAGCCTCATCAGTTACCAACTGATTTTTCATCAGAGCCTCGGCTAGTGCTCTCCTCAATAATCCAAACCGAAACATTTGTGGCGTTTGCGCTTGCCAGAGGTTTTCTCGCGGAACCGTTTGCTCCACTTCCCCCTGTTCACTGACAGCCTTTAAAGTATCTTTAACGGGTACCCCCAGCAAACCACCAACAGGATGTTCAATCAGTTGTTGATAAAGTTTGTTAATTTCCGCTAATCGAATACAGGGCCTGGCGGCATCATGCACCATCACCCAATCACGCTCTGCTGCACAAGCAGCTAACCAGTTCAAGCCATTTGCTACGGACTGATAGCGCTCGGCTCCGCCCTCCACTTTTATAATTCGAGAGTCCTGGATAACCGGCAGCTGATCAAACCACGAATCATCAGAGGCGACGGCCACGATAATTTTCTGAAAAGGAAATTGCAGCAATTGAGTTAGGGTATGGCTGAGTATAGGCTGACCATTCAAATCAAGGTATTGCTTTGGTTTTTTCTGCTGCATCCTGCTACCAATACCAGCAGCAGGAACAATGGCCCAGCAAAGGTTTTGATTGGCTGTCATAAAACTACTGTTTTCTGGCTCCCATTAATCCGCAATTAAAAAAAACTGTTCGCCTTGTTTAATCATACCTAGTTGGCTTCGTGCTAACTCTTCAATAGTATCTAAACCGCTTTGCAACTCTACAACCTCTGCTTCTAATACCCGATTACGCTGATAAAGTCCCTGATTTTCACGCTGCTGTGAAGTAATTTGCTGTTGCGTTTGCCATAGTCGTACAACACCTGTATTACTAAACCACAATCGATACTGCAGCAGAACCAATAACAAAATTAATAATCCAGTTAGCCATTTCATAAGGTGTTAAGCCTACTTTTCGCTGATTATTATTTTCATTTTAACTCATCATCACCCAGTGGTGCATACGCAAAAGACAGTAAACGCTTTTCGTAAAAACAATTTAGGGGGCATTGCCCCCTAAATTTGGTATTTATAGCTAAGGATATAATGTTTACCAAAGCGAGTGGTTTTTAGGGGGCTAGCTTACTACTGTGAAGCTAGCGATAGCAGCACTAACTGAAAAACAGTACTAGCTGGGCCGTCAAGTGATGAAGCCCCAGTCACTTATTGCAAAATAAGTGACTGGGGTGAAGAACGATGACAACAAACCATAAAAGCCACTCGCGAAGGTAAACTAGGCTTTAAATTCCGCTCTACCTTTATAAGGTGCCTGATCACCCAACTGTTCTTCAATACGTAATAGCTGATTGTATTTTGCAACACGATCAGAACGGCATAGTGAACCTGTTTTAATTTGCCCTGCTGCTGTAGCTACTGCTAAATCAGCAATAGTGGCATCTTCAGTTTCACCACTACGATGGGAAATAACCGCAGTAAACCCAGCTTGCTTAGCCATATTAATGGCATCTAGAGTCTCTGACAAAGAGCCAATTTGATTGAATTTAATCAAAATTGAATTTGCTACTTTTTCATCGATACCGCGCTTGAGAATTTTAGTATTGGTAACAAATAAATCATCACCCACCAGCTGGGTTTTACTACCAATTTTCTTGGTTAACACAGCCCAACCATCCCAGTCGCTTTCATCCATGCCATCTTCAATAGAGATAATCGGATATTTGTCAGTAAGCTCTGCTAAATAATCTGCAAAACCTTCACTGGTAAATGTTTTTCCTTCACCCGATAACTGATACTGACCATCGCGATAGAATTCTGAGGAAGCACAATCCAATGCTAGAGTAACATCTTCACCTAATTTATAACCTGCTTTTTCAACAGCTTCAGCAATCACTTCAAGCGCAGCTTCATTAGACGGCAGATTAGGTGCAAAGCCACCTTCATCACCAACTGCTGTGTTTAAGCCTTTGGCTTTTAACACTGATTTTAAAGTATGAAAAATTTCAGCTCCGATCCGTAATGCCTCGCGGAACGACGGGGCACTAACAGGCTGTACCATAAATTCCTGAATATCAACATTATTGTCAGCATGCTCACCCCCATTAAGAATATTCATCATGGGAACAGGCATACTGTACTGTCCAGCGGTGCCGTTAATTTCTGCAATATGCTGATACAAAGGGATTTGTTTTGCTGCAGCCGCTGCTTTAGCCGCCGCTAAAGAAACTGCCAAAATTGCATTGGCACCTAGTTTGGCTTTATTTTCAGTACCATCTAACGCCAGCATTTTATTGTCTAATGCCCGTTGAGCGGTGACATCCATACCTAGCAATGCCGGTTTAATTTGCTCATTAACGGCAGCAACTGCTTTTAAAACACCTTTGCCTAAATAACGACTTTTGTCTCCGTCACGCAGTTCTAATGCTTCTCTAGAACCTGTCGATGCACCTGAAGGGGCACAAGCTGAGCCAATAAAACCACCTGTTACCGTAACATCAGCTTCAACTGTCGGATTTCCCCTTGAGTCCAACACTTCACGGGCTTTAATATCAACAATTTCAATCATTGCGAGTTAACTCCAAAACTTTTCTAAGCAAATTATTCAATATCAATTTCAGGAAAGCTTTTTACCAGCTCATCAAGTGCTTTTTGTTGTTCTAAGAAAGGCTGTAATTTATCAAGTTTTAGTGCGCAAGGCCCATCACATTTTGCCTGATTGGGATCTGGATGGGTTTCTAAAAATAACCCTGCCAACCCTGTTGCCATCCCTGCTTTAGCCAACTCATTAACCTGACTGCGACGCCCATCTGCCGAGTCAGCTCGCCCGCCAGGCCGCTGTAAGGCATGAGTTACATCAAAAATAACGGGGTAGTTCATCGCTTTCATCAAACCAAAGCCTAAGGTATCTACCACTAGGTTGTTGTAACCAAACATGGTGCCTCGCTCACATAGCATCAGCTGATCATTACCTGCTTCCTTACATTTAGTGAGAATATGCTTCATTTCATGAGGTGCTAAAAACTGCGCTTTTTTGATATTTATAACAGCGTCGGTTTTCGCCATGGCAACCACTAAGTCAGTTTGCCTGGATAAGAAAGCAGGTAGTTGAATAACATCTGCTACTTCTGCCGTAGGTGCCGCTTGATATGGCTCATGGACATCAGTAATAACAGGCACCTTAAAGGTATCTTTTACTTCCTGTAATATTTTAAGCCCGCCCTCTAAACCCGGCCCCCGATAGGAGTGCATAGACGAGCGATTGGCTTTATCAAATGAGCCTTTAAAGACATAAGGAATGCCTAGCTTTTCTGTTACTTTGACAAAATGTTCGGCAGCTGTCATCGCTAGGTCACGAGATTCCAGCACATTAACGCCACCAAATAAAACAAAAGGCAGGTGATTAGCCACCTGAATATTGCCAATCTTAATAATCTTCTGGCTCATATATTATCTCAACTGTTTTAGAACCTATGTGCTTAGCTTTATTTTGAAGCTTTATTCGTTAAAGTCGCTTTTACAAAGTCAGTAAACAAGCCATGTCCGTCTCTAGGCGTTGAGGTAAATTCAGGATGAAACTGACAAGCAACAAACCAGGGGTGATCAGGCACTTCAATCATTTCAACCAAAGCGTTGTCTACTGAGCGCCCGGAAATTACCAAACCAGCCGCTTCAAGCTGCTCCACGAAATTATCATTCACTTCGTAGCGGTGACGGTGACGCTCAAGAATAACATCCTTACCGTAAGCCTGATGAGCTTTCGAATTAGGTTTCAACTGACAAGCTTGAGCACCTAAACGCATGGTACCACCCAAGTCAGAATCATCACTGCGGGTTTCTACTTCTCCTTCAGCTGTTGTCCATTCGGTAATCAAACCTACCACTGGATGCTGAGTGGTTTTATCAAACTCCGAGCTATGCGCACCCGTTAAGCCCGCCACATGACGCGCAAACTCAATAACCGCTACTTGCATACCTAAACATATACCTAAATAAGGGATTTTATTTTCCCGGGCATACTGTACCGCTTTAATTTTGCCCTCAACCCCTCGTTGGCCAAAGCCACCAGGTACTAAAATGCCATCCACCTCAGCCAAAGCATCTAAGCCTTCAGTTTCTAGCTGCTCAGAGTCAATATAAACCAGCCTCACCTTGGTGTGGGTTTTCAGCCCTGCGTGTTTCATTGCTTCAATGAGTGACTTGTAAGCATCAAGCAAGTCCATATACTTGCCAATCATCGCAATCGTCACTTCACGCTCTGAGCTAGTTTCTGCCTCAACCACAGCATCCCACTCACTTAAATCGGCAGGCTGACAGTCAATTCGAAAACGATCAACAATAATGTCATCCAACCCTTGTTTATGCAGCATACGAGGAATTTTATAAATAGAATCTGCATCTTCCAAAGCAATTACCGCTCGCTCTTCAACGTTGGTAAACAATGCGATTTTGCGTCTTGAGCCAGAATCTATGTGGTGATCAGAACGACATACTAAAATATCTGGCTGTAAGCCAATGGAGCGTAGCTCTTTGACAGAGTGCTGAGTTGGTTTAGTTTTGGTTTCTCCGGCAGTTGCAATATATGGCACCAGTGTTAAGTGCATTAATAAAGCTCTATCCTGGCCTAGCTCCACTTTTAGCTGACGAATTGCTTCGAGGAATGGTTGGGACTCAATATCACCCACCGTACCACCAATTTCCACTAAGGCAATATCCGCATCACCAGCACCTTTAATGACCCGCCGTTTTATTTCGTCAGTAATATGGGGAATCACTTGAACCGTGCCACCCAAGTAATCACCACGCCGTTCTTTGCGGAGTACATCCTGATAGATACGACCAGTGGTGAAGTTGTTATTACGAGTCATCGTAGTACGAATAAACCGCTCGTAATGCCCCAGGTCTAAATCGGTTTCAGCACCATCTTCGGTAACAAACACCTCACCATGCTGGTATGGGCTCATTGTTCCCGGATCGACATTAATATAGGGGTCTAATTTGAGCATCGTGACATTTAAACCACGAGCTTCCAGTATGGCCGCCAGAGATGCTGACGCGATGCCTTTTCCCAATGAAGAAACAACACCACCAGTGACGAATATGTAGCGCGTCATGAAAAACCTGCAGAAGTTAGTTAATGTTAGCGGTTTATGACCATTAGATGTGGAAGGTTGACTGGTCATCACAAGATGGGACGTCAGAATACCAGAATCTACTTACAACCTCAATTTATCGTTGTTTTAGCTGTGACTTTTTGACGGCGCCACAAAACCTAGAGGATATGGAGTAACAGTGTATGCTAAAGCTCCCACTGAAAAGACAACCCCTGCTCTCCCCCATCACAAGTAAAGGCTTGATTAACCAGTAGGCCTGGAATCACCACCAGCTCGTTATCTACAAATAGTAATGGCCAACGCTCGCGCAACCAGGGTGGCACTTGATATTCCTGAAACCAACGCTTTAATGTTTTACGCCCCTGACGCCCCGCGACAGCAAACTTATCTAGAGACAGTTGCTCACGATAAGCCATCGTCAGGGGTCTCCCCTTTAGACTGGCTGTACTAACTTCATTGCCAACCTGATTGCAACGCAACTGACCATTTCCCACTAGCTCAATAGTTTCATGCTGCTGCCAATCCCACGCCACCTGCTGGCTGATGGGTAACCACCTAGTCAAGCTATCAGGCAAGAAAAATAAGCAATCTTGAAAACGCTTCAATGCTCCCTTACCACTACCAACGACAATTGTTGGCATTGCATCCTCTGCGGCCATTAGCAGCGAGTTTTCAATCTCCAACAGCAGTGGCCGAGTGATATTAATATCTACAAATTTTAGCCAGTAGCGGATTAAATTATGTCGCCTGGGGGAAGGTAGCTTTAGTAGGTGTTGGCAGCTGAGTGGCAGAATCGATAATCCCTGACGCCAGTGTGCAGGCGGGCTAACCTGTGTAGTCTGATAGTCTAGCTGGGCCATATCCTCCAGAATACTGGCTGCATCCTGACAATGCCCTTGGGTGCCTATTAGTTGGCGATATAAATTCGGCCAGTGACATTCCAGCTTGGGCAAAATCTCATGCCGCAAAAAGTTACGACTAAAATCCAGTGTCTCATTAGACTCATCTTCCACCCAGATTAATTGATGCTGCTGGGCGTAATGGAGTAAATCAGTTTTGGTATACTTCAACAAAGGCCGGAATAGCCGGGCTTTACCAATCATACGACTGCTAGGCATCCCAGCTAAACCAGAAACGCCTGAACCACGACAGAAACGAAATAACAGCGTTTCCAACTGATCTTGCAAATGATGCCCTAACAGTAATACATCAGTTGCCTCTAAAAATACTTCGAAAGCCTGATATCTCTCTGCCCTTGCAGCCTCCTCAATGCCGTTACCAGTAGACCTAACCTCAACCTGCCTTACGACAAAATCACAACCCAATTGAGTAGCCAGCCTTTGGCAATGCTTTTCCCACTGTTTGGCATTAGGGCTTAAGCCATGATTAACATGAAGAGCAACTAAAGGTAATTGATATTGAGCAGCAAAACGGCAGGTTAAACTCAATAAAACAGTTGAATCTAAGCCTCCACTAAAAGCCACTACCAGCCGAGTGGGCGAATAGTCAGCTAACAAGCGCTCCAGTTTTTGACAGTATAACTGTGGCAGGTCCATGACGTTTTATACGTTATTAGTTTAATAAAATGGCAACACTAAAAAGCCGACTAAAGAGTCGGCTTTTTGTTAGAGAATATTAGGCTGTTACTGGCCAAACGAGCCATACGACATCAGACGTTTGTACCGTAAATCCAGTAGCTCTTCAATTGAGTGACGCTTTAACACATCTAACTCTTTAATCAGCGACTCTTTAATACTAGCCGCAATCTGCACAGGATCCCGATGAGCACCACCTAATGGTTCTGGAATTAGCCTGTCGACAAAACCAAGCTCTAATAAACGGTCAGCGGTGATCCCCATTGCCTCAGCTGCATCGGCTGCTTTTTCAGCGCTTTTCCATAAAATAGAGGCACAACCTTCTGGTGATATAACCGAATAAGTAGAGTATTGCAGCATCATTAAGTGATCACACACACCTACTGCCAATGCACCACCTGAGCCCCCTTCTCCTATCACCGTAGAAATAATCGGTGTTTTCAAGCGGGACATTACCGCCAGGTTATAAGCAATGGCCTCACTTTGACCCCGCTCTTCTGCATCAATACCAGGATAGGCACCTGGTGTATCAATAAACGTCAATACAGGTATTTTAAACCGCTCCGCTAGCTCCATTAACCGGCATGCTTTTCGATAACCTTCTGGCTTTGGCATACCAAAGTTGCGGCGTACTTTATCCTTTACATCGCGGCCTTTTTGATGACCAATAATCATCACAGGCTGATTTTCCAGTCTACCAATACCGCCTACAATTGACTGGTCATCTGCAAACTTACGATCACCATGTAACTCATCAAAATCATTAAAAATATACTCAACATAATCGAGAGTATATGGCCGCTGAGGGTGACGAGCGATTTGCGCTCGTTGCCAAGCGGTTAACTTGCTGAAAACCTGCTGAGTCAGCGACTTACTTTTAGTCTTAAGCTTTTCTATTTCTTCAGCAATATCAATATCATAACTGCTGTTCTGCTCAGTTGAACTTAGGCTTTCTATTTTGGCTTCCAGCTCTGCAATCGGCTGCTCAAAGTCTAGGTATTGGGGGTTCATAGTCGTAATTCTTGCCTTACTATTACGGTGGCTGCTAACGGATTATGCCCAACTAAAAAGGAGCATAAGATACGTGATTGTGACTACTTAGTCGAGTGCAGTGACACAATAGACCTGTTTTATCATTTAACAAATTATCCATACTGCAACTCAACTGAATTTTTTCCATACTGTTTTTTCAGCGCTTGAATTAGCTCATCAGTTGGGGCTATCCACCATTGATCAGACAATATCAATTTAGCCTTCGCATCAGGTTTTTGGTATTCAATGGTAATGGGTAGCTGCCCTTTATATTCTGCCAACAGGGTAGCCAAATTCTCTACAAAACCTGGCTTAAAGGCTTGCTCTGAAATTACTAACTGAAGCTGTCGTGCATATTTGCTGCGTGCTTCCGTTAAATTAGCTAACGATTTAGCACGTACTTTCAGGTTATTAGTGTAGTCATCATGACTCACTTCACCTTCTACAATAACTAACGCATCTTTTTCCAGTTGCTGCTGATACTGTTCAAATTGATCTGAGAATACAGAGACCTCAATTCTTGCAGTACGATCATCCAAAGTGATAAAGGCCATTTTCTGGCCACGCTTGTTACGCATGACTCGCAAAGCAACGATCAATCCTGCAATGTACTGGCTTTCTCGGGCTGGTCTTAAATCAACAATGCGATTTCTGATAATGTGTCTAATTTCAGACTCATACTGATCTATGGGGTGACCAGTTAAATACAGCCCAAGGGTTTCTTTTTCTCCTAACAAGCGCTGGTTATCAGGCCACTCATAGGTGTTATAGTAATACTCATAACAGTCTTGCTCAGTTTCAGCTATTAGCTCACCAAACAAGTCACCATGACCACTGTCCTGGCTTTTTGCTTCTTGATCAGCTGCTTTTAACGCATCTTCCATAGCAGCGAACAAGACAGCTCGATTTTTACCTAGCAATGCCTTTTCCTGATATCGAGCTGGGCCCAGTCGGTCCAAAGCCCCTGAACGTACAAGAGCTTCCATCACCCGTTTATTAATTTTTTTACCATCTATGCGTTTACAAAAATCAAATAGATCCTTAAAAGCACCACCAGCTTTTCGTGCTTCAACTATGGCTTCAATCGGGCCTTCTCCAACGCCTTTAATTGCCCCTAAACCATAAACGATGTCATCCTGATCGCTCACGATAAATTTATATTCACTGATATTCACATTGGGTGGTGTAATATTCAGCTTCATCGAGCGGCATTCTTCAATCAGAATCACCACTTTATCAGTATTATGAATATCTGAAGACAACACCGCAGCCATAAATTCTGCTGGGAAATAGGCTTTCAGCCAGGCTGTTTGATAAGAAACTAGCGCATAAGCAGCTGAGTGAGACTTGTTAAATCCATAGCCTGCGAACTTTTCCATCAAATCAAAAATATAAGTCGCTTGTTCTGCAGGAATGTGATTGTCCGATGCACCCTTATTAAATATTTCCCGCTGTTTGGCCATTTCTTCAGGTTTTTTCTTACCCATAGCTCGACGAAGCATATCAGCCTGGCCTAAAGAGTAATTAGCCAGCACCTGGGCAATCTGCATAACCTGTTCCTGATATAGGATTACACCATACGTGTTGGATAATACTGGTTCCAAATCAGGGTGGGGATATTCGACGGTAGCACGGCCATGCTTACGATTAATAAAGTCATCCACCATCCCTGACTGAAGTGGTCCTGGCCGAAACAATGCTACCAATGCGATAATATCTTCAAAACAGCTAGGCAATAGACGCTTAATCAGTTCTTTCATCCCACGGGACTCAAGCTGAAACACTGCCGTTGTTTCCGCTCGCTGCAGCAATTTAAATACTAACTCATCGCCTAAATTTATCTGGCTAATATCAATGGGTGCTTCACTTCTAATCGCCCGACGCTTATTAATTGTTTCTAATGCCCAATCAATAATGGTGAGGGTTCTTAACCCCAAAAAGTCGAACTTAACCAACCCAGCCTGCTCAACATCATCTTTATCAAACTGAGTAACTAAGCCATGACCTTCTTCATCACAATAAAGGGGAGCAAAGTCTGTGAGTTTAGTTGGTGCAATCACTACACCACCAGCATGCTTCCCTACATTACGGGTTGTCCCTTCCAGCTTAAGGGCCATCTCCCAAATTTCTTGAGCGGCTTCATCGCCAGCTAAAAACTCTCGAATGGTTTCTTCTTGCTCATAGGCTTTAGATAACGTCATCCCTACTTCGAAGGGAATCATTTTAGACAGTTTATCCGCTAACCCATAGGACTTACCTTGCACCCTTGCCACATCTCGCACTACTGCTTTCGCAGCCATGGTTCCAAAAGTGATAATTTGGGAAACTGCATCCCGACCATAGTTTTGCGCGACATAATCAATGACCCGGTCCCGGCCATCCATACAGAAGTCAACGTCAAAGTCAGGCATCGACACCCGCTCTGGATTCAAAAACCGCTCAAATAGCAAGTCATATTCTAATGGATCGAGATCAGTAATTTTCTGAGCATAGGCCACCAACGAGCCTGCACCCGAACCTCGCCCAGGGCCTACCGGTACGCCGTTATTTTTCGCCCACTGAATAAAGTCCATCACGATTAAGAAATAACCGGGAAATCCCATCTGTAGGATAATATCCAGTTCGAAATTAAGTCGATCAATATACTGCTGGTGCAGGTTTTCATAGTCTGGCGTGGATGGATCTAAAGTTAAAGCCAAACGCTCTTCAAGCCCTTGACGGGAAAACTCACGGAAAAACTGATCCATGGTTTTACCTTCTGGCACCGGATATTCTGGCAAGAAATACTTACCTAGCTGCACCTCAATGGTACAACGTTTGGCAATTTCTACTGTATTGGTCAGCGCTTCTGGAATATCAGCAAAAATCTCAGCCATTTCCTCAGGAGAGCGCAAATACTGTTGTTCACTGTACCGTCGCGGACGACGGGGGTCGTCTAATACTCTGCTCTCACCAATACACACCCTTGCCTCATGAGCATCAAAGTCTTCTTGATGTAAAAAACGGACATCATTGGTTGCAACAACAGGACAGTGGCAAATTTCAGCCAGCGCTACCGCAGCATGTAAATATTCTTCATCATTTTCGCGCCCAGTCCGTTGTAGCTCTAAATAAAAACGATCAGGAAAAATTGCCTGCCACTCTTTAACTATTGACTCAGCTTGCTGCTGATGGCCAGCCAGTAGCGCACAACCAATCTCACTGAGCTTGCCCCCAGAAATGGCAATTAATCCTGCCGACTTACCCTTAAGCCAATCCTTTTTGATTATGGCTTTGTCATGATGCTGGTTGGTTTGATAAGCCTGTGAAATCAGTTCCGTTAAATTACGATACCCTTCTTTATTTTGTATTAATAGCAACATTGGTAATGGAGAAGCATCGGCTTCTTCATTTTCCAGCCAAATATCTACACCACAGATAGGCTTAATCCCTGAAGCCAACGCAGCTTTATAAAACTTAACTAAAGCATACAAATTCATTTGATCTGTCACAGCAACAGCCGGCATTCCTTTAGCTGCTGTTTCAGCAATCAAAGGCTTAATTTTTACAATGCCATCAATCAGTGAATACTCTGTATGTAATCGCAGATGAACAAAATTTGGCGCGTTATTAGACATGGAGTCCTCTAAAGCCTAAGTGACTAAACATAAAATCTTTTGCGGCTATAATGAATTTGGCTAAGTAAGTTTAACTAATGACCTGATAGTCAACTGAGTTTTGTATTTTCACAACATAACAGTTCAGCTATTTTATAAAACCCCAATTTATTTACTAGCCCGAATATTTCTTCTACTCTCAAAGAGCTTGCAGACTCTATCAAAACAGCCCACTCATTGGTTTATTTGCAAAAGACTCGCACCTAACAAAAAAGTGTGTTTTCATTATCAGTCACGTGCAATACAACAAAATCGAAAGCCATGTAGAGTCACACTAATGCTTTGCCCTAGTCCACAACAAATATTACAACACCGACTAGTTTGCCTGATTGTTGTGCTGACTTTAATAAGTATTTCCAGTCAGTCTGTTGCTCACTGCTCCCGAATTAAAGTATCAGGCAACCCAGAATACCCACCATTATTGTGGCGAGATAGAACCAACCCTAAGCAGTTGACAGGGGTTAGTATTGCCCTGCTAAAGCGAGCAGTAGAAGGTTTAGATATAGCCATTGATGCCATTTATGTTGGCCCTTGGTCCCGAGCCCAAGCAAAAATCAAAGCCAATGAGCTGGATATGCTGGCAGGTGCCTTTCTAACTGTTGAACGCACTACTTATATGGAATATGTTAAGCCTGCATATACACAGGTTGCTAATGTTGTATTTGTAGCCAATGGCAAAGGCTTTAAATTTAAACGCTGGAGTGACCTTAAAAATAAGCGTGGTGCAACTTTAATAAACAACAGTTTTGGCCAAAAATTTGACCAGTATGCTCAGGATCACTTAGCCCTTTATGGTGTCCGATCCTTAGAAATTGCTTTTAAACTCTTACTTGCTAAGCGGGCAGACTATGTAGTCTATGAACTTTACCCCGGTCTTGCCTATGCAAAAGCTATGGGAATTAACCAAGAAATACGTCATTTCACTAATTATATTAACTCCGAGCCTTTATATTATACCTTTGCTTTAAAGTCTCCCTGCCTTGAAAACAACCTGACAAAACACTTGAGTGACTTTATTCAAAGCCAAAAAAATACTCGTTTAGAAAAAGAGCTATTAGAGGAGTACTTACAACTTTGGCAAAATCAAGCTCATTTAGCCTTGGATGCACCACCTTGACCCAACCATTTCAGCAGCCACAAAAATAACTTTAACTGGTAGCAGGGATTTAGCTTTCCAGTAGTCTTTGGACAGGCTTAAATGAGCGCCGATAAATAGGTGCTACCCCCTGTTTTTCAAGAGCCGCCAAATGTGCTTTAGTAGGATAGCCTTTATGCTTAGCTAAACCATAGCCAGGATACTGCTGATCCAACACAAGCATTTCCCTGTCCCGAGTCACTTTGGCCAAAATGGATGCTGCAGCAATAGCCTGCACTTGAGAATCACCTTTAACAACAGCCTGACTAGGATAAGGAAGCTCTGGACAACGATTACCATCAATAAGTACAAGTTCTGGCTTAACCGACAAGCCTAACACTGCTCGCTGCATTGCCAGCATAGTGGCATGTAAAATATTGAGCTGATCAATTTCTTCAACCTCTGCCCGACCAATATGCCATGCTAAGGCTCGCTGCTGAATAACGTCAAAGAGTTGATCACGCTTTTTATCAGTCAGTTTTTTGGAATCATTTAAACCTTCAATGGGTTGACTAGGATCTAAAATCACAGCTGCAGTGACTACAGCACCACATAACGGACCTCTGCCTACCTCATCAACACCAGCAATTAATTGATTCTGATTAACTTCCCAGCTTACTTCAAAGTGACTCATTTTATAAATTGATCCGCTATCATCTGACTAACCACATGGGCTGCCTTTTCACTAGCTTGGCAACGTAACTCTTGATGAAGCTTTAAAAACAATGCTTCCGTTTGCACCCAATCATTACTACCAGCCAGATTTGCTAAAGTAGCTTGTGCTAAATTCTCGACAGTGGCTGCTGTTTGAATAAACTCTGGCATCACCTGTCGTTCTGCTAGTAAATTAGGCAGCGCGACATAAGGTGCTTTTACTAACCAGCGTAAAACCTGATAAGTGATGGGGGCTAGTCGATAAGCCATTACCATAGGCCTTTTCAATAACATGCCTTGCAAAGTCGCGGTACCAGAGGCTACTAACACAGTATCTGCAGCAACCATTGCCTGATCCGCTTGCCCATCAATCAGCTTTACTCGATTTTTAACGGCTGCATTTTCTGATAAATTAAGCAGTGCTTCGAGCTGTTTTTTTCTGGCATCATTAGCACAAGGTAGCACGGCACTAGCACTCGGATACTGCTCTAAACACCGCTGAAAAGTAGCTAAAAACAACTGACCCAACTGTTTTATTTCTGAACCACGACTACCAGGCAATAGTGCAATTACAGGATCATTGGCTGGTAATTGTAATTGCTGTCTAGCTGCAGCCTGATCACTTTGAAGAGGAATTTCATCCGCTAACGGGTGTCCAACGAAGGTAACAGGTACTTGGTATTGCTGATAAAAAGCAGCCTCAAATGGCAGTAAAGTCAGCATGTGATCCACTGACTGAGCAATTTTCTTGACTCGCCCTTGACGCCAAGCCCACACTGAAGGACTGACATAGTGGACAGTAGTGATACCAGCCTGCTTTAGCTTATACTCAAGTTCTAGATTAAAGTCAGGTGCATCTATACCGATAAAGATGTGCGGCGGCGTTTGAGTAAAATAATTGAACAGCTGTTTACGCACACCTAGCAGTTCCCGCAACCGGCCAAGTACTTCAACCAGTCCCATAACAGAAAGGCGCTCCATAGGCACATGACTACGGAAACCTTCCGCTTCCATTAACGGACCACCGATACCCTCAAATACGGCCGTTGGGAAGCGCTTTTTTAATGACTTAATTAAACTCGCCCCCAAAATATCACCAGAGGCTTCACCAGCCACAATCCCGACTCGCAAGGGGCCTTGATAAAATGGATAGTTCAGGTCTGTCATAGTTTACCGGGTGATTCCCCGAGTTGAGGCCTGGAGTGACTTTATGAATACAGATACCTCAGCATAGCCCTTTTCCAGCACTAACAGCTTCGCCAAGGCTTCATCTAAAGTGAGCCCTTGTCGATACACCACTTTATAGGCTTGCCGAAGTATTTTAATCAGCTCTGGTGAATACTGCCTGCGTCGCATACCCTCAAAATTCATTCCATGGGCTTCAGCCGGGTTTCCACTCACCATTACAAAGGCAGGCATATCTTTAAATACCGCAGTATGAGCAGCAGACATACTATAAGCACCTACCAGACAAAACTGATGTACAGTGGTATAGCCACCTAAAATTGCCCCACGCCCTACTTTAACATGGCCAGCAATTGCTGCATTATTTGCGAAAATACAATCATCTTCGATAACACTGTCATGGCCCACATGAACATAAGCCATGAATAAATTGTTGTTACCAATGATGGTGACACTATTATCCTGAACAGTACCTCTATGAATAGTACAGCCTTCTCGAATAATATTATTATCACCAATTTCCAGGCGAGTCGGCTCACCTTGATATTTTTTGTCCTGACAATCTTCACCAACTGAGGCAAATTGAAAGATTCGGTTATTCTTGCCAATCCGGGTGGGTCCTTTAATGACAACATGGGAATGAATAATTGAACCAGGTCCAATTTCAACTTCCGGCCCGATGTAACTCCAGGGTCCAACCTCAACACCCTCTGCTACTTTTGCTTTGGGGTCAATGACAGCTCGTGAATCAATCAAAACTAGAGTTCCTTTTTTGCACAAGTTATTTCAGCGGAACTCACCATTTTTCCATCAACTACAGCTTCACAATAAAACTTCCATATACCACGCTTTTCTGTTTTATAGGTAGCGTTTAATACCAGTTGATCACCAGGTACAACAGGCTGCTTGAATCTTACTTTATCAGCGCCAGCGAAATAATACACATGGTTATCTTCTCGCTGTTTACCACTCATTTTAAACCCTAAAATACCTGCCGCCTGAGCCATCGCCTCAACAATAAGTACACCAGGCATTATCGGATGCTGCGGGAAGTGACCATTGAAGAAATCTTCATTTACTGAAACATTTTTGTAGCACTTAATGGTTTTAGCATCCAGATCTAGATCAACCACCCGGTCAACCAACAAAAACGGATACCTTTGAGGCAAAAACTCTTTAATTTCTTCAACGCGCATCATTTTCAACGTTAACCTAACTTGATTTTCAGCTGGATGGTAATTGGGTTAAGCGCCAGCGCTTAGCTGTTGCTCTAGTGTTTTAATTCGCTTGGCCAACTTATCCAGCTGACGATAGCGAACCACAAGCTTTTTCCATTCTGCGGTAGGCATTGAGCTACCCGCCCCAGAAGAGTATGAGCCTGGCTCACGAATTGATTTGGTGACTAGCGCCATTGCGGTGATATGGACATTATCTGCAATAGTCAAGTGGCCAGCTAAACCCGAGCCGCCGGCTATTGTACAGTTTTTTCCGACTTTTGTACTGCCAGAAATACCAACACAGCCTGCAACTGCAGTATTATCTCCAATGACAACATTGTGGGCAATTTGGATCAGATTATCTAACTTAACGCCACAGCCTATCACTGTATTATCCAATGCGCCTCGATCGATAGTCGTATTTGCCCCTATTTCTGCGTCGTTGCCAATAATTACACCACCTAACTGGGCGATTTTATGCCACTCATTGTTATAGTGAGCAAAGCCAAACCCATCAGCACCAATAACAGCACCACTATGAATGGTCACTCGCTCACCTACTAAAACACCATGACAAACTGTCACATTGGCGGCAAGATAACTATCAGCACCAATTTCAGAGGCTTGGCCAATCACTACACCTGCTCCAACAGCAACATTTTCACCAATGATGACATCTGCTTCCACAACTGCATTAGCACCAATAGATGCTGAACTTGCAATTTTTGCAGTGTTAGCAATAACCGCGCTGGGATGAATGTAACCTGCTGGCTGTGCTTGCACACTAAACCAATGAGAAATTTTAGCATAGCCTAAATAAGGGTTATTCAGGACTAAAGCATTACCTTCAAAATCATCCGCTTCATCAGGTGCAAGTAATATTGCACCTGCTTGGCTATCTGGCAGATATTTCTTGTAAGTGGGGTTTGCTAGAAAAGATAAATCTCTTGACGTTGCTTGCTGTAAAGTAGCAATTCCTGAGATTAAATAGCTAGGATCACCTTGAAGCTCTGCCTCAAGGTGATCTGCAATAACTTGCAAGGAAAAAGTACGCTCTGATGCCATATAAAGAGAGGTATTAACGGTAGGTATTAAGTTTCTGGATTACTTTGAGAGTTATATCATGTTTTGGATTAATATAGAATGCTGTTGCACGATTTAAAACAAGATCATAGCCATTTGCTTTTGCCACTTCTGTAATTGCTTTGTCCAGCTTTGGCTTTAGCTTTTTAAACTGCTCGCGATCTGCTTTATTTTTTTCAGCCTGAAATTCTTTAGTTTGAATTTGGTAGTCTTCAGCTTTCCGCTTTAGCTCAAGCTGTAATTTGCCACGCTCAGTATTACTCATGGCAGCAGCATCTTTCTTAAGTTTAGCATTAATTCTCTTGGCATCAGCCTCCAACCTTTTCAAGTTGTTAACCTTGCTACTAAATTTGTTTTCTAGTTGTTTCAAGTATTTTTTAGCAGCATCTGACTGATTAAGTGCTTTTTGATAGTCCACTACAGCTACTTTAACTTCAGCCATAGTGACAGGCGCCAATGAAGCAAACACAAACCCGGCAAACACCATTCCGATTAGCTTTTTGACCAAAACTTTTTCTCCTACGTTGTAAACAAAATAACCTAACCTGAATACTTTGTAGCTAAATACCCCTGCTCTCTGGATACTCAAGCTCACTAATGGCCTACTGGCTTCTTTGATAGTATTTTTTGCGACTTACTATCGAATATACTTACCAAAAGTAACTGCAAAATATTGCCAAAGAGGCCAATAAACCATCGATCTTCTAAGTTACGTTGTTTTCAGATTAGAATGACTGTCCCAGCGCAAATTGGAAGACTTCAGTTTCATCACTTGAGTCAGCATTCAAGCCTTTAGCCAAACTAAAGGTTAAAGGCCCCAAGCCTGTTATCCAGGTGACACCGAAGCCTAATGAATAACGTAACTCACCAAAGTCTGCATTGCTGCAATTCTTTTCGTCATCACCGCAGTCACTATCGAAGACATTACCGGCATCCAGAAATACAGCACTACGCACAGAACGTTGATCTTTTATAAATGGCATAGGGAAGATAACCTCTGCTGTTCCTTCAACCAAAATATTGCCACCTATTGGATCATCGTCATTATTATCCTTGCGCACAGCTCTCGGGCCAAGAGTATTGTTCTTGAAACCGCGCACAGAACCAAAACCACCCGCATAATAATTTTCATAGAATGGCAGCTCTGAGGTACCACCAAAGCTATCGCCATAACCCAAGTTGGTTTTCAGGTGTAATGTCAGCTTTTCAGTAATAGGTGTAAAAATCTGCCCCGTGTAGTTAAGCTTATAAAACTTCAAGTCACTACCAGGTAGCGCCAGCTCCAAGCCAATAGACTGCGAATAGCCATCTGTTGCAAGAATGCCACGGTTTAAGGTGGACTCATTCCAGCCAAGGTTAAACTTGTAGTTTAAAAAGCTGTCGCCTTCCTTATCTATAAAATCAACAATTTGTTGCGCAGTATTAGAGCCGGTGCTGACATCAGTATTATCCAAACCAAAACCAAAACTTAATCGCTCAGTTTCTGAAATTGGATAACCAAAGGTTACATCACCACCCCATACATCTGTTGAGTAGTTGGAAATATCTGCTTCTTCGAAATCAGTCGTACGATAGAAAACATTAAAGCCACGGCTTACACCATCAACGGTATAGTAGGGGTCAATAAAACCAAAGCGGTATAGTGTACGCACCTTACTGGTATTTAAGCCAAGGTTGACCTTGTTTCCAGTTCCCAGAAAGTTACTCTGACTGATATTACCACCTAAAATTAAGCCACTACCTTGAGAAAAACCTAATGTAGCCTGAACGCTACCAGATGGTTGTTCTTCAACTGCATAGTTAACATCAATTTGATCCGTGGTTCCTGGTACAGCAGGTGTTTCAACATTCACTTGTTTAAAGTAACCCAGCCGCTCCAAACGAGTACGAGATTGCTCAATTTTGTCAGTTGATGCCCAAGCACCCTCCATTTGCCGCATTTCTCGGCGCAGTACTTCATCTTCTGTTTTAGTATTACCTACAAAATTAACTCTACGCACGTAGGTACGCTTGCCAGGATCGACAAAAAACGTAATTGATACAGTGTTATTGTCATGGGGCTGTGGAATGGTATTCACATTGGCAAAGGTATAACCCTCATTACCAAGCCTCTGCAAAATTTGCTCTTCTGTTTTAGTAAGCTCTTTACGAGAAAAAGTTTGTCCTTCCTTAACACCGACCAAAGACTTCATTTCTGTTTCAGGTACAACTAAGTCACCTGCCAGCTTGACATCTTTGATAGTAAACTTGTTCCCTTCATTAACATTAACTGTAATGTAGACCTTCTCTTTATCAGGTGAAATAGAAACCTGAGTTGAAGCAATATTAAAGTTTACATATCCCCTATCAAAATAGTATGAACGCAGCCGCTCTAAGTCACCTGATAGTTTTTCACGGGAATATTTATCATCATTACTGTAAAACGAGAACATACCCGAAGGTTGCAGTTCAAATAACTCCAGCAAGTCATCAGTAGGAAAGACTTTATTCCCGACGATATTGATATGCTTAATTTTAGCAACAGCACCTTCTTTAATATTGATCTTCAAAGCAACCCTGTTACGAGGTAAAGGCTCTACGTCAGTATTAACTTTTACTCCGTAACGGCCTTGGCCAACATACTGCCGCTCTAGCTCCAGCCTGACTGCCTCCAGGGTGGCTTTTTGAAAAATCTCACCTTGTGACAGCCCTGCCTGCTTTAAGCCCTCAAGCAGTTTCTTAGTTTCAATCGCTTTGTTTCCATCAATATCAATTGAGCTAATAGCTGGTCGCTCAACAACACTAATCACTAAAATATTACCATCTCGGGATAAACGAATATCCTGAAAATAGCCTGTTTTAAATAGTGCACGTGTCGTTTCAACAACGGTTTGATCATCGACCTCATCACCAGCACCCACTGGGATTGAGTTAAATACGGTACCAGCAGATACCCTCTGCAGGCCGTTTATTCTTATATCAGATACCACAAAAGTATCTGCAAGGGCGACATAGGGTATTGCTGCACACCCAACTAACAAAGACAACAAATAACGTTTCATGAAATCAGTTCTTCCAGGGTCGGCAAGACATTGAAAGAAAATAGAAACTTTTTCCAACTAAATGGAAAAAAGATTCCCCCAAACTTACAGACGACTTAAGTCATTATAAAAAGCTAAAAACATCATAGCGATAACTAGGCTGAGTCCTATCTGTAATCCAATTACTTGTGCTTTTTCTGAGACAGGACTTCCTTTTACCCATTCGACAAAATAAAACAACAAATGTCCACCATCAAGCACAGGAACAGGCAACAAGTTAATTACACCCAAACTGATGCTAACAAGCGCTAAAAAGTTTAAAAAACTTTCCAGGCCTAATTTTGCCGAATTGCTAGCCACTTTAGCAATGGTTATTGGACCACTCAAGTTTTTAACTGAGACATCGCCCAGCACCATTTTCTTGATAGACGTCACAGTCAAGGTTATCATTGACCACGTTTTATCCAGCGCACCAAAAAAGGCTTTAACTGGTGAGTATTTAACTGTTCTAATTAAACTAGTTGAAGTATTTACAGACTGAGCACTTATGCCAGCAAAACCTATTTTTTTACCCCCTTGTTGCTTAAACGCAGGACGTAAATTAATAATTTGTGTTTCGCCTTTTCTTAATACATGTAGTGCAATATTTTTCTCAGGATTATTTTTTATTTGTTCAACCAGCTCTCGCCAATCATTAATTTTTTGATCATTAACCGCTAGAATTTTATCGCCTGACTGCAAACCAGTTTTTTCTGCTCGCCCTCCTGCCACCAACTGATCTACAACTGCTGGTATAGGCTGTGCGTAAGGTGTTATTCCCAAGCTTAACACTGGGTTTGGCTGCTCCTGGCCTGACAGCCAGTCTGTAATTGGAATCGTCTTAGTAATATTGGCAGACGACTGAGTACCAGACACCTCATGCTGTTTTAACTGAACGTTAAGCTCAGTAGTATCCCCAATATAACGTAACAGCTCGATATTGAAGTCATACCAGGTTGGAGTAGGTTCATTATTAACACTGATGACCTCATAACCACTTTCAATACCTGCCAGTTGAGCTAGGCTTTTATCAGCAATTTTTCCAGTGACAGGAACCAGGCTTTGGAAGCCCAGCATCAACATAATCCAAAAAGCAACCACTGCTAGTAAAAAGTTAGCTAACGGTCCAGCCAAAATAATTGCTATTCGTTGAATAACAGGCTTACGATTAAACGCATACTGGAGCTGATCAGAAGGAACTGGACCTTCCTTTTCATCCAGCATTTTGACATACCCTCCTAGAGGAAAGGCAGCAATAGCAAACTCAGTTCCATGGCGGTCATACCATGAAACGAGTGGTTTTCCAAAACCAAAAGAAAATCGATGAACCTTTACTCCACAGCGTCTTGCTACCCAAAAATGTCCATACTCATGAAATGTAACTAAAATACCCAGAGTGACAATAAAGGCTAATACTGACTGTAAAAACTCCATGTTATAAACCCATTTGATTTATCAATGTCATGGCTATTTCACGAGCTTTGCTATCAGCAGCCAAAACACTTTCGAGTTCAAATGAAGGCTGCACCTCCAACCGGGTAAGCACTGTCTCATTAATAAGTGGAATGTCGATAAAGCGAATAGTTCCAGCCAAAAACGCAGCTACAGCGACTTCATTAGCTGCATTTAAGATAGCAGGCGCTGTCCCACCCTCTGCAGCAGCTTCCCGAGCCAGCTTCAAACAAGGAAAACGCTGCTCATCAGGGGGGTAAAAGTCAAGCTGGGCTATTTCAACTAAATTGAGCGGCTTAACTTCCGTTGATATTCGCGCTGGCCAGGCAAGAGCATGAGCAATGGGGGTACACATATCAGGATTGCCCATTTGAGCTAGGACTGAGCCATCAATATAGTCAACCATTGAGTGAATTATGCTTTGTGGGTGGATTACCACATCAACCCACTCGGGTTTGATAGCAAATAAGTGGCAGGCTTCTATTAACTCTAAGCCTTTATTCATCATGGAAGCGGAATCAACAGAGATTTTCTGCCCCATTGACCAGTTAGGGTGAGCACAGGCTTGCTCAGGGGTCACTTCAGTTAACTGAGCATGACTGAACATTCGAAAAGGCCCACCCGAAGCCGTCAAAATAACTCTTCTAACACCAGCCTCTGGTAACGACTGATAAGGATGGGGGAGGCACTGGAATATAGCATTATGCTCACTATCAATAGGCAGCAAAGTAGCCTTATGCATCTTAACTGCGTCCATAAACAACTCACCGGCCATTACCAAGCTTTCTTTGTTGGCCAGCAGGACTTTCTTTCCTGCTTTAACTGCAGCCAGTGTAGGTAGTAAGCCGACTGCCCCCATAATAGCAGCCATTACCACGTCAACCTGCGAGTCCTCTGCCACTGCTGCCAAAGCAGCCTTACCAACTAATACCTCTGTCGTAGAGCCTGCTAATCTGAGTCGCTCAGCCAATTGATCCGCAGCGCCCTTATCAGCCAGCACCGCATATTGAGGCACAAACTGCATGCACTGTTGAAATAACTTATCAACCTGCTGATTAGCTGCAAGCGCAAATACCTGGTATTTATCAGAGTGTTCTTTAATGACAGCTAACGTGCTGCAACCGATGGAACCAGTACTGCCTAAAATGGTGATTTGCTGCACTATTTTACCACCTTGTTCTCAAAGACCTGTTACCAATAGCGAAATACAAAAAACCGGGATTGCGGCTGTTAAGCTATCAATACGATCCATCACTCCACCATGCCCAGGTAGTAAATTACTGCTATCTTTAACACCCCGCTCACGCTTAAACATGCTTTCCAGCAGGTCACCGAGCACTGAGACAGCAACAATTAGCCAAGCAAATAACACCATTACCATCAATTGAGGAAAGCTTTTCTGTTGCACCAACCCAACACCAATGGCCACTAATGTCGTTACTGCTATTGCTCCATATACTCCTTCCCAGCTTTTACCAGGGCTCACTTTTGCCGCTAATTTATGCTTACCAAATCGCTTACCAAAGAAGTAAGCACCAATATCAGCCCCCCAAATCAAAGCAAACAGATAAACAATTAGCCATGAGCTATTTTCTGCATGTTTTAACCACACCAAACAGTTCCAGGCAGGTACCAACACCATTAAGCCTACTATCAGTTTAAGGCTTCTATGCCGCCAAAACATGGCAGACCCAGGATAAGTTAACACCAATATCAAAGCAGCAAGCCACATTAAAACAGCTAAGCCTAATATCATTTGTAAAGGTAGATACTGTGAGACGAACAAAGCCAACGCAAGACTTGCAACATAAATCAAACGAGCAGGCGTTTGGGGTAGTCCTGCTAAATTCGCCCACTCCCAGCCAGCTAATAGCACAATACCACCAACAAATAGGCTAAAGAAAAAGGGAGAAAGGGCAAACACCCCAAGCAATGCAAGTGGTATCAAAATAACGGCTGTAATTATTCTTTGTTTGAGCACTGAGCAGCCTCCACTTGTTCACTGGTTTGGCCAAACCGGCGCTGCCGGGAACTGTAGTCTAGTAATGCTTGATGAAATGCAGCTTTATCAAAGTCAGGCCAGAGCGTATCAGTGAAATACAGTTCTGCATAAGCTAGCTGCCATAACAAAAAATTGCTGATTCGATGCACACCACTGGTTCGAATACATAAATCAGGAAGCGGTAAACCAGCAGTCGACAGATTGTCATCAATTTGTTCAGCGGTAATTTCATCTACCGTTAGCTCACCGTGCTGAACCTGGTTAACCAGCCGCTTACAAGCCTCTTGTATATCCCACTGGCCACCATAATTTGCAGCAATCACTAAAGTAAACTCACTGAACTCAGCTGTCACTTGCTCTGTTTCTCTAATATGCTGCTGAATTGTGTTGCTAAAAGCACTGATGTCGCCAACAACCTTTAAACGAATTTTATTTTTTTTCAGCCGCTTGGTTTCCCGCTTAAGTGCATGAAGAAATAACTCCATTAATGCACTCACTTCATCTTTAGGGCGCCGCCAGTTCTCGCTACTAAAAGCGAATAAGGTTAACACCTCTATGTTGTAGTCGCGACAGGCTTCTACTATATTCCGTGCAGCTTTCAGCCCGGCACGATGCCCTGCAATGCTTGGCAGTTTACGTTGTTTGGCCCAACGGTTATTGCCATCCATAATGACAGCAACATGGCGAGGGGAGTTGATGGTTGAAGCCTCATTAAGCTTGGGTGACGTGTCTATCGCTGACATGAATCCTGAATCTATATGCCTCATTCATTGAATGCGAAACAATACCGCTAAATCCATAGGATGCAAGGCTTTTTATCTGATTTTTATCATAAGGCGTGGGTCAATCAACAAAGTGTTAGCGCTTTATCCTACCAAGAAAGGTCTTGCACTATTTGCTGTTAGCCCAATAAGAATAAAGGCGCTATCAGTTGATTGAGCACCTGACAGCACCTTGTGTTAGCGCTAAATTTCCATTAGCTCAGCTTCTTTAACCTGTAGCGCTTTATCAACTTCAGCTATATATTGGTCGGTTATTTTTTGGATTTCATCATGAGCTTTGCGCTCTTCATCTTCGCTGATTTCTTTATCTTTCAATAGCGTTTTCAGCTCACTGATTGCGTCCCGACGAATATTACGCACAGCGACACGAGCCCCTTCCGCCTCTGACTTAGCTTGCTTAATATAGTTTTTACGCGTTTCTTCAGTTAAAGGCGGTAGTGGAATCCGTATTACATCACCTGCCGTATTAGGGTTCAAACCCAGGTCAGATTTTAGAATAGCTTTTTCAATATCAGGAACTAACTGCTTTTCCCACGGGCTAACTGATAAAGTACGACCATCTTCTACTGATATATTAGCCACTTGATTTAATGGTGTATCCGCACCATAGTACGAAACTACAACGCTATCCAGCAAACTAGGGTGTGCCCTGCCAGTACGAATTTTGGCAAATGCAACATCCAAAGACTCCACACTTTTTTTCATCCGAGTCTTAGTATCGGACTTAATTTCATTAATCATTTTCACCCCCAGCAATTAATGTTCCGTCATTGCCACCCACAACAATATTTAACAGGGCGCCGGTTTTATTCATATTAAATACACGAACAGGCATGTGATGGTCTCGCACTAAGCAGATCGCCGTTAAATCCATAACTCCCAGTTTACGAATCAGTACTTCGTCATAACTGAGTACTGAAAACTTTTCTGCATCAGGGTTCTTAACCGGATCATCAGTGAATACGCCATCTACTTTAGTGGCCTTCAATACTAAATCTGCTTCAACTTCAATGCCTCGTAAGCAGGCTGCAGAGTCAGTGGTGAAGAAAGGATTGCCTGTACCTGCAGAAAAGATAACAACATCACCACCATTTAGATACCGCTGGGCTTTTCGGCGATCATAGTGCTCAACCACGCCACTCATTGGAATAGCTGACATAACTCGGGTATTAATATTCGAGCGCTCTAAGCTATCACGCATTGCCAATGCGTTCATTACCGTGGCCAGCATTCCCATGTGATCACCTGTCACACGATCCATGCCTGCTGCATGTAACGATGCTCCACGAAACAGGTTCCCACCACCGATAACTATTCCTACTTGCACCCCAATACCTACTAACTGGCCAATTTCAAGCGCCATTCGATCGAGCACTTTTGGATCAATACCAAAGTCCTCATCCCCCATTAGGGCTTCACCGCTTAGTTTTAGCAAGATACGTTTGTATTTTGGTTGTCGGTCACTAATAGGCATCAGTTCACCTGCTCTCTTAATAAAGTCTGCTCTCAAAAAAATGGCCTGCTTAGCAGGCCATTGGTATGATTACTACTTATTAAGTCCTGCCTGGGCAGCTACTTCAGCAGCAAAATCAACTTCTTCTTTTTCAATCCCTTCACCCACTTCGTAGCGTTTAAAGCCTAATACTTTTGCACCGGCTTTTTTCGCTAAAGCGCCAATTTTTACGTCAGGATCTTTAACAAAAGGCTGCTCTACCAAGCTGTTTTCTGCCAAAAACTTGTTTATGCGGCCACTGATCATTTTCTCAATAATATCATCTGGCTTGCCTGAGTCTTTAGCTTGAGCGATGAAGATTTCTTTCTCTTTCGCTACCACTTCTTCAGGCATATCTTCTTTGTTAACCACTTGAGGGTTAACTGCAGCCACATGCATAGCAATATCTTTAGCCAACTCAACGTCACCACCGTCCAGAGCAACCAATACACCAATACGCTTGTTACCGTGTACATAACTGCCAACCACTGACGCTTCAACTAGCTCAAGGCGACGCACACCAATGTTTTCACCAATTTTTTGCACTAATGCCAAACGAGCAGTTTCTAGCTCACCTTCCATCAGTTTGGCAACATCTGTTTGCTTGTCAGCAAATGCTTTATCTAAAACAGTGTTCACGAAACCCAAGAAATTGTCATCGCGGGCAACGAAGTCAGTTTCACTATTCACTTCAAGTAGCAGACCATAGCTCGCATCATCAGCTACTTTAACTGCTACAACACCTTCTGCCGCAGTACGACCGGCTTTTTTCGCAGCTTTTGCCTGACCTGACTTACGCAGCTCTTCTATTGCTTTTTCAATATCGCCTTCTGCTTGAACCAGTGCTTTTTTACACTCCATCATGCCCAAGCCAGTGCGCTCACGTAACTCTTTTACCAATGCGGCGGTAATTGCTGCCATGAATCTATCCTCTTAATTCAGTTAGAGTGCAATTCACCCAAAAGTATAATTAACTTAAAATTCGAAAAAGGGGGCCTTGCCCCCTTTACTGTATATGATGAAGGCAGAACTGCCTGATCATGAATACATTTGTAGACTAGCCTTCTGCGGCTTCTTTAGTTTCAGGCTGCTCAGGTGCTTCTTCTGCAACTTCAACAAACTCATCTGCCTGACCTAGGTCAGCAGAGGCACGGCCTTCTACTGTTGCTTCAGCAACTGACTTCACATAAAGCTGGATTGCGCGGATCGCATCATCATTACCAGGAATTACGTAGTCCACGCCATCTGGGTTGCTGTTGGTATCAACAATACCTATAACTGGAATACCTAGCTTGTTTGCTTCAGTAACAGCAATACGCTCGTGGTCAACATCAACAACAAAAATTGCATCTGGTAAGCCACCCATTTCTTTGATACCGCCTAAGCTGCGCTCTAGTTTTTCCAGCTCACGGGTACGCATTAGGGCTTCTTTCTTAGTCAGTTTTTCAAACGTACCGTCTTGTTTTTGCGCTTCTAGATCACGCAGACGACGAATTGACTGACGGATAGTTTTGTAGTTGGTTAACATACCACCTAACCAGCGGTGGTCAACATAAGGCATGCCAGCACGCTTAGCTTCTTCACGAATCACTTTGCTCGCAGCACGTTTGGTACCAACAAATAAAATTTTCTTTTTGCTTTCAACCATCTTCTTAATGATACCTAAGGCACCATTGAAAGCTGGCAAGGTGTGTTCAAGGTTAATGATATGAATCTTATTGCGTGCACCATAAATGTACTTAGACATTTTAGGGTTCCAGTAACGAGTCTGGTGACCAAAATGCACACCAGCCTTCAACATTTCACGCATTGAAACTTTAGCCATGTTATTTCTCCAACATCGGGTTAGGCCTCCACACACCCCACGACTCAACCTGTTTAGGCACCCAGAGTAATGGTATTGGTGTGTGTGTGTTATATCCTGCCATTTAGCAGGCGCAGCTTTATACCATAAATTATCGAAAACTAAAACCCAGTACCGCCCCCTAAAATCTCAGAGTAACGTTACCAGGATGCTACGGACAGCCTATTTATAGGGTGCAGCACAAGTTAGCTATAGCTCTACTCCTTTCACCAGGCTAATTACATTTTTTGATATATTAGCTACTCCCGATAGTTATTTTATACATCCCACTTTTCAACCAAACATTCAACAATAGAGGTAACAATTTATTTCATGTCAGCTTCTGATACACTAATGGGCTAGGGCCTGTTGTAGCTTACCTTCTTACATGCACAACAAAATAATTATTGTCCAGTGACATTTTATGTAAGCCAAAACGGCTACCGTAAGCTTTGCAGCAGCAGACTTCTGCAAAGCGGAACCCTTTGGGCAAACGCCAACAGACCCTCACCCTAAGCGTTGACAAGTGACGGAGATCAATGCCTGTTATGGCTGTAAATATTAAAACCCCTGAAGAAATTGAAAAAATGCGCGTTGCTGGCCGTCTTGCAGCAGAAGTGCTGGAAATGATTGGCCCTTATGTAGAGCCAGGTATTACTACAAGTGAATTAGATAGAATTTGCCATGACTACATTGTTAATCATCAACAGGCGATTCCAGCACCTTTAAACTACAATGGTTTTCCTAAATCTATTTGCACCTCAGTCAATCAAGTGGTTTGTCATGGTATACCTAGCGATAAAAAAATATTAAAAAATGGCGACATCATTAATATCGATGTCACCGTTATTAAAGACGGTTACCATGGAGATACCAGCAAGATGTTTTATGTTGGTGATGTAGCAGAACACGCCAAAAAACTCTGCAATGTTACCCAAGAGTGCTTATATAAGGCCATTGAAATACTAAAACCTGGTGTTTACCTGGGTGATATTGGCCATATCATCAGCAAACATGCTCACACCCACCACTTTTCAGTAGTAGAAGAGTACTGCGGCCACGGTATCGGTAAAATTTTTCACGAAGAGCCTCAAGTACTTCATTATGGAAAGCCTGGCACAGGGTTGCAGATTCAGGAAGGGATGACTTTTACAGTTGAGCCAATGATTAACGCTGGAAAAAAATACACCAAGTTAAACAAAAAAGATGGCTGGACAGTAACCACTAAAGATGGGCGTCTTTCTGCACAGTGGGAGCATACTTTAGCTATTACTGCTGACGGCTGTGAAGTTCTTACCAAACGTTCTGAAGAACCTTTTTAAACCACACCAACTGCTGGGTGGTCTTACTGCCACCCCATTAGAAGACACATGAAGCTGGATCAATCCACACTCGACTATTGTCAGCAGTTATTTGATAAGGGTCAGTTCCGTGCCGAACTAACCCTATCCAACTCACCTATTCCCGCTTACAAAAAGTGCCTGATACAAGCACAAAGCAAGCTGGATGAAGATTTTGCGAATGGTGTTACTGTTGAAACACTGGTTCATGCTCGTGCCTGGCTAGTTGACCAAGTACTTAGTTTGGCTTGGGAACACTGGATCGGCAGTGATTGTGAGGATATCGCCTTAGTCGCTGTTGGGGGATATGGCCGTGGAGAGCTGCACCCTCACTCTGATATTGATTTACTGATTTTATTGGCACACGACAGTTTTGCCCCCTATCAGCAAGGTATTGAAGCCTTTATTACTCTGCTTTGGGACATACGACTGGCTGTTGGCCATAGCGTTCGCTCCATTACTGAATGTTGTGAGCAAGCAGCTATTGATATAACCATCATGACCAACTTGCTTGAGTCTCGAACACTTTGTGGCCCTAGCCAACTTGTACTGCAGTTGCTAGATAATATCCAAGCCAAACAATACTGGCCCAGCAAAAAATTTCTTCAAGCAAAATACGAAGAGCAGCGCCAGCGACACAAGAAGTTTAATGAAACAGAGTATCTACTTGAACCGAACTTAAAAAGCTCTCCTGGCGGCTTAAGAGATATTCATATGATTAGCTGGGTCAGCCGACACCACTTTGACATCAAAAACCTGGCCCAACTTGTTGACCAAGGATTACTGACCGACTCTGAATACCGTATTTTACGTTCAGGCAGGCAATACTTGTGGAAAATCAGATATGGACTTCATCTGCTGGCTAAACGAGATGAAAACCGCCTGGTATTTGATTACCAAAAGCAACTTGCCCAACAGTTTGGCTATCAAGACACACACTCCAGCCTAGCTGTTGAGCAGTTTATGCAACAGTACTTTCGCACTGTCATGGCGCTTGGTGAACTTAATGACTTACTATTACAGCACTTTGATGATTTAATTTTATCTGCAGATAAACCCACTTCCATCACAAGACTCAACGAACGCTTTCAGATCAACAATAACTATATTGAAGTTGTTTCACCCCGCGTTTTTAAAGCTACTCCCTCTGCACTGCTTGAAGTGTTTGTATTGATGACTCAACACCCTGAAATACTGGGTGTTAAAGCCTCAACTATTCGCTTAATTAGAGAACATCGCTACCTTATTGATGAGAGCTTTCGCAGCACCCCTCATAATACCGCTTTGTTTATTGAACTAATGAAAGCACCTTATGGGCTAACGGTTAACTTACGACGGATGATGCGCTATGGCATTTTAGGTCGATACTTACCTGCATTTGGGAAAATCACAGGCCAAATGCAACACGACTTATTTCATATCTACACGGTTGATGCACATACCCTGTTACTGATCAAATTTCTTCGTAGCTTTCATTATCAAGAGAGCAAAGCCCGCTTCCCGGTTGCCACCCAAATAATTAAAACCTTGGCGAAGCCCGAACTATTGTATATTGCCGGTTTATTTCATGACATCGCCAAAGGTCGAGGTGGTGACCACTCAGAGTTAGGGGCTGTTGAAGCAGAAGAGTTTTGCAAGCTCCATCAGCTAAGCGAAGCTGACGCAGCACTCGTGGTATGGCTGGTCAAATTTCATTTACTCATGTCATCAACGGCACAGCGACAAGATCTATCCGACCCTGAAGTTATCAACCGATTCGCTCAGCAGGTTTCTAATGCAAGCAGGCTAGACTACCTATATGCACTAACTGTTGCTGACATAAATGCTACCAATCCAAGCCTATGGAACAGCTGGCGAGCATCTTTACTTAGACAGCTCTACTCAGCGACTAAACAAGCCTTTACCAGAGGCCTGGAAAACCCTTTTGGCAAGCACGAGCAAATTCAATCAACTCAGCAACAAGCAGCGGCTCTACTTATTGACAATGATGTCAAACCGGAGGTTATTGAAAAGCTATGGCACGATCTGGGTGATGACTATTTTTTACGACACACAGCAGAAGAGATCAGCTGGCACTGTCAGGGAATTATCAATCACAAGCAACGCAAGCCATTAATTCTGATTAAAGAAACCACTGAGCAGCAAACAGAAGCCACTACTCAGATTTTTATCTACACCAAAGACCGTGAAGGCTTATTTGCCGTTATAACTGCAGGGCTGGACAAACTAAACCTTAATGTTCAAGATGCCCGCATCATTACCTCCAAAACAGGTTACTCTTTAGATACCTTTATTGTGCTTGAGCAAAATGGCAACCCAATTGGCCATAAGCCTTACCGCATCAAACAAATAAAGCAGCACCTGGTCAAGGCACTCATTCGTCACAATAAAAACCCAGAGCTCATTAACCGCCGAACGTCTAGGCAACTAAAACACTTTGCCTACCCTGCTGAAGTGGTGATTAGTAACAACAGTAAAAACCATCGAACCATTATTGAAATCACCACACCAGACCGGCCAGGTCTGATCGCCCTTATTGGCAAATTATTTGTGGACCTGAAACTCGTGATACACAATGCTAAAATTGCCACTCTGGGAGAACGGGTTGAGGATGTCTTTCTTATCACTGACTTACAGGGTAATCCGATTAAAGACGAAGAAACTTGTTTACAAATACAACAAACTCTTTGCCAGCATCTGGATAACCGGTCACAGCAAGACTCAATCGGCAAAAATCAAAAACGTAGTTTAACTATTCAATAAGGAGTAAATAAATCAGGTCATGATTAAACTCTATGGCATTAAAAATTGTGACACAGTAAAAAAAGCTAGAAAATGGTTGGATGAACAACAAATAGCTTATGAATTTCACGACTTTAAAACCGCAGGCATTCATCGTGATATTATTGCTCAGTGGTTAACCCAACTAGACCAGGATACACTGATCAATAAACGGGGAACCACTTGGCGTCGAATTCCTGAAACCCAAAAAATCAACTTAACTGATGAAAAAGCGATTACCTTGATGCTTGCCAATCCAAGTGTCATCAAGCGCCCTGTGCTGGATAAAGACGGCAACATCAGTGTAGGTTTCTCTCCAGAAAGCTATAGCGAAATATTGCTATAAAGAAGTGAATTACCAACCCATTTAAAAAGTTATTAAGGTGTAGTATTAATCATGGCCGACTTATTTTTCAGTATTGCACTTGGTGTAGGCAGCAAAAACCAACAAGACAACTGGCTGGAAGTTTATTATCCTGCGCCACTTTATAAGCCATCTGCCGAGCTTGCTAACGCCTTTACTTCAGCTCTTAGCTATCAGCAAAGTAATCAAACTTTTGAGCTAACAGATGATACCCTAGCAGCCTTGGAATCCAACTTGGCCAAGCTTAATGCTCAAGATCAGCTAGCGATTATTAAAGCCTTTCAAGGTAGCCGGCGTCCGGTAGTAGCGACTTTACTTGCAACTGATGAAGCCCCTCAAACAACCCCAGAAGCCTACTTAAAATTACAGCTGATTTCCCATCGTTTTGTAAAACCCCATGGCACTAATCTATCAGGCATGTTTCCACTGCTGCCTAATGTTGCTTGGACTAACCAAGGTGCCGTTGACTTAGCTGAACTGCCTCAGCGCCAATTAGAAAGTCGACTAAAAGGCGAACTACTTGAAGTCAACTCCGTAGATAAGTTCCCTAAAATGACCGACTATGTAGTTCCTGCAGGAGTACGAATAGCTGACACAGCGCGAGTAAGGCTAGGTGCGTATATTGGCGAAGGCACAACCATTATGCACGAAGGCTTTGTCAACTTTAACGCTGGCACTGAAGGCAAAAGCATGGTCGAAGGCCGGATATCAGCCGGTGTTATGGTTGCTGAAGGCAGTGATTTAGGCGGTGGCTGTAGCACTATGGGCACCTTGTCTGGTGGTAATGATATCGTGATTTCCGTTGGCAAAAACTGTTTAGTCGGCGCTAATGCTGGTGTTGGCATTCCTTTGGGAGATCGCTGTACGATAGAAGCTGGCCTTTATGTAACAGCCAGCTCAAAAGTCAATATTTTAGACGATGGTAACCAACTGGTAAAAACGGTTAAAGCAAAAGACCTTGCAGGTCATTCTGACTTATTATTCCGCCGCAACTCGCTTAGTGGCGCACTAGAGTGCAAAACCAACAAATCTGCCATTGAGTTGAATGAAGAGCTTCACTCACATAACTAATACCTGTTTATTAGGTTCAAATAGGGTGGAGTAACCTCTACCCTATTCACCTCTTCAGCCTTCTCAAATACACTCCCTCCACCAGCTACAACAAAACTCATCCAGCCCTTTCACATCTTATGTAGCTTACAAAACTGCATCACGAAACAATTAAAATCTAATGTGAACTATTTTAGAAATTTTAAAATTATCTGATTAGCCTCATAAAGATAAAATCACTACCTATTTCAATTATTTAGCTTCCCACATACGCAACTTAATTTTAATCAGTTCACAGTCTATAAGCTCTTTATACAATTTACAGCTTTATATTGTTTAAGTAACATCCAGTTCGCGGATACGGTTTACTATTAAATTGGATTTAATCTTCTTAGCCCCTATGAAATGTACAAGTTGCAAAAAAGGAGTTCTAACTCCCACACGTTTAGATAAGCAAATCCCTTGCATGACCTGTAATAGCTGCAAAGGCAACTGGCTGTACCTGGAAGATTATCTAAACTGGAAAGAAAAAAACCCCGAGGCTAAATTCAAAAATATCAAAACCAATATCAAGCCCAGGGCCACAACCAGTGCTTTATTATGTCCTAAAACAAGCATTATCATGTCTAGATTTCGTATTTCCAGTAAATACGAGTACAAAGTTAATCTCAGTCCAACCATAAATGGTATCTGGTTAGAGAAAGATGTCTGGGAGCTACTCAAGAAAGAAGGTCTGGGGGACAAGCTAAATCAAATCTTTACCGACCCTTGGCAGCGCAAAATAAAAAAAGAAATGTCTAAAGCCATGTTCGAGAATATGTATCAACAACAGTTTGGCGAAGACGATTATGAAGAAATTAAAAAAATCAAAGCCTGGTTAAGTAAACACCCAAAGAAAATACATTTAATTGGTTATCTGCACTCAGACAACCCTTACTCTGCTACCAACTAACTCAACAAACAACAAAATACACCTGTCAAACCGCCACTTTTAAAGGAAGTGGCGGTTTTGCTTTGCATCAATAAATTAGTTAACTACAAATGCCTCACGGCCATACACCTTACCCTGCAAAATGACCTGATCAATATTATTATAGGCTTCAACCGTTTTTAATGGATTGTCATTCAGTACTACTAAATTAGCTATTTTTCCTACAGCAACTGAATCCAGTTTTTTGTCTAAACCAAGTACACGTGCATTACGAATGGTTGCACTGGCCAAAATATCCTGACATGACAACCCAGGTTAAGCCATTGCACTACACCATAGACAAACCAGTAATTTCGCAAAACGACGAATCACACACCCCTCCTTTTAAGCTATAAGGCAGTTATAATTGGCAAAACAGTGGTAAAATTTGCTATTAATCATTATCAAACACTATACAACAGTTGTCGAGCTAACGATTAGTCGAACAAGACTTATCACTTTTTTGCAATATTTCATACGCTTCACGTATTTCAATAAACCGCTGAGGGCAGCCGCCTTTATCAGGGTGGTGTTGTGCAGCCAGCCGCCGATATGACTGCTGAATCGTAGACCAATCCGCACCAACTGGTAGTTCTAAAACCAGCAAGGCGTCTACACGCTTATCTGCAGATAAAAACCGCTTCCAGAAACGACTCAATAATGCTTCTACATCTTGCTCAGTAGTGTTTGTTAGATTATTCCAATCAAGATAGTACTGCCGTAATGACTCATCATTATCAATAATAGATAATGCCGTTTGATCGGTTTTATGAAGCGGTTCTAATCGAATAGCCAAGCTAGAAATTCTCAAGTATAGCTGCTCAGTTATTAGCTCTTGTTGCAGCTGAAACAATGCATTCATCACTAAAAAATTGAGACGAAATAAAGCTAAGTTCCCTTGACGTTCATCTACCAAGTTCAGCGATCTTAGGTGAGTAATGATCTGGTATAATGAAACAGGCAAATGCGTATTTTTAAGTAAATCAAGAATAGCGATTTTAATCAAATTATTTAATATCATGTAGTGACTTGTTACTCTACTTTGCTTGTAAATATCAACCCTCACAAAAATTCAACCATATCACACAGGGCAATTTATTATACTTCAGCTATACATATAATACTTTCCTAAAAAATAAATGATTATAGGTTGCATACTTTTATAAAAAAGTAAGACCTCAAAAAAAACACAAAACAAACTAGTAGTTTGAAAAAATTCGTCTTAGAGAACCATCTGATCTCATTCGCTTAATTTCTTGATTAAGCTTATCCATGTGCTTAGTTACCGGAGAGTCTTTAGCAAAACCAATCTTATATTGACTTTTGTTGATTGCTTTACGAGTAAAACCAAACAGATTACGCCAATCGGAATTTCTTCTAATAATCATTTGGATAACCTGCTCATCAGCAATCACCAGGTCAACCTCATCATCAATTAAACGAGTTAAATTGATAAGATGATTTTCTCCATAAACAATCGCTGCAAACTTATTTTCCTCCACCGCTTGGTCCAACTCATCACCGTGACTATAGCCTTTTATTTTACCTAAGCGATATCCATACAAGTCACTCAACCTACTCCACTTTAAAGGCTCAAGTTTACTTTTTAAAAACCAGATTCGATCATGGGAAACAAATACTGTTTGAGAAAAAGTCATGAACTCATCGCGCTCAGGGTTTTGAATTAAAGGAAAAATCAAATCAGCAGCATTGGTTTTAATCATGTTTATACTATGCTTCCATGGGTACAGCATAGAGCGCATTTCAAAACCTAACCGCTGCAAAAGCTCTCTTGCAAAGTCAACGGCTACGCCACCTTTAGCGGGTCGGCCCAAATCACCTGTAATATAAGGAGGCCAAGGATCACTGACAAACAGTAGCTTTTTCCTTTCTTCTTGCGCACTCACACCACTCATACAACTAAGACACCACCCCACTAGAATGGCAACTAATACCGCTACAAATTTGTTATACATGGCTGGGATTACCAATGGTACTGCTCTTCAATAGCCCTAACAGGGGATTTGATTTTACGACTGAAACTATTGACAAGATTAGCAAAAATGGACAGGAGAGAAAGAAAAAAGCTAGCCGTTAAAGGCTAGCTTGAGATATTCACTTTGAAGGCAAGTAAGTGCCTTCCGTAAAAATTAAACTTGATAACCAGACTGTTAATTCTCTTCACTAATACGACTGGCAATCGCACCTGACTGCCCTTTATATTTAGCATTATCACGCTTGTTATAGGGTCGTTGAGCCGGACCAGACATTTGCTCAAAATTAATCGCACCAATTGTCATGTTTGGTTTTAATGCCAAAGGTAGCTTCCCTCCATTAAAAAACTCCAGCACAATCTGACCACTCCAACCAGGATCAATTCGGTGCGCTGTTACATGCACCATTAACCCAAGCCTAGCTAATGATGAGCGACCATCTAGCCAACCAACAATATCGTCTGGTAATGTGATGGACTCTTGGGTAACAGCTAATGCCAATTCTCCAGGATGCAGAAAAAATGCTTCTCCATCATTTAAAATGATTTCTTTGCTCATTATAGAGTCAAGCACTGCATCAATCTGTTCTTTTGGTCCACTCAAATCAATGTAAGGCGCAGCATGATCATTAAACACCCGAAAACTGTTGCCCAACGTCAGATCAACACTTACTCCATTAATGCGATCAATCGAAGGCATTGGTTCAATGGAAATTTTACCGCTGGCTAATAAAGCCTCTATATCTCTATCACATAACCGCATTAAATATTGTCCCAGGCTTTGAAAACAGCTACACCCTTCTCGAATGCTTTTTAGGGGTTGTTGTCGTCGCTGACCACCAAGGATGGTGGAAATGCAGTTTATGCAGGAGCATTAAACTGTCTTCACCCCAATCATTTATAAAAACATAAGCTCATGGGGCTTCATCGCTCGACGGCCGCCCCTAAAAACCCTACGCTTTGGGTATATTACTAAGAAACGCTCGAAAAACAACAATCTCTTAACAGCAATTGGTGGTTCTTTTACAATCAGTTTTAGTCATCAACTACTGAAATAGTGGGCACAGCTACTGCTTGCAACGTTTGCTCACTTAAAAGGGCAGCTGCTCTTCTCGCAATTTCCTGATAGACGTAGCTTAACTGCCCTTCAGGGTCTGCAGCCACTGTTGGCATACCTCCATCTACCTGCTCACGAATTGCCATTGAAAGTGGCAAAGCTCCCAGCAATGTTGTTTGATACTGCTCAGCAATATTTTGCCCACCACCCTCACCAAATAAATGCTCGATATGGCCACACTGACTACAAATATGAGTACTCATATTTTCCACCACCCCAATGACTGGCACATTGACCTTGCGAAACATTTCAATACCTTTTTTTGCATCAAGCAAAGCTAGATCTTGAGGGGTAGTAACAATAATTGCTCCTGCCACAGGGACTCGCTGCGCCAGGGTTAGTTGAATATCACCCGTACCTGGTGGCATATCCACAAACAAATAGTCCAGATCTTGCCACAAAGTTTGGGTAAGCAACTGTTGTAGTGCACCGCTTACCATTGGCCCACGCCATACCATTGGTGTATTCTCATCCACCAAAAATGCCATTGACATGACTTGAATGCCGTGAGCTATCACCGGCTTCATCAGAGGCTTGCCATCAACCTCCTGCACTTCAGGCCGCTCTCCAGGTTTAACGCCTAACATCAACCCTTGGCTGGGGCCATAAATATCAGCATCCAAAATTCCTACATTGGCACCATTCGCCGCTAAAGCCAGTGCCAAATTTACCGTAGTGGTTGACTTACCTACTCCACCTTTACCCGAAGCAACAGCAATAATGTTTTTAACGCCTGCCATCGCGGGTAAATTATTTTGGCCTTTAGCTACTGGAATTGATGTTGATATTTCCACTTTGGCCGACTTAACACCCGACAACTGTTTTATTGCCTCAGATAATAGCGTTTGAATACCACCGACCAGCTTTGAATTGGGGTAAGCGAATTGTAATTCAACGCTTACCTCGCCTTGAGGAGACACTTGAATTGTTTTAACAGCATTCACTTGAGATAACGGTTTTTGATAATAAGGATCTTGATACTGGTCAATCACCTGCTCAACCTGAGTACGGTTGATCGTGGTCATTCGCTGTACTCCAATAATACTATTGCTTTTGCAGTTGCTGCTTAAGGTGCTCAAATGCTCGTCTACCAGACTCAGGATTAATCCCCTGGGCCTGCATTTGTTGCTTTAATTGTTGATTTGAATATTGCTCTGCTTGCTCAGCCGCAGATAATTGATGATTTTCTAGCGCTTTGGGCAAGTCAGCAGTTAAATCTTCACCATCGATAACTCGATTACAAAGAATTCCATAATTACGCTGAAAAACAGGGAATACAATCCGCTGCTCTTCTGTTCGTAGCAAGTGCCAACCGGTTGCTTTTGCAGCTAAATAAACAGCGGAATGAGTCCAATTTCCCTCTGCAGACTGGTCAGTAGCAAAGCAGGCCTCTCGATAAGCCACTTCAGCAGAGGGTAAACCGCACTCTTTATGAGTCAGCTTGCAATGGTTTTGGATATCAATCAGGTCCGGAAAATATTTGGCTTGGCGAATAGCCTGCTCTGCCGCTTTTACAATTCGCTCAGGTGAGTATTGGTTAAGGCTTTTTCGCCACTGTTTTTTAGATGTATTTTCTTCATCTATCGTAGGAAATACTGACTTATACCGTTGAGGAAACGCCGCTTTCAGCTTACGGAAAACTATATTGATTGCCTGGTTTTGCTTGATAGACTCACAGTTCGTCGTCGAAGTCGACTCCATCTGCCCAGCTACAATCGGTGAGTTCTTCAATAGTTGAGCGGTGAGGTCTTTGCTGTCTTTCACTTTGCTGCCGTTTCCACTGATAGATTACATGGTTCTTGAACTTATTCTGCCAAGCTTTGCGCGCCTCGCCAGTTTCCAGCCAATACAGCTTAAACTCTGGCAGTTGCGCTAAGGTAAACTTTGGGGGCACGCCATGGTGCTTTTCAAGCCATTGAATATACCGTGGCTCAGGCATAAAGTCTTTAGGTAATGGCTGAACTCTAGCTCCGTTGTCATTATGATTTACTTGTTCAGTGCGACCAAAAACAGGGTGCTCATCAGCAGCTGATTGAGGCTCCTGCTGAGGCTCAATCTCCCAAGGTAAATAGCCCTGGTTACGCATCCTGATAAAGCTCTTTCGATCTTGATCACTCATGGAATAGCCTACTGCTTAATGATATATACTTTGTGACTGGTTGTGAGTATTGTGTATAGCGTGCCTATAGGGCTTGGATCAACTGTATAGAAATACACCTTCTGTATAAGTGCTACCTCTGGTCAGTAATAGCCCCAATCTGTCGTAGCTCTAACCTAAAGCAGCCCTAACTGTAGTGGATTAATTGAGTCAACCAATGTGCTCAAAAAACAACCACTAATTCCTAAACCTATAACACTATTTTAAAAGTTTAGCCCCCCTGCTGGCCAATCATTTTTTTACTGCAATTACTTGACAGTCAAACTTTCATATCAATACTGCTATATCTTTACTTAATATAAGACTCTACACTCGTTTCGTTTTATAATGATCTCCACTTAAGCTACCGACTTCGATCCGTTTTTTAAGTATAAGGTTCATCAACAAAATCACAGCATTGGTTAATTATGAAGCAGCAACCCCGAAGAATACTTGTCACTAGCGCCCTCCCTTATGCCAACGGGCCGCTCCATATGGGGCACTTGGTGGAATATATTCAGACAGATATTTGGGTGCGCTTCCAAAAAATGTGTGGCCATAAGTGTACCTATGTTTGTGCAGATGATGCTCATGGCACCGCCATTAGTCTACATGCAGAAAAACTGGGCGTTACACCAGAGCAATTAGTCGCCCAAGTAAATGAAGAACGTATTAAAGATTTTGGTGAATTTTTCATCGAATTTGATAATTATTATACGACACACTCCGAAGAAAACCGCGAACTATCAGAAACCATTTATTTAGCACTCAGAGAAGAGGGCTACATTAGCTCCCAACAAATTAGCCAGGCTTACGATCCAGAAAAGCAAATGTTTTTGGCAGACCGCTACATTAAGGGGGAATGCCCTCGTTGTGGCGCTGAAGACCAGTACGGCGACAACTGCGAAGTTTGCAGTGCTACTTATTCTCCCTCTGAGCTAAAAAATGCAGTGTCAGCCATTTCTGGGGCCAAGCCAATCACCAAGCAGTCAGAGCATTTTTTCTTTAACCTCAGCAAATTCACAGAGTTTTTGAAAAAGTGGACACGCAGCGGTGCCGTATCAGAAGAAATTGCCAACAAGCTGGCTGAATGGCTAGACACTGGTTTACAAAACTGGGACATATCTCGCGACTCCCCTTACTTTGGCTTTGAAATTCCCGATCAACCTGGTAAGTACTTTTATGTATGGCTGGATGCCCCCATTGGATATATGGCTAGCTTTAAAAATTTATGCGACCGCCGTGAAGACCTGAATTTTGATGACTACTGGGGGCCAGACAGTAAAGCTGAAATCTACCACTTTATTGGCAAAGACATTATTAACTTCCATTGTTTATTTTGGCCAGCCATGCTGTCTGGCGCAGGTTATCGTACTCCCACTGCTGTTTGCGTGCATGGCTATCTAACTATTAACAATGAAAAAATGTCTAAGTCTCGAGGCACCTTTATCACTGCTCGTACCTTCTTAGATCATTTAAACCCAGAGTACTTGCGCTATTTTTATGCAGCCAAACTCACCAACCGGATTGATGATCTAGACCTAAACCTCGAAGACTTTGCCCAAAAAGTAAATAGCGACTTGGTGAATAAAGTCATTAATATTGCCAGCCGCTGTGCCAACTTTATTAAGAAATCAGGTGGGGTATTATCCAGTAATAACATTGCACCAGAACTGACTGAACAGTTTATTGATAAAGGTGAGCAAATTGCCGCCTGTTATGAAAACCGTGAGTTTGCCAAAGCGATGCGAGAAATCATGGCACTGGCCGACCTGGCCAATACCTATATTAATGATCAGGCGCCTTGGGCACTAGCTAAACAAGAAGGCAGTACACAACAAGTGCTAGATATCTGCACAGTGGGTATTAACCTGTTCCGCTTATTAATGATATACCTTAAGCCAGTTACCCCAGCACTAGCAACCCAGGCTGAAACCTATTTAAATGTTGATCCACTGAAGTGGAAGGATTGTAAGCAACTACTGCTTGATCACTCTGTCAACAAATTCAAACCACTAATGCAGCGTGTTGACATGGATAAAGTGAAAGCAATGGTTGAGGCATCCAAACAAATAGAAACCCAGCCGCTTCCAGCAGATAGTCCTCTACTGAAAGATCCTATTGCTGATGAAATAGAGTTTGATGACTTTGCCAAGCTAGACTTACGGGTAGCAAAAGTAGTTAAGGCCTGTCATGTGGAAGGTGCTGAAAAGTTATTGCAGCTGACTTTAGATATAGGAGGAGAAACTCGCAATGTCTTTTCTGGAATCAAGTCAGCCTACCAACCTGAAGACTTAGAAGGCAAACTGACTGTTTTGGTAGCCAATTTAAAACCACGCAAAATGCGCTTTGGGGTTTCCGAAGGTATGGTCTTGTGTGCTGGTCCAGGTGGAAAGGACTTATGGATTATTGAACCCGAGTCAGGTGCAAAGCCAGGAATGCGTGTGCTTTAACCAATCTATAATGCTTCACTTCCTACACTGATGGATAGTGCTCAGCCAGTTGGCTGGGCACTATAGCAGCTCACTATAGCCACTACAGTTAAGCATATAACGATTTATACTTAAAACTGACGAAATCCACACTTGTACGGCATATGAAGCTGCACAATAATATGCTCAGCAATATAAAGGCCAACCCCCTACTTTTTGTACGAGTATTAACAACACTGAGACAATATAATCATCGTATGTTGTCTACATGAGCTATTGTAATTTGTTGGTGAACTTACCATGCCAGAGGTAACCACAGAACTTGTTTTTATTTTGATCAGTACCATTCTGGTCAATAACTACGTATTAGCCCAGTTTCTAGGCTTATGTCCGTTTATGGGGGTTTCAAATAAGCTGGAAACCGCTATCGGGATGTCCCTGGCAACTACCTTTGTACTTACCTTGGCGTCTATTTGTAGTTATTTAACCTTTGAATATATTTTAAAGCCCCTTGATTTAACCTTTTTAAAAACCATCTCTTTTATTCTGGTCATTGCTGTTGTTGTACAATTTACTGAGATGGTAGTACATAAGACCAGCCCGCTACTTTACAAGGTACTTGGCGTGTTTCTCCCCTTGATCACCTCTAACTGCGCTGTTTTAGGGGTTGCCCTGCTTAACACCAATCGCCTGAATACCTCTTTTATTGCCTCAGCCACTTATGGGTTTGGCGCCGCAGTGGGTTTTTCACTGGTATTAGTATTATTTGCTGCTATGCGAGAGCGAATTGCCGCCGCTGATGTACCCGTACCTTTTCGTGGTGCCGCCATCGGAATGATCACTGCTGGCTTAATGGCTTTGGCTTTTATGGGGTTTATTGGCTTAGTTAAGTTGTAAAGCAAACACACACTATGGATATAATCTTTCTTGCCGTTATTGCCTTACTGATTCTAGCCATTGTTTTTGGCGCTATACTCGGCTTTGCTTCAGAAAAATTTAAAGTAGAAGGCGACCCATTAGTTGATCAGGTAAATGCCTTATTACCTCAAACCCAGTGCGGTCAGTGTGGCTACCCAGGCTGTAAGCCCTATGCGGAAGCGATTGCCAATGGCGATGCTATTAATAAATGCCCGCCGGGAGGAGACGCAACCATCCATGCACTAGCTGACTTACTTGATGTTGAGCCTACTCCTCTTGATGCTGAACATGGTGAAGAAAAGCCTCGTACTGTCGCATTTATCCGTGAAGCAGAATGTATTGGTTGCACCAAGTGTATCCAGGCTTGTCCTGTCGATGCCATTTTAGGTGCAGCCAAACAAATGCATACAGTCATTGCTGAAGAGTGCACTGGCTGTGACCTATGTGTTGAACCCTGCCCTGTAGACTGTATTGACATGATTCCTATTGAGGTGACCCCCCAAACCTGGCGCTGGAATCTTCCTGTGCCACCAAGCCAGATTATTGCAACTGATGCAAATCGAGGACAGCTGGCATGAGAAAGGTGTGGCCATTACCCGGTGGTGTTCATCCTCCTGAAAACAAGCATCAGTCAACTCAACAAAGTATTACTGAGGCACCGCTTCCCAGTAAAGTTGTATTACCTCTTCAACAACATATTGGGGCACCTGCCGAACCAGTAGTTGCTGTGGGTGATCAGGTTAAAACCGGCCAAATAGTTGCCAAACCCAATGGTTTTGTAAGTGCACCAGTACATGCATCAATCTCAGGAACGGTAGTAGCTGTCACTGATCATCCGATCCCTCACCCTTCAGGCATGTCAGACCAATGCATTGTGATTGAATCTGATGGTAAAGATGAGTGGCAGCCCCTCAACCCAGTCACAAACTATACCTCAGTCAACCCGGCTGTATTAATTGAACACATTCGCCAAGCAGGTATAACAGGATTGGGAGGCGCCGGGTTTCCCACTGGAGCCAAATTAAAAGCCCGTGGTGAGAATAAAATCTCCACTTTGATTATCAATGGTACCGAATGCGAGCCTTATATTACCGCTGACGATATGTTGATGCGGGAGCGAGCCGAGCAAATCGTCAGTGGGGTACAAATTCTCTGTCACCTGTTACAGCCCAACGAGTGCATTATTGGTATTGAGGACAACAAGCCCCAAGCGATAGCAGCAATGGAGTCTGCAACCAAAGACAGTGCCGTTCAGGTTGCTAGTTTTCCAACTAAGTACCCTTCAGGTGGTGAGAAGCAGTTAATATATATTTTGACTGGTAAAGAAGTGCCCAGTGGCAGCTTGCCTGCGGATATTGGCATTATTTGCCAGAATGTGGGAACCGCTGCTGCCATTCATGATGCAGTGATTGTTGGTAAGCCGTTAGTCTCTCGAGTAACCACCTTAACCGGACAAGCACTCAGCACCCCTAAAAACCTCGACGTGCGTTTAGGTACTCTGATTGCTGAGTTACTTCCTCAAGCTGGTTTGGTTGATAGTCCATTCAATCGTTTAGTCATGGGTGGTCCAATGATGGGCTTTACTCTGGAAAACCAAGCCGTTCCTGTAGTCAAAACCACCAACTGCCTGATTGCCGCCACTGCCGAGGAGTTTCCTCCTGCACCACCGGCCCAAGCCTGTATTCGCTGCGGTATGTGTGACCAAGCCTGTCCTGCTTCACTGCTACCCCAGCAGTTGTATTGGTTTTCTCAGTCAAAAGATCATGAAATGCTCAAGCACCACAACCTATTTGATTGTATCGAATGTGGTGCCTGTTCATTTGTGTGCCCTAGTGCTATTCCACTGGTTCAATATTATCGCGCCTCAAAAGGGGAAATTCGCCATCAAGAGGCGATGCAGCAAAAAGCAGAACACTCGAAAATGCGCTTTGAGGCTCGCCAGGCTCGCTTAGAAAAAGCCGCGCAGGAAAAAGAGGCAAAACGTAAAGCTAACGCTGCGAAAGCAGCCAAACTCAAAGCCAGCAAAGCTCATCCCAATGATGATGCACAGGCAGCGATTGATCGAGCTAAAGCTAAAAAAGCGGCGGGAGCCAGCGCTTCTTCAAAAGCACCATTAAGCCCTGCACAAAAACAGCTGAAAATACAGTTGGCTACTGTTAATGCGCAAATTAAAAAGACCCAGCGACAACTTGAGCAAGCGAAAGAACAGGAACAAGACACCAACAAGTTAGAACAAGACTTAACCTTACTGAATGATCAGCTCAAGCAATTAGAGAGCTCACTACAGCAGGCTGAGTCAACTACCAATGCAACTGAAAAACCAGCTAAACCAAAACCCAGTGCAGAAGAAAAAGCTCTGAAAATCAAACTGGCCATGGCTAATGCTGCACTAAAGAAAGCCAAGCGCGCTATCGATCAAGCAGAACAAGGCGAGGATATAACCAGCTTCGAGCAGGAATTAGCTGCACAACAAAAAATTGCTTCTGACACAGAAGCAGAGCTGGCTAAGCTTTCCAACCAAGATGCTTCCCCTCCTGTAGAACCAGCAAAGCTTGCGAAAAAGCAGCCTGTTAAAGATGAGCAGCACAAGAAGCTCTCTATTGAGCTGGCAATGGCTAAAGCCGCTTTGAAAAAGTCCGAACGAAGCTACGCTAAAGCAGCAGAAGCTGGCTCTGAGCAAGAAGAGGCATTAAAAGCAGAAGTAGCAGCAAACCAACAAACCGTTAATCAAGCAGAGGATGCCCTCAGCTCTTACCTGGCCAGCCAAACTGAAGAATCCTCAAGCGCCGCGCAAGCTACTCCTGAAAACGAAGCAACCAAACCTGTCAAGAAGAAAGCACCACTGGATGAGGGTGAGAAAAAGCTAAAAATTCAGGTGGCAATGGCAAAAGCTAACGCGAAAAAAGCAAAGCGCTCTTTAGAGCAAGCAGAGGCAGAAGGTCTGGCCGATCTAGCAAAATTGACTCAGGCAACCAGCCAAGCAGAGCAAGAGCTAGCCACAGCAGAACAAGCCTTAGCAGACTACCTGGCTAGCAAAGCTCCTGAAACAGAGGTTTAAAGTCCTATGTCATTAATTCGTATGTCTTCACCTCATACCCACAGCCAGAACCAAAGTGCCAAGGTAATGCAATGGGTATTACTTGCTTTAGTACCAGGCATCCTGGCTAACTGCTTCTTCTTTGGTTATGGGGTATTAATCAACTTAGCCTGGGCAAACGCAATTGCACTGGGTAGTGAAGCACTGGTGCTCAAGCTTCGTAACCGCCCCATTCAATATTATTTAAAAGACTACAGTGCAATTGTAACTGCTTTTCTGCTAGCACTCGCAATACCTCCAACTGCCCCTTGGTGGCTAACCTTAATTGGCTGTAGTTTCGCCATTATTATTGGCAAACAACTTTATGGTGGACTTGGCTATAACCCTTTCAACCCTGCTATGTTGGGCTATGTACTACTACTGATTTCTTTCCCAGTAGAGATGACCACCTGGCTATCGCCCAAAGGCATCGAAGGTAATTTAGCTACCCCCTCACTAATAGATAGTTTGAGCTTTTGGTTCCCAGCTATTGGCAGTAACACTGTTGACAGCTTTACCGGAGCAACCCCCCTGGATGTTGTTAAAACCAATACCAGCTTAACATTGCTCGAGCTATGGCAGCAGACACCTTTATTGGAAGGCTATGCAGGGGTTGGCTGGACCTGGGTTAACCTGGCGTTTTTAGCGGGTGGAATCTTCCTGTTGGTTAAAAAGGTCTTTACCTGGCATGCACCCGTTGCCATGCTAGCTGCCTTATTTGTTATGTCACTGCTGTTTTATGGGGGAGAAGGCTCCGATAGTCATGGCGGGCCACTGTTTCACTTGCTAAGTGGTGCAACGATGTTAGGTGCCTTTTTTATTGTCACAGACCCTGTCAGCTCAGCAACCAGCAAAAAGGGTCGAATAGTATTTGGTGCCAGCATTGGTGTACTTACTTATATTATCAGAGCCTGGGGAGGCTACCCTGATGGTGTAGCCTTTGCTGTATTACTCATGAATATGGCTGCACCCACCATTGATTATTACACTCAGCCTCGAACCTATGGCCACAAAAAGCCCAACCGTGGCCTAGCTAAATCAGACTAGGGATTGTTTTCGATGAGTCTACTTGCCAAAGCCATTAGTAATAACAGTTTACGCCTTGGTATATTTGCTACGCTCACAGTAGGTCTAATTGCCCTGACTTTTGTTTTCACTCAGGATCGGATTGCAGCGCAAATTCGAGCCAGCGAACAACGTGCTTTAGCAGATATTCTGCCCCAGCGTTACTATGATAATGACTTACTGCACACCTATGTCACCCAACCAGCAGAGCCTCTAATTAGTCAACACCAGCCATTCAAAGTGTATGTGGCGTTTAAAGGACAGCAGCCAGCTGCCGTGGTTATTCCAGTAGCAGCACCTGATGGATATAACGGTCGTATTGATTTATTAGTGGGTATTGACCGTTCTGGCCAGCTCACTGGCACCCGAGTAATTGCTCATAAAGAAACCCCAGGGTTGGGTGATGCTATTGACATTAAAGTATCCAGCTGGATTGATAACTTTGCAGGCAAATCCTTATTAAATCCTACGGAAGATGGCTGGGCGGTGAAAAAAGATAGTGGTGAATTTGATCAATTCACAGGGGCGACTATTACCCCTAGGGCTGTGGTAGCAGCAGTGAAACGTTCACTGGACTATTTTAATGAACACCAAACCACGTTGTTTCAGGAAGGTGCGAAAAAACTAGAGGAAGCAAACCATGGCTAGTGCAGACCCAAAAACCATTGCTGTTGAGGGGCTCTGGAAAAATAACCCAGCCTTGGTTCAGCTCCTAGGGCTATGTCCCTTGCTTGGTGTTTCTAATAGTGTGGTTAATGCTATTGGACTTGGTTTTGCAACATTAATCGTACTTACCTGCTCAAACCTGGCTGTCTCACTCATTCGAAATCATGTAACTGAAGCGATTCGTCTGCCTGCATTTGTGATGATCATTGCTGCCTTTACCAGTTGTGTAGAGCTTTTAATGCAGGCTTTTACTTATGAGTTGTACCAAATTCTTGGCTTGTTTATTCCTTTGATTGTCACCAACTGTACTGTACTTGGTCGAGCTGATGCATTTGCTTCCAAGCACTCGCCACTTCCCTCTATTTTAGATGGTTTGATGATGGGTACAGGCTTTGCTCTAGTGCTCATTCTATTAGGTGCCGTGCGTGAAGCTGTTGGCCAGGGTACTTTATTTGCCAATATGCACCTGCTATTTGGTAACATTGCCGAAAACTGGACCATTACCCTAATTGCTGACTACAAAAAGTTTCTGTTTGCTGTATTACCACCCGGCGCATTTGTTTTTATGGGCTTTTTTATTGCGATTAAAAACCTGATTGATGCTCACCAGGCAGCGAAAGCCTCAAAAGAAGTTGCAACGGGCAGCAAACGCGTTAGAGTAACGGGCCAGATTAGCTAAAACCTGTAAATATCTTCTGATAACTATTCATGAGAGTGTCATAAGGGTGTAAAAAATAAGACTAGTGTCTGATATGAGATAACAGCGTATTCTTCCGCCGCTCTTGAAGTACCCTCCCTGGCCCATCAAGAGCTAAAAAGGCTTCCATGCCTTAGCTACAGAACACTCTGTCACCCCATATCCGCTAACTTTTGCGACAACCTTAGAGAGATGAAGCAAAAAATACTCTTTCGCAATATATTCTAAAGGCCAAGCTGCACTTCAGATGATGTTTACAGCTCTAATAATATGAAGTGATGTATAGTTAGCCTGAATATGAACAAGCAAAAGCGCCACGACATTTTTTCCCGTCTGCAAGCCCAAAATCCTAACCCTACCACTGAGCTGGAATATTCCAGTTCTTTTGAGCTGTTAATTGCCGTTATTTTATCAGCTCAAGCCACTGATGTAGGTGTTAATAAGGCAACGAAAATTTTATTTCCCGTTGCAAATACTCCTGAAACAATCTTTGCACTAGGGGTTGAAGGACTTAAGCAATATATTAAAACCATTGGTTTATATAATGCTAAAGCTGAGAACATTATTAAAACCTGCAAAATATTAATGACCCAACACGATTCTCAGGTACCTGACACTAGAGAAGCGCTTGAGGCACTACCTGGTGTTGGCCGTAAAACAGCGAATGTCATTCTCAATACTGCTTTTCGACAACCGGCCATGGCAGTTGATACCCATATATTTCGCGTCAGTAACCGTACTAATTTAGCACCGGGTAAAAATGTACTTGAAGTGGAAAAGAAGCTACTAAAAGTAGTACCAAAAGAGTTTTTACTGGATGCCCATCACTGGTTAATTCTCCACGGACGTTATGTGTGTAAAGCCCGTAAGCCCATGTGTAATTCATGTATTATTGAAGACCTTTGTGAATACAAAGAAAAAACTGAGTAGCAAAAACCTGCCAGTTAGCTTATTAATTATCAAATAACTCTATTTAAAAGGCGTCTGTCTTACCTTATGAGCCAACTCAGCCCAACCGTTGAACTAGCCAAAGAACTAATTCAACAACCATCCATTACTCCTAATGATGCCAACTGTCAGGAAATAATGATTATGCGCTTGGCAACGCTTGGTTTCACCGTAGAGCGGCTTCGCTTTGAAGACGTTGATAATGTCTGGTTAAGGCTAGGTGAAAAAGGCCCTGTATTAGCCTTTGCTGGCCATACTGATGTGGTGCCTACCGGGCCAGAATCCAGCTGGCAATACCCTCCATTTGAGCCAACCATCACTGATGGGATCTTATATGGACGGGGAGCTGCGGACATGAAAGGCTCATTGGCTGCAATGATCACAGCCTGTGAACGGTTTCTAGCTGAAACCCCTGATTTAGAAGAGCATGGTTCCATTGCATTTTTAATCACCAGCGATGAGGAAGGCCCTGCTAAAAATGGCACCGTTAAAGTGGTAGAACATTTACAAGCCAGGGGAGAGCATATTGACTGGTGTATTGTAGGGGAGCCATCAAGTACAGAGTTTGTAGGTGACGTTATTAAAAATGGCCGACGAGGTTCGTTAGGTGCCATTTTGACTGTTAATGGTGTGCAAGGGCATGTGGCCTACCCTCACCTGGTGAAAAATCCTATCCATTTAGCAGCACCTGCATTGGCTGAGCTTGCTGCCCATGAGTGGGACCAGGGTAATGAGTATTTCCCCCCGACTAGCTTTCAAATTTCTAATATCAGTGCTGGTACTGGTGCAACCAATGTCGTTCCTGGTGAGCTCTCAGTGCAGTTTAATTTCCGCTTTTCTACTGAAAGTACAGCTGAGTCACTTCAACAACGAGTGGAGTATATTTTCAAACAACACCAACTTGATTTCCATATTGAATGGAGCCTATTTGGCCTACCCTTTTTAACAGATCATGGTCATTTATTACCTGCAACTGTCAGTGCAGTAGAAGAAGTAACAGGCTACAAACCTACCGTTTCAACTGCTGGTGGTACTTCTGATGGTCGTTTTATTGCCCCAACAGGTACAGAAGTCATTGAGCTTGGCCCGTCTAACGCAACCATTCATAAAATAAATGAGTGCGTGAAAGTGGCCGATTTGGACTTACTGTCGGCTATGTATGAAAAGATACTGAGCAAGCTCTTCACCAAATAACAACGCTAGTAGCAACAGACCAGCCCCATGAGCTTATAAATAATAGGTGATTGGGGTGACAGTTTTACAACACAGATACATTTTAATAGCCAATGTGCCAAACTAAATAGTAAATCTAATCATAGGGATGATTTCAACATGAAAACACCCCATTTCAAACAACAGTTACTAGTTGTTAGTCAAAATCCCAAGCGTTTTCTGAGTATTTTTTTAGTCGGTGCTGCCCTGTTTGGCGTAAGTGGCTTACTACTTGTTGCGGTACAGAAGCACTGGATTAGCCCACATTATAGTTACAACTGTTTTATAATAGGGCTGGTTGGTTTAGCAATCAGCAGTATTATTGCACTAACTGGATATTTGGGGCTTTGTGTTGGCAGAATATTACAGATGTTGTTTAGAGACTAAATTATGCGGCAGCCTGATATAGAAGTGTACCTTAAAACTACCAATTTAGATGCTATTTTAAACTGGCTTGAAAAGCGCTTTGACAATTTAACCGCTACCAATAGCCATGGGCGGAGTCACCACTACTTTGGGATGATAGGCCCCCATGCAGTCCCCATTTTAATTGTTGAAAAGGCAGCCGGTCGCTTCTTTTCCAGTATTTGGTTTAACTCCTCAGATTCCCCATGGAAAACAGACATTGACTGCGCCCGAGATGCATACCAAACATTAAACGTAGAAGTTCGTTGTAATGGCAACTTTTGGGAGGAAGGAAAAAATAATGAGGATGAGTGGTGGCAAATTAGTGAATTTGGAGAAGGCCCCGTTACTTGGCAGGATGTTTAACATAGTAAGTATTTAACAGGAAAAACAGCCACTCTCTTTACACTGCCATTCAAAGTCAGACAAACAACAGGCTTACCCTAAAAATTGTTATGAAGGCTACAGATTACAGTTTGAGCATATGGCTTTGTACTTATGTTGCTAGATAGTAATAGAACAGCCATTTTTAAAAGTATATTATGGAAAAATTAATTAGAAGCTCTCAATTTTTATTAGCGGTACTACGCAAGTTAATTTCGTTTTGGGTTAAAGTTGAAGTACATAATGGTTCAGCTGAACAACTTAAGCTGCCTCCCAATACACCTGTTTGCTATGTATTTCGCAACTCATCTTTATCTGATTTTTTACTGGTTGAACAAGAATGTATTAGAGCACAATTGCCAAAGCCATCAGAGTTACTTCCTAACCTAACCGCAGAACAGCCAGCTCACTTTTTTTTAACCCAACTTAAAGGGGTTCTTTTTAAACGAGAAGATGCAAGCTTACCTGAGCAATTAAAGCAACTGATCTATCAGGTACAAAATAATGCCGCTCTTGATGTACTACTTGTGCCTGTATCCGTTTTCTGGGGACGCTCGCCCGATAAAGAGCTGTCAGCCCTCAAACTTTTATTTGCCTATAACTTCCAAGTAGCCAGCCGCTTTAAAAAGCTGTTAACTATTATTATTCATGGCAGGCAAACCATAGTGCACTTTAATCCTCCTATGTCACTGCGCGACATTGTTAATAACGAATTAGGAGAAAGCCGCACTCAACGAAAAGTCGCCAGAATTTTACGCGTGCATTTCAGACAACTACGCACCTCAGTGGTTGGACCTGACTTATCACATCGTCATAGCCTGGTAAACTCCCTCCTCCATGCTCCATTAGTCATAGATGCTATAAATAATGAAGTAAAAGAAAAAGGGGTTGATTACCAAAAAGCCAAAGCCAAGGCTCAATATTATGGTAAAGAAATCGCTTCTGACTTCAGTTATGCAGCTATTCGCTTGCTTGATATTACTCTCACATGGTTTTGGAACAAAGTCTACCATGGTATTGAAGTCAACCATTTAGAACCGATTAAGGCACTAGCAAAAGACCATGAAATAATCTACGTGCCTTGTCACCGCAGTCATATTGACTACTTATTATTATCCTATGTTTTATTTAAGCAGGGCTTAACACCACCGCATATTGCTGCGGGTATTAATCTTAACATGCCAGTGATTGGTGGTTTACTTCGAAGGAGTGGCGCTTTTTTTATTCGTCGGCAGTTTAAAGGCAATCAACTTTATACTGCTGTATTTAACGAATATTTACATACATTGTTTGTTAAAGGCTTTCCAACTGAGTACTTCATTGAAGGTGGACGTAGCCGTACCGGGCGCTGTATAACACCTAAAACCGGGATGCTCGCACTCACTATTCGTAGCTATTTGCGCGACAATAGAAGACCCATCGTTTTTATTCCTGTATATATTGGCTATGAAAATGTTCTAGAAGTTAAAACCTATTTAGGTGAATTACGAGGCAAGTCTAAGAAAAAAGAGTCTCCTCTGGATGTTTTTCGTACACTGGCCAATTTAAAACGAACTCTTGGCAAAGTGACAGTAAACTTTTCATCACCACTACTCCTAAGTGATTTTTTAACAGAGCAACAACCTAATTGGTATGATTATACTTTAGCAAAAGCAGCCAAACCTGAATGGTTAAACCCAGCCACAAATACGTTAGCTACCCAATTAATCCAACGTATTAACGCCGCAGCTTCAGTCAATCCAGTTAACCTGATAGCAATGGCTCTACTTTCTACACCCAGACAAGCACTTGATAAAAACACCCTATACTTTTCACTCGACTTTTACTTAACGCTGTTAAAACAATTGCCCTACAGTGAAAAAGTTACTTTGCCAGACCAAACAAGACAGTCAATGACACAATATGTGGAGTCAATGAAGCTTATTCACACGCATACAGATGCGCTGGGTGATGTTGTCACGTTAAGTGAAAAAAATGCGGTGGTCATGACCTATTATCGCAATAACATCTTACATTTATTTGCCCTTCCATCCTTAGTCAGTTGTTTCTTCATCAATAGTCCTTATCAAATTCGTGATGACTTAATAAAAGCCTGTGTTACGCTTTACCCTTATTTAAAGACTGAGCTGTTTTTAATTTGGCCGGAACAACAGGTGAAAGCAGAAATTGAGAACAGTATTAGTTGTTTAAAACAACTAAAGTTGGTAAGCCAGGAAAACGACAAATTGGTACGTTCAGCCCCAAACACTGTCGAGTTTATACAGTTAAGCCTGCTGGCTAAAGCCATTAGCCAGATGCTAGAACGGTTTTATTTGGTCATTAGTGTGCTATTAAAAGCAGGCAGTGAGACACTTGATGCTCACATGTTAGAAACCCAGTGCCAGAATATTGCCCAGCGTCTTTCTCTGGTTCAGGGTATTAATGCTCCCGAGTTTTTTGACAAAACATTGTTTCGTAATCTTATTCGAACACTCAAGGATAAACATGTCATTACAATTGGTAACAGCAGTGCTTTATGCTTTGATAAAGCACTCTATGATATTGGCCTAGCCGCTAAAAGAATACTACCGCCCGATATTCGTTATAGTATTCTTCATTTAACTGAAAGTGAATTTAAGCCTGTTAACTAGTGATCCTGATCCATGCGTAAAACTGGGCAACAGATTTCAAAGCCATTTATTTTCTGGTAAGGCGCTTTTTTTGCAGGCATAGCGGGCCTACGTCAAGAAAAAATAACACAGCCAGAGGGTAAATGGAGAAGAATCTGTTACCTTATTTTGCACATGGGCCACTAGCTACCAAATGCTTTATTCACATAAACATCAAAACGACCAGACTTACCTATTAGCTGATAAGTTGGAGCTTTATCCGCCAAATAAGGTGCAAGTTTTGGTCTTTTGACGACCACACGGTATTTTGCAATTGCAATAGCTGCATCCAGCAAATAGTCTGCATCTAAATCTTGACCTAACAACTTTTGAAATATCCACATTTCCTTTTTGACTTTGGCGCTTTTTTCTCGATGGGGAAACATAGGGTCTAAATAGACCACATCAAATTGATCAGTTAGCTGTAATAACTCTTGAAAATAGTCTTTGGCATCAACACAAAGCAGTTGTAACTGATTAATAATACTAGCGACATCCAAATCAGTTGCTGCTCTATTAAGACCATCAGTCAACAATAAGTGAACAACCTTCGATCGCTCCAGCAGTGTTACTTGACAGCCTAAACAAGCTAAAACGAAAGCATCTCGTCCTAGGCCAGCAGTTGCATCAAGAACTTGTAACTTTTTAGCTTTATTTAAACCCACCGCTTTTGCAATTGACTGACTTTTCCCTCCCCCATATTTTCTTCTATGCGCTAAAGCTCCCGAAATAAAATCCACTTTTATGGGGTTAGCTGACTTTTTGCCAGTTTCCGCTAAAACTATACCTTCGCCGGTTACCTCAATAACTAAATCAGGTGTAGTTAACTGAGATGAGGTTGTTACTCCCAAATAAGGACAAGACAGTTGCTTTGCTATTTGTTCTGCTTGATGGGTACGGCTTGTTTCATGACAAATAACCGCTATTTCTATATCAGACATTTGATGACTAAACCACAATTAGTTAAAACTCAACAGCAAAGTACAAGCAAAATAAAACAATACCCAGTAATAACCGATAAATGACAAATGGCAATAAGCCTATTCGGTTAATAAAGCCTAAGAACCAATGAATACACAAAAAGGCACTCACACCCGCAATTACTGCACCATAAATCAGCACATCCCAGGCTACAGGTTCAGCAGCAGCCACCAGTTGTAGTATTTTCAACGTGCCTGCAGCTAATATTACAGGTATTGATAATAAGAAAGAAAAGCGCGCTGCAGCAGAACGGTTAAATCCTAAAAATAACGCAATGGTAATGGTAATACCCGACCGGGAAGTTCCTGGAATTAAAGCCAGCGCCTGAGCAAAACCGATTAACAACGCCAGATATATAGTCATTTCTGTTAGCTCTCGGGTCTTTTTTCCTTTCAGCTCCGACTGCCAAAGCAACAACCCAAAAACAATAGTAGTTGTTGCAATCACTAGCGTAGAACGAAGTTTTTCATCCCAGCCTAGCAACGAGAGTACACCACCAAACAATAATGCAGGCAGTGTGGCCCAAATAATGCACCAACTTAATGTGGCTTCATGGCTTGGTTGTTTTTTTATTAAGGAAGCTGTCCACCCTAACCAAAGCGCTTTGATATCACTCCAAAAGTAAATACAAACTGCTAACAAAGTACCAACATGTACAGCCACATCAAACGCATTGCCTTGGTCTTGCCAGTCAAGTAGTTGAGCAGGAAGCACCAGATGCCCAGAGCTTGAAATAGGTAAGAACTCCGTAATACCTTGAATTAATGCAAGGATGATAATTTGTAGAAAGTCCATGAATATAGCCAGTTAAGGTAAATTATAACAAGTATCCGAAATAACCAGATGCTCTACTTCTGTTCGCTTTTTTTCTTAGCGACATTATCTCGCAAGTAAACTGGTAAAGCCTGCTCACTGCTCACAGTTTTACCTTGTTCAAATAATGGGGTTGCAATTGCAGCTATATCATAGGCATGAGGATACTCATTAATGTAATAGTCTGTCAGCTTGGCATGGAGTATTTCATGATACTTCCAACCAGTCCCTACACCAATCCAGTTGCGTTCAGGTTGAACAATTTCAACTTGTTCTGGCGCTTTAACAGCCTCCTCTCCTAACAAGGTCAATTGATTATTTTGTAAGATGTATTGAGCCCAATACACTTCATCCATTCGGGCATCTATAGCACATAGCACTGAATCAACTTGATATTGTCGCATACCATAATGTGCTAGTGCTGCTAAGTTTGAAACAGGAATAACAGGTAAATCAGCAGCATAAGACAGCCCTTGGGTAATGCCTGCCGCAATCCTCAGCCCTGTAAAAGCGCCTGGACCACAACCAAATGCAATGCCATCAAGTTGCTTGATAGTTAAGCCAGCGGTAGCTAATAGCTTATCAATCATTGGGAGAATTTTTTGGCTGTGCTCTCTTGGAATGATTTCAAAGTGTTCTGTAATATTACCATTTAAGGCTAAAGCAACGGAGCAGGCCTCAGTTGCAGTATCTAGTGCTAGCAGTTTAGCCATTAATCTTTTTTCTCCAAACAGGCCTCTATAGTAAACGTAACAATTCTGCTTTCCTAAAAAAACTTTACTTAACAACTAGTGGGTTTTTACTTGTACAAAGTATGTAGTAAAACCAAAAAAAGGCCCTTACGGGCCTTAAATAAAATATGCTCAGTTATAAATGGTCTGCAATAAACGAAGAGACTCGTTCAGCATTAAGCACTAAGATGCTTTTTTAGGTGGACGACCACGACGCTTTGGTTGAGCAGATGCTGCTGCTTTTGCAGCTTTAGCTTTTGCTGGGCGGCCACGTTTTTTTGGTGCAGCTGTCGTTGCACTTGCAGCTTTAGCTGGACGACCGCGCTTTTTAGCTGCAGCGGTAGTTGTACTTGCAGCTTTAGCTGGACGACCACGCTTTTTAGGTGCAGCAGTAGTTGCAGAAGCTGCTTTTGGTGGGCGACCACGACGTTTTGGTGCTGCAGTAGCAGTTGTTGCAGAAGCTGCTTTTGGTGGACGACCGCGACGTTTTGGCGCTGCTGCAGTTGTGGTAGTTGCTTTAGCTGGACGGCCCCGTTTTTTAGGTGCAGCAGTTGCTGTGCTTGCTTTTGGTGGACGACCGCGACGTTTTGGTGCTGCTGCAGTTGCCGTGCTTGATTTAGCTGGGCGACCACGACGTCCTGTAGTAGTTTTTGCTTTTTTAGCTGCTGTTTTTTCAAGTTGAGCAGCTTTTGCTGCGATCTTTTTAACCGCTTGCTTCAGTTTTGTCGCTTCGGTTTTAGCTTGCTTATCTACTTTCGCTTTATCAGCTTTATTGCGAGACTTTAACCATTTTTCTTCAAACGCTTTTACTGCTTTAGCCAGATCAGCCGCTGACTTTTCAGCAAGTGCTGCGCGATATTCTTCAACTCGCTGCTGCATTGCTTCTTCAGCTTCCTGCTCTTTTGCTTTTACAGTTGCTACTTTTTCTTGAAACTTAGCAGCTTTAAGTGTTTCTTTAGCTGACTTAATCTTTTCATTAATGTCAGCAACTTTTTGCACTGCTTTTTCTACTCTGGCTTTATTTGTAGCAGTTGCTTTTACTTTTACTTGCGCTCTTGCATCAGCAACTTTTTGTTTCTCATCAGCCAATTTAGCTTGTAAAGTTGCAACGTGCTGTTCAGCTTTTGCTACTTCATTTTCAACTTTAGCTAAACTTGGCTTTGCTACTGCTTTTACTTTAGCGGTAGAAGTAGCTTTTGCTTTTGCTGCTGCCGCTTTTGGTGGACGGCCACGACGTTTTGGTTGAGCAGCCTCTGCGGACTTTGCTGAAGGTTTTCTGCCTCTCGCCATTTTAAATCTCCTGAGCAGGAATCAAATTAGAGTTATCAATAAAAACATAGCACAAAAAGTGCTTACCCAATAGTTAAAGTGCGAATAATATTTAAATCTAAGAAATTTTTCACCCTTTTTTTACTTAATTTTGTTTTTTTGAACTATCAGCAGTAGATTTCATACCAAATCCCCCTTAAAAGTTGGCAAGCTTAAACCCACTTTCTCGATAAAAGCCAATTTCATTTATCAGTGACATGATTATTTTAGAGACTTCCATCAATTAAAGAACTACCAGGCTATTACAATTTATAAACAGTGATGGCCTTGATCTACGCGGGCTAAAGCCATTACTTCAATCGTACTATTGCTAGCAACCCAAGCTAATACCTCTATTAGTCACTTTCTCAAATGAGTCGGCAAAAAGTTAAATACTAACTATGATCCTTTCTCTGTAAGAAAGTTAAAAAACTTTGTATTCACAATGTCATTAGGACAATTTATCTAATAAGTAATTCTCTTAGAGGCGCTGATTACTGAATACTTTTGATAACAGACCAGTAAAAAGATGTATATCTGAACAGTAGTTTACTAAAGCATTTATTCCCTGCAAACCAGCAATCTAGAGGCTTTCTAGTTTAAAAGTTGAACACTAGATTAATAGTATCAGCTAAATCGTTCAATAAAATTCTGGCTCTTTACTTTATGATGCAACAAACACAAGCCACACTTTTGCCTGCCGACTTGCTTTATCAAAACAGCAATCAGCCCTTTTATATCGTGTAAGGAACACATTTACACATCATTTAGTCTACTCCCTAACACAGAATTAGCTTGTTAAAACAGGCATCTTCAACTGCACGTTTATAGCGGTAAGAGAAAGAACTATCGAGTAAGTTTCATTTTCAAACTGTATTCCTTCATTGAGTAATGAGCTAAAGCGACTCTTAAGAATCTTTCACAAAACGTATATCTTGTGCCATACAAGCAAGCTACTACAACACTGACTATCCCAAAATAGCAGAGACTTTGTAGCTAACTTAATTGATAAAAGAGTATTCCTATTCCCATTTTCTCCTTGTGCGACCGAACTATTACCTGTTTTCTTAAAACTGAAAGATAATCATCAGTGTAGTTTCACTTTTTGTGGACCAAAATACTACACAGATGTCAATGGATAGATTTTTTTATCAAAAAGCCGTTACTAGCAGGGTAAAACAACCGAGCTAATAGTAATTGAAAGCAAACCATTCTTTATGCTAGTCACAAACCATTTTTAATGGTGGGTCTTATGTTCTAAAACTCACATACTATACGCTAGTTAATGGGTCACGGTCTTCCATTGAACTCAGTTTAGTGATTGACCTTCCTCTCCTTATTAACAAAACTGCTTTAATATACAAATAAACCAATGCTATCGTAAGATTTCAGAATCAACAGGAAGCTAATCACGAATGACTAATGACTAATGACTAATGACTAATGACTAATGATTAGGCCATGACGAATTTTATGAAAGAATAACCGTTTAGGGGTAACTAATTAAAGCAAAACGTGTAAGCTAGGCCTTTCTATTCTGAAAACATTACTCCACTATAACAAGAAATTTACAATTAAAGTGATGAGGAGGAGTTATTACCTCTAATCAATTCCATCGCTTTTATCTAACATTGACACACGAGTGTCGTGTGGATTTCAACCATTTTCTGTAGAACTTTTGCTTCAAACAAATAAAAACTGCCTATAAAGTCACTTTGTCAACGTGGTAGTTAGCAAGTTTTAACCCTTTCAGGCATTAATAAAGCAAACCAACTGTATGCATTTCAACCAAAAAATATAATTCAATCGTCTACTAATATGAATATACCAATCATGACTCCTTGTTTGGAGCTAATAAAATACCTCCAGCAAAGCGCTTTTTTATGCAAGACTATAGAGTTGATGAGATACAGAAGCAGATCGCCCCTAGGTATTTAGAAAAACTGCATTTACACTCTTTTTGAAGCTTACAAGGATGCGAAGATAACAAACTAGCTAAAGGTAAATGCTAGGCAGGTTTTTATAAAATCTCATTTTTGATCACCAAGGGTGGGAAGAATGCAGTCAAGTCATGAAGTATTTAAGAGCCCCCTAATTACCTATTATTTATTGGCTTATAAGTGGCCGCACCTAAAAACCACTAGTATTGAATATATAAAAGAGAAGTACAAACACTAGTGAAGGAAGTAATTAGTTGGAATGAGATACTTTAATAAGCCACTCTACAGCCGTATATGATTTTACTCATGTCACAAGATTCACCCTGTATGCAAAACTGATGTTCCATATACAAAATAAGGTAACAACTTTGCCCCTACTTAACTTTATCCCTACTTAACTTTGTCCCTACTTAGCTGTGTCATTTACTCTTGAAATTCCTTCCATCAGTGCATGAGTTATTTATAGAAACAAAAAAGCCAACCATCCCAACAGGTAATGGCTGGCTTTATCGATTACATAAAAGCCTGAATTTAGCCTAATAGTCCAAACAAAGCTTCACGAATTTCATCTACTTCGCCAGTGCCTTTTATTTTGCCATACTTAGCGGCACCTGGCTGATCGGCCTTAGATTTATAAAAGTCAATCAAAGGCGCTGTTTGCTCATGATATACTTTTAAACGATGGCGAACGGTTTCTTCTGTGTCATCGTCCCTTTGCATTAGAGGCTCACCTGTTACATCATCTTTATTTGGCTCTTTTGATGGATTATAAACCAAATGATATATACGACCACTCGCCTCATGAATGCGTCGCCCAGTTAGGCGCTTAACAATCTCTTCATCATCAACAGCAATTTCTACTACATTATCGATTTTAATACCAGCTTGCTCCAATGCTTCAGCTTGAGGAATAGTTCTTGGGAAGCCATCAAAAAGAAAACCGTTTTTACAGTCTGGCTGAGCAATCCGCTCCTTAACCAAATCTATAATGATATCATCAGAAACTAACCCACCTGACTCCATAACTGCTTTAACTTTAAGACCTAATGGGCTTTCAGCTTTGACTGCCGCACGCAGCATGTCTCCAGTGGAAATTTGTGGGATATTGTAATGTTTTACAATATTTTGCGCCTGGGTACCTTTCCCTGCCCCTGGTGCTCCCAGCAAAATAACTCGCATGTTGTCATTGCTCCTGTAGTTTAAAAGAACTACTGATAGCCTCATCAAAGACTAACTTTGTAGTGAAATCATTTTTCTGCAAAGATACACAGGTATCACAGGCGACACAAGGCTAGGGCCTATTGGCGTTTACCTGAAACTTATGTTGTGACTAAAAAAGCCTCAATCCCTCTTATCCCAACGTCAAGCAACGAGGCTATGGTTAATCTGACTTAAACACTGATATTCACAAAGTGTTTCATTCGCTAGCTGCTGTACTAGCTGCTTAGATATGGTGAGCGCTTGGCAATAATGATCACTTGAGGCACCTGTGGTTCGGTATCCTATCTGGTACTCGCTCAATAAGCAGTTAACCAAACTTAAGAGCAGTGCCATCTTATCATTTTTAATCACTTCGACAGGTTGGAGGTGAGCACCAATACTTTCACACAAATGAGATGGCCATCCCCACTTAAGTAATAAACAAGCTCCTAATGCTGGATAGCCCATTCTTAATACAGTATTTGCTTGCCCCAAGCGCACTAGCTTACTGGCCAGTTTACGAATTGGTTCACGAGGGTTTGCGTTCGCCATTTTATTTAATAAGACAAACTCTGGAGGGTAAAAGTGGCCTATTGCCAAGATACCCATTTGATGAATTAAACCTAACAAATGGGCAGTATGTTGTTTGTTTTGCAACTGGTCGCACTCAGCAGCAATTTTTTGTGCAAGCCGAGCACTGTATAAGGCAACACGCCACCAAGCGGCTTTACCTACTACTCCTCTTATAGGTGCTCTAAGCTGCTGTAAAATGAGTATGCCTATTGTTAAATTAGCAGCAACCTTTGGCGTTAAGCTTTGTATCACTGTCTCAAGGTCATGAAAATCTTCTGCAGCAACGGTTGCATCATTATCTCTAGATAAAGTGCTCACATATTGAATTAAGTGCTTTTTAATGCCTGGTGCATGTTTAAGCTGAGAGATAACAAACTCTGCATTATCACTTTTTTCCGTCAACAGCTCAGCCACTAGTTCATTTTGTTGAGGCCAATTCATTAAGCCATTAGCTCCCTTACTCATTGAAACATCTGAGTAACAACAAGCATGAGAGGTGAGTGGTTTGTCAATCACAGAAAACTGTTGCTGGTCATTCTCTTCAATAGCTGCATCTGGGAAGGAAACAAGTAGTGCATGTGGGTTTAAAAACTTAAACTCATCTACAGCCACACCGATTAAAACGCTAGAGCACCCTGCAATAAAATAGACTTTATCAGCACACAACAACTGACTATCAATCACACAGCGTAAGCGGTACGGCTCACTTAAGGCAGGTGTCGCCCCAGGCTCACAATCAGCAAATATTTTATTAACTACTGACACTGTCAGCGGTGTTACTGGATGCCCCAGCAACTTACCTAATTGAGATTGAGAAACTAGTTGATCAGCTCCTCTCACTACCATCAGTTGTTGCTGGTTCATACGATACATAGTAGGCAAAGCCAACTGTCGGGGCTGAATGCCTATCTGTTTAATTGCAGCCAAGAAAGGCACATCTCGCCTAATTTGCAAGGTTTGAAAGGAGACCCCCTTGGCAGCAAGGTAACGTTTTACTCGCGTTGCAATATGCATGGCTTATCCCAGACCTACTTAAACTAAACCATGGCGTTAGATTGTTATATTTATCATTTAAAAAGCTTCCAGAAATAAATTATGGCTCACAATGAATAAATTGCGACTGTAATTTACAATTTTTTTACGAGAGCGCCTCCTTGCGATCAATTTTACTATTTTTGTATTGCTCACTACCTGATATCAATCAAAATGGTAATAATGAACTCTGCACTATAATTATAATAATTGTAACTGTTTTAAGTTATACCAGCCTCTCCCTGACCAAGAATCACCCTAACTAATAATAGCAGTCTTGAGTGAATATTTATCAACCAGTGTTTCTCATCCCTGCTGCAATACCTGTTATCGTAACCATTAACGCCTGCTCAATCAGATCTGTTACTGATTCAGGGTTATTTCTAGCCCGGTAGAGCAGCTCTACTTGTAGTACATTCAACGGGTCTGTATATGGATTTCTTAGTGCAATTGACTGCTGCACCCATGGGTCATCAGCTAATAACACTTCTGATCCAGTAATTTGTTTAATAACAGATGCCGTATGTGCCAACTGTTGTTGTAATTGCTCACCCAGTGGCTTTAATGCGACAGGTACTAAGCGATCATCATAATGAGCTGCCAGGGTTAAGTCCGCTTTAGCCAGAACCATTTCCAGCATGTTAACTCTGGCCCGAAAAAAAGGCCACTGGGTCATCATTTCCGTTAAAGTATCATGACCAGACTCAGCAAGCACTGCCTCCAGCGCTTCTCCGGCTCCAAGCCAAGAAGGAAGCATTAAACGGTTTTGGGTCCAGGCAAAAATCCAGGGGATAGCACGCAAACTTTCAATTCCACCTGCTTGTTTTCGTTTAGCAGGGCGACTGCCTAGCGGTAACTTTGCCAATTCTTGTTCTGGAGTAGCAGCACGAAAATAATCAACGAAGTCAGGTGTTTCTTTTACCGTTTTTCGATAAACACTTAATGACTTGTTTGCTATTTTGGCCATAGTATCACGCCAGTTATCAGCTGGAACTGGCGGTGGCAACAGTTTAGCCTCAATTGCAGCACACCAATAAAGCACCATACTTCTCACGGCGACATCAGGTAGACCAAACTTGAAGCGTATCATTTCTCCTTGCTCAGTCACCCGCATACCATAGTCCAGTGAACCAGGAGGCTGAGATAATATAGCGGCATGAGCTGGGCCACCCCCACGTCCAATAGTTCCACCTCTACCATGAAAAAGTACCAGTTTAACTTGATACTTGCTGGCTACCTGCACCAGCTTTTCCTGTGCCTGATACTGTGCCCAGGCCGCCGTTAAAAAGCCTGCATCTTTAGCAGAGTCAGAATAACCAATCATGACTTGCTGATAGCCATTAATATACTGCTGATACCACTCAACACTTAATAACCGATCAATACTCTCAGCCGCCTGATCAAGATCAGCAAGCGTTTCAAATAATGGCACCACAGGTATTTTAAAGCCAACATCAGTTGCTTTGAGCAACAGCAATACAGCTAAGACATCAGATGGCTGACTGGCCATTGAAATTACATAACTCCCCATTGCAGTTGCCGGCTGTGCGGCAATTACCCGACAAGTATCCAGTAATTCTTGGGTTGCTGCTGAGGGTTGCCATTTGGTTGGAATTAATGGTCTTTTGCTAGATAGTTCCTGCAATAAAAACTGCTGTTTTTGTTGTTCATCCCACTCAGCATAATTACCAAGCTCTAAATAACTCACAATCTCAGCAATAGCCTCGGTATGACGACCTGCTTCTTGACGAATGTCCAACTTAACCAAATGCAGACCAAAACAATATGCTCGATATAGCGTGTCAAGTACCGGGCCATTTGCAATGATTTCCATGCCACAATCAACTAATGATTGATAACATAATTCTAATGGCTGAATTAGCGCCTGGTCGTCAAGCAGCACATCTTCACTTGGACTGACGGGTATATCTAATGATTGCTCAGCCCATAGTAGTGTGGCTTTTAAGCGATGTTTTAGTTGTTTTAATAGAGCACGATAGGGCTCATTAGCTTCTCCCACTTCTGCACGTAATGGCTCACTGCAAACCACCATTGATAATTCATCAATTAGCAGCTGAATATCTCTTAAGTATAAGTCTGCAGCCATCCAGCGAGATAACAGCAACACTTCAGCCGTGACCTTGGCAGTTACATTGGGGTTACCATCTCTATCCCCTCCCATCCAAGAAGCAAATCGAATAGGAATCACCTGTTTTGTCAGCTTTATATCAAGTACTGTTTCCAATTCCTTAGTTAATACCCGACAAAAAGCAGGTACCGCTGACCACAATGAGTTTTCAATCGTTGCAAATCCCCACTTGGCTTCATCTACAGGAGTAGGGCGATGCTGTCGAATTTCATTAGTATGCCAGGCTTGACTAATTAATTGAGCTAGCCGGTTGTGTAGACTTTCTTGCTTAGCTGAATCACCATCATTGTCTTTTTCTGCTAAACAATTTGAAATAGCTTCATGTTTTTTAATTAATGTACGGCGAGTGACTTCTGTCGGGTGAGCAGTTAACACCAGCTCAATTGCCATTTGCTCAATAGACTCAGTAATAACCTGTTTATTCAAGGGCTGGGCTTTAAGCTTTTGCAATAATGCATTAATGGGGTTAGCTTGAATGGTTTCATCTTGATAAAAAGGTGAAATGGTATGATATTGTTCAGCAATATTAGCTAAATTGAGAAACTGACTAAATGCGCGAGCTAATGGCAAAAGCTCATCATCACTCAATTGCTGTAGCGCCTCACCTAACGCTTGATGATCAGGTGCTCCTTCAGCACGCTCAGATTTGGATAACCGTCTGATCCACTCAACTTTACCTAAAAACTCATCACCTAAGTCATTTTTTATTGTCTGGCCAAGAAACTCACCCAGCAAATGAACATCATTCCACAGTGCAGCCTGTGAATCATTCATTAAACTCTCCTATTTGTTACTCGCTTACTTCTATTGCTCGTCTATCTATTACTATTACTCGCCTGCGCATTACTTACTAGGGTTACACTTTTTGACATACATTAAAAGTCATATATTAGTTTTGATTATTTTCTTTCGCTTGGTTCCATAACCAATCCATTTCACTTAATGTCGCGTCCATTAATGTTTTATCTTGCTTAGTTAATTGCTGCTCTATCCAACTAAACCGCTTAATAAACTTATTATTGGTTTGCTCCAGGGCTTGCTCTGGATTAACGTTAAGATGCCGTGCCAGGTTTACACAACAAAATAGCAAGTCTCCTAGCTCGGCTTCAATATTGTGCTGGTTATCTACTTCAAGCTCAGTTTCTAACTCAGTAAGTTCTTCTTTAAGTTTGGCTATTACCAGTTTAACCTCATCCCAATCAAACCCCACTTTTGAAGCTTGCTTTTGTAATTTATAGGCTTTTATTAATGCTGGCAGCCCAACAGGCACCTCATCAATAAAATACTGCTCTTGTTTATTCTTTACCGATGCGGCTTGTTGTTTTTCTAATGTTTTAATTTTTTCCCAGCTAGCTGCTATTTGTTGCTCACTAATTTGCTCTTCTGGGCTGCGCTGAGAACTTAATGTTCCCTCAGGAAATACATGCGGATGACGACGGATAAGCTTTTCTACAAGGCGATTCACGATACTCTCAAAATTAAACCGCGACTCTTCTTTTGCCAGCTGAGCATAAAAAATAACTTGAAAAAGTAAGTCACCCAACTCTTCTTCTAAGTGCTCATAATCTTGTTTAGCTATCGCATCTGCAACCTCATAAGCCTCTTCTATCGTATGAGGAACAATTGTCCGGTAGCTTTGTTTAATATCCCATGGGCAACCTAGTTCTGGGTCTCGTAACCGCTGCATTAAATATAATAAATCTTCAGTTGTATACTTCATAGAATCAACCAGGTTATACGGCTAATAAGAGGTTTTTAGGGCAAAAAAACTCCCTAAAAACCTTCGTGAAAGCTATACCTATCATATCAAGTTCATCAGTGCTGTTTATCCCTAACTACTTCAATAACATTGGATACTTGATTAATTTTGGCTAACACCCTGCCTAATGCCTGTAAACTACTTACTTCAATAGTTAGCTTCATCACAGCTAAATTGTCATCCTTATCTGACTGTGTATTCACAGCTAATACATTGACTTTCTCATTCGCCAAAACAATCGTAATATCTCGTAGCAGGCCAGATCGGTCGTAAGCTTTTATCAATACATTAACAGGGTATATGTTTACCTGTTCACTGACCCAGCCAACCTCAATAAACCGCACAGGCTCTTTTTCTTGAAGCTGCAATGCCGTCGGGCAATCTTGACGATGAATCGTCACGCCTCGTCCAACAGTAATATATCCAACAATATCATCGCCAGGTAGTGGGTGGCAGCAGCCAGCCATTTGAGTAAGTAGATTACCCACACCACTCACAATAACATCACTGTCTACAACTTTACTATGCTGACTGGGGCGAGCTTTTAACTCAAACTCTTTGACATCCTTAGGCTCTACTAATTGCTGTGCTGCATTAATGACATGGTTTTGTTTTAAGTCACCAGCACCCACTGCTGCATACATATCATCCGCTGTTTGATAATTAACTTTACTGGCCAGCTCATCGTAGTCCTCAATTTTTAATGCCAACCGCTTAAGCTCTCGTTCAAGCTGTGCTCGACCAGCAAAAATATTATGTTCCCGATCCTGCTCTTTAAACCAATGGGTAATTTTAGCTCTGGCTCTTGACGTTGTAACATAACCTAAATTGGGGTTTAACCAGTCCCGACTTGGGCTAGCGCCTGGGCCTGTTAAAATCTCAACCTGATCACCTGTTCTCAAAGTATGATTCAGTGGCACTATTCGTCCACCCACTTTAGCTCCACGACAGGTATTACCCACTTCAGTATGAATTCGGTAAGCAAAATCTATTGGTGTGGCTCCTAAAGACAAATCAACTACATGACCATCTTTGGTAAATACATAAATGCGATCAGGCTCAATATCAGCACGTAGTTGATCAGCAAGATCCTCCATGTCACCAATTTCTTCATGCCACTCCAGTACCTGCCTTAGCCAGGCAATTTTTTCTTCATAGCTATCACTAGCAGAATTAATATCTGTACCCTTATAAAGCCAGTGAGCACAAACCCCCTTTTCTGCTTCTTCATGCATGTTATAAGTGCGGATTTGTACTTCAAGATTTTTGCCATCAGGGCCTATAACTGCCGTATGTAATGACCGGTAGCCATTTTCTTTTGGTGTGGCAATATAGTCGTCAAATTCTTTGGGGATATGCTTCCATAAGGAATGGATAATACCTAATGTGGCGTAGCAGTCTCTTACTTCAGGCACTAATACTCTCACAGCCCTGACATCATAGACTTCTCTAAACTCAATACCTTTACGGCGCATTTTGCGCCAAATACTATAAATATGTTTTGCACGCCCAGTGATGTCAGATTCTATGCCCGCTGCGGTGAGCGATGTTTTTAGTGCTTTTATTGCATTAGCAATATATTGTTCTCGATCGACCCGCCGTTCATCCAATAGCCGGGCAATTTTTTTATAATCTTGAGGTTTCAAGTAACGAAAAGAAAGATCTTCCAGCTCCCACTTGATATAACCAATGCCCAACCGATGAGCCAAAGGCGCATAGATATTAAATACTTCTTGCGCCACTCGCCGTCGCTTTTCTTTATCAGCATGTTTGACAGCCCTGATTGCGCAGGTCCGCTCAGCCAGTTTAATCAGTGCGACTCTTACATCATCAATCACTGATACCAGCATTTTCCGTACTTTATCTAATTGGCCATGCTCCTGACCCAGTACTCTATTGCGGTTATGCATTTGTAAAGAACTAATTGCCGCCATACCTAGCACACCTTCAATTAGCTTGGCGACACGTCCTCCAAATTGCTCTTTAACCTTTTTAATCGGTAATTTATGCTCTCTAACACCACGATAGAGAATAGCGGCAATCAGGCTTTCCTGGTCAAGATTTAATTCAGAAAGAATTTGTGCCATCTCCAGCCCAGTACGAAAGCTGCTGGCACCCTCAACCCAAATATTTTTTTCTGAGCTTGCTTCTAACTCCGCTTGTTTACTAATACTACAAGCCAGCCGAACCTGCTCCATATCTTTAATATTGGCATCCTGACTAAATCGAGACAGCCAGGCGTCAATATTGACAGAACCATCTTCATGTATAGGGTGTTCTTCACGTACTTTAACCATGAGTGATCCACTGATCCGTTCTAGTGTTGCATTCTGTCATTAAGAATGCACCAGTAGCCTGTTTAACCATTACGAAAGCACTGCCTGATAATCATTCAAATGAAAATCAACTGAGTATTATTAAAATTTTTGACTTAACCTCAGCGTATGTCATTCAAGGCCTCTTGTTATAACTAGTGGAAATATATACAAAAGTCATAATGCACTTGGCTAATTTTTGCTACACCCATAGTTTTCATTTAAAAGCACCTGCTCACATGACTACTGCTTATAAGACTACAGATAGCTACATTAGTGCTTCGCTAAACAGCCTTCTTAGCGATAAGTTAATAGTTAAGTATTACAGCCAACCATATTAACTTATTTTTTGTCAATTATGACTAAGCAATGAGTATAAGTTTATTAAATGGCTATTTAACAGGCAGGAGTAGCAAGTAGTCAGTGCAATATTCTCGTAACACCTGGTTACGAGAACACTATCAGGTATTATTTTGAACTAAATACACCAGTTGATAAATACCGATCACCTCGATCACAAATAATGGCGACAATCGTCGCATTTTCAACCTGTTGAGCTATTTTCAATGCAGCGGCTACTGCACCACCTGAGGATACACCACAGAAGATGCCCTCTTCTTGAGCCAACCTGCGCATTGCAACTTCTGCTTCCTGCTGCGTGATATCCATTACCTGATCAACACGCTCAGGTTCAAAAATAGTTGGTAAGTAAGCTTTTGGCCACCGCCGAATTCCTGGAATACTGGCCCCTTCCGCTGGCTGTAGACCAATAATTTGTACTGCTGGATTCTGCTCCTTTAAATAGCGCGAGGTTCCCATTATAGTGCCAGTGGTCCCCATTGAACTGATAAAGTGGGTGATTTCTCCTTGGGTTTGTTCCCATATTTCTGGTCCTGTACCCAAATAATGTGCTAAAGGGTTTGCTTTATTAGCAAACTGGTTCAGCACCAAGCCTTTGCCTTCTCGTTCCATTTGCTCTGCTAAATCACGCGCTCCTTCCATTCCTTGTTCCTGGCTAACACTAATTAGTTCTGCGCCATAGGCCGACATAGCAGAGCGTCGTTCTTCACTCATATTGTCAGGCATAATTAACACCATTCGATAGCCTTTAATTGCAGCCGCCATCGCCAAGGCAATTCCTGTATTACCACTAGTTGCCTCAATAAGTGTATCACTAGGTTTAATTGCCCCCAGTCGCTCCGCTTCATTAATCATCATTAATGCAGGGCGGTCTTTGACTGAACCTGCTGGATTGTTTCCCTCCAACTTAACGAGTACATGATTCGTAGTATTGCCCGTCAATCTTTGTAATCGAACCAAAGGAGTATTACCAACCAGTGACTCAATGGTGGGATAATTTACCGCCATGCTTTATCCTCATCTAGAATTTATAACTTCTCCGATAATAAGCTGTCAGCAGAAGAACTGTTAATATTGAAAAACTATAAAGTTACATCTGTTCAACATAAGCAGCTAGTTTATTATACTGATCTGTCATACTTAGATGTATACCCAAAACACAGGGTATGTTCAGCTTACTAAAGGTACCGTATCTATTATGCTAAAGCAGCAAGGTATAAAAAGTCGTGTTTTGGCGCTTGCTTTGATTCCTACTATTAGTATTTCACTGATTTTAGGTACTTTCTTTACCTTAGCCCGTATCAACGACTTAGATGCTTTATTGCTAGAACGCAGTCAAACCACTATTCAACAACTAATTCCAATCACAGAACATACTTTATCATTAGATAATTTGAGTCTTATTCAAGAGATTGCCAGCTCTGCACTAGAAAAAAATGATGTCAGATCAGTCAGTCTATTTTCCCACACTAAAGTCGCCCTTGCCCATGCTGGTCCAAAAATTCAATTTAAGGACAGCCAGGAAAACTACTTTCTAACCCGTCCTTTTCATACCTTAAACAAGCAGTCTCTACTGATCAGCACTCCCATTTATGCAAAACCTACTTTATCACCTGTTAACACTGAAACAGCGCTTAGCAGTGGAGGAGAAAAAGTGTTATTAGGGTGGCTGATGGCTGAGTTTTCTCGCAGTAATACTGAAATTAAAAAATATCAAACCATCCTTGCTAGCGGTTTACTGATTCTTTCAGGAGTTTTAATCAACCTGTTTTTAGCATTAAAAATGGGCCAAAACATAACAGGCCCGCTAATGAAAATAATTAGTGCGGTTAATCATATGCGTGAAGGCAATCTGGATACTCGTATTAACACCAACACTGGTGGCGAGTTACGGGCATTAGAAACGGGTATTAACGCTATGGTCGCATCACTCCAACGTGGCCAGTTGGAAATGCAACAAAATATTGAACAGTCAACCAAAGACCTTCAAGAAACCCTTGAAACGATTGAAATCCAGAATATTGAACTGGATATGGCTCGTAAAGAAGCACTAGAAGCAAGCCGTATTAAATCAGAATTCCTTGCCAACATGAGCCATGAAATTAGAACGCCTCTAAATGGTATTATTGGTTTCACTAACTTGCTACTGCGCTCCAAACTCAATGATCGACAATTTGAGTACCTCAGTACAATCCAAAAATCATCAGAAGGATTACTATCGATCATTAATGATGTGCTCGACTTTTCAAAAATTGAAGCAGGTAAATTAGAGCTGGAAAGTATTCCTATCAATTTAAGAGAAAGTGTTGAAGAGGTACTAACGATTTTAGCACCCAGTGCCCATGATAAATCTTTGGAACTGATTCCTCTCATCTATTCTGACACGCCTATTCACCTAATGGGAGACCCCCTACGGTTAAAACAAATTCTGACCAACCTGGTCAGTAATGCTATTAAATTTACTAATGACGGCTCTATTGTTGTGAGAGCCATGCTTGAAGATGAAAAAAATAACCTTGTAACAATTAAAATCAGTGTTACCGATACGGGTATAGGCCTTTCTAACAAGCAGCAAAAGGAGTTATTTAAAGCCTTTTCTCAAGCCGATACCTCTACTACTCGAAATATTGGCGGTACTGGGCTTGGTCTGGTTATCTCCAAGCGACTTGCACAACAGATGTCGGGAGAAGTAGGCGTAGAAAGTGAGTTAGGTAAAGGCTCTACATTTTGGTTTACCTTAACGGTACCAAAAGCTAATGAACCTACCTTAAAAGAGCATTTCCCTGCATTCTCCAATACCCATGTCCTAGTAATGGAGCATCATGATCTTGCCAGACAAGCAATTGTTCACCTACTTTCTGAGTATGACTTAAATGTTGATAGCTGTGCTAATCAATCCTGCTTAGAAGAAAAAACGCAAGAGGCCAAAGCCCAGGGAAAAACCTATGATGCATTAGTGGTTAGTCATCACCCGGCTTATTTAGATTTAGAAAAAATAAGGTCATTAATTAAAGCAGCCAATAAAAATAAACAGTATTTGGTAATTTTGGCTCATACCAATAAAGAAGAGGCAATTAATAATATACTAGACCAACATAATAATGCTCTTTGCATTGTTAAGCCTCTATGTCACAACCGGCTATATCGAGCGCTTTCTTATTTATTACTTGAGAAAAGTAAACTCCCTCAAGGCAGCCAAAGCAATATTGCCCGACGTATTAACCAGGCTATTACACGCCAACCACATATACTAGCAGTAGATGACAACCCAGCCAATTTACGCTTGGTTACTGCATTACTAGAAGACCTTGGAGCTAAAGTAACAGCGGTAGACTCAGGCACTAAAGCGATTATTAAAACCAAGCAATACCACTTTGACCTTATTTTTATGGATGTACAAATGCCTCATATGGACGGCCTGGAAACAACCCGTAGAGTCCGCGAAAGAGAACTATCAGAGCGACGCATTCCAATCATAGCACTCACCGCCCACGCACTGGCAGAAGAAAAAAAACAGCTATTACTAGCTGGCATGGATGACTACATGACCAAGCCTATTAATGAAAATCAATTACAACACATCATAAAAAAATGGACAGGCTTACATGTAGCGCCTATTAAAGGTACGGATTATCTAAATGATACAAGTCATGCTGAACCTGAAACCAAAGTAGTAGACTTAACAGAAGGAATAAAGTTAGCTGGTGGAAAAGAAGATCTTGCCAACGATATGTTATCGATGCTGTTTGAAAATTTAAAAAATGAACAGGAACAAATAAGAGCATTATATCGTAATAAACAATGGCCAAGGCTACTGGAAGTTGTTCACAAACTACATGGCGCTACTCGTTATTGTGGTGTCCCTCTATTACGTAGTGCTTGTAATAATATGGAAACCATATTAAAAGCTTCTGAAAAAAATAAAGAAGAAAGACGTAAAGTGGCAGGTGCCATGGAAGAGCTAATTGAGCAAATTGAGCAGCTGTTAGATTGGCAGCGAAGACATGAAGGCACAGAATAAACAAATATTATCTTTGCTTGAAAAATAGCGCTCTACTCATAAGCGGTTTACTGCCTAAATGCGGTGCTAAT